>NZ_JNXJ01000071.1:0-17964 GCF_000716625.1 Streptomyces bikiniensis | reverse complement strand
CCCTAGGACACCCCTCGCCATGACGTACCGCGCGCTGCCCTTACCCCGCGCCTCCCTCGCCGTCCCCGGCCCCCTGCCGGCCCGGCCCGCGCCCGGTGCGGGCCCGCTCGACCGGGCGCGGGCCCGGCTCGCCACCCGGCTCACGGCCGCCGCCGGGCCGGACGGCCTGCTGCGGGCGCCCTGCGACGGCCGGATGCTGGAATCCGCCCTGGCCCTGCGGCTGCTGACGGCGACGGAGGTGGACCCGGACGCACGGGAGCGGCTCACGCGGCACCTGAAGACCGGCCTGGACGAAGGCGCCCCCGATCCCGTGCAGGAGGCGGCGGCCCGCGCGGCCCTCGGCGAGTACGCGGACGGGCGGGGCGCCCTGGCCCGGCTGCTCGGCGGTTTCGACCACTTCACCGCCGGGCGCAAGCAGCTGATGTTCCGGACGGTCCTGGCGGAGCTGGGCGCCGACGCGTTCCCCGAGGTCCCCGACCCGGACCGCGCGTTCGAGGCGCGTGGACAGCAGCGCTGGCTGATCACGGAGATGGCCGCCCTGAAGGTCCTGCACGCCTTCGGCACCCGCTCGCCCGAGCGCGTCGCCGAGGACGACTGGCGGACCCTGGAGCCCTGCGCGCTCCCCGGCCCGCCCCCGTACGGCAACCATCTCGCCCGGCTCCTCGCCCTGCTCGCGCTGCGGCTGCGGCCCCGGTACGCGGCGGCCGTCCGGGCGCGGGCGCGGGAGCTGCGGGAGGTGCTGTGTGAGGACGGCGGGGTGCCGTTCCTCACGGGCATGGACGTGTTCGCGACGGCGACGGGCGGTCTCGCCCTGGCCGGCGCGGGGGCGCCCGCGCCCGTCCTGCGGGCCCTCGCGGAAGCGCTGGCGCGCCAACAGAACCCGGACGGGGGCTGGGGGTTCGACCGGGGGGTCGGGCAGAGCGACGTGGACGACACGGCGTACTGCGTGGAGTTCCTGCGGACGACGGCCCCCGGGCGGTACGGGGCCCGGGTGGCGGCCGGCGAGCGGTACCTGCTCGCCCGGCAGGGCGCGGACGGCGGTTTCCCCACCTTCGAACGCGGGACGGCCTCCGAGGTGGCGATAACGGCGGCGGCGGTGAACGCGCTGGCCCCCGAGCCCGCGCACCGCGCGGCGGTCGCGGCCGCCGTCCGGTTCGTCACGGCCCGGCAGGAGGCGGCCGGCCCATGCGAACGCAGCTGGAGCCTCAACGAGAGCAACGCCCTCTTCCGCACCGTCCTCGCCCACGACTCCTTCCTCGCGGTGGCGCCCGGCCACCCGGCGGCGGCCGGCGCCGCGCGGGCCCGGGCGCGGGCGGTGGCCCGGCTGCTCGCCACCCAGCACCCGGACGGCGGCTGGGGGCACGTGCCGGCGGACCCGAGCGACCCGATCAGCACGGCGTACGCGCTGATCGCCGTGGCCCGCACACCGGGCACGCGGGCCGCGACCGCGCGGGCGGTGCGCCACCTCCTGGAGCGGCAGCGGCCGGACGGCGGCTTCACGTCGCGCCCGGACCAGGCGGGCCCCCGGCCGCTCGCCTATCACGTACCGCTCCTGACGGACGTGTGCGTCCTGCTCGGCCTGAACCACGCGCGCGCGGGGCTGACCGCCCCCTGAGGGAGGTCAGGCGCAGCCGGAGAGGTCGTCGGGGCCGACCGCGTCGAGCCGGACGGCCAGCGCGTGGAGCCGTTCGCGCAGGTCGCCGAGTTCCGCGAGGTCGAGGCCGGTGGCGGCGGCGATCCGGCGCGGCACGCCGAGGGCCTTCTCCCGCAGCGCGGCCCCCTCCTCCGTGAGGCGCACGGTGACCGACCGCTCGTCCTCGGGGCTGCGCCGCCGCTCGACGTGCCCGGCCGCTTCGAGCCGCTTGAGCAGTGGCGACAGGGTCCCGGAGTCGAGCCGCACCCGCTCCCCGATGCCCTTCACGGACAGCTCGCGGTGCTCCCAGAGGACGAGCATCACGAGGTACTGGGGGTAGGTGAGCCCGAGCTCCTTGAGGGCCTCGCGGTAGACGCCGTTGAAGGCGCGGGTCGCCGCGTGCAGCGAGAAGCAGATCTGCCGGTCGAGGCGGAGGAAGTCCCCCTCGGGGAGGGTGTCGGGCGTCTCCATGCCTCCAGGATACGCGAGTGACCTCACGCGCGATTGAGTTGCGCACAACTTAATCGCGCGCTACAAATGAAGGACCACCGCATCCGCAGGACAGCACCAGGACGGAAGAGGACCCCATGGACGCGATCTACACCGCCGTCGCCACCGCCAACGGCCGCGAGGGCCGCGCCGTCAGCTCCGACGGCCACATCGACCTCCCCCTCGCCCACCCGCAGGCCCTCGGCGGCAACGGACAGGGCACCAACCCCGAACAGCTCTTCGCCGCCGGCTACGCGGCCTGCTTCGCCAGCGCGATGGGCGTGGTCGCCCGCCAGGAGAAGATCGACGTCTCCGAGGCCTCCGTCACCGCCGAGGTCTCCATCGGCAAGGACCCCGCCGACGGCGGCTTCGGCCTCGCGGTCGTCATGCGCGCCGAGTTCCCCGACCACCTCCAGGGCGAGGCGGGCCTGGCCCTCCTGAAGAAGACCCACGCCTTCTGCCCGTACTCCAAGGCCACCCGCGGCAACATCGAGGTCGAGCTGGTCGTCGAGTGACCGGCCGCCTCCTCCCGTAGGAGCCGTACGAAGGTCCCGGTGCCGCCCGCGCGCACCGGGACCTTCGCACGAGCGGCACGGGGGGTTCGTCCGCCGTACGGCGGGCAGCCATGGGACGGCCGCCGGGCGGTGGCCCGCGGGCGCTGTCCTTGGGGCGCCCGCCGGGCAGGAGCCCGGCCGCCGCACGCACGCCCCCGCCCGTGCCCCCACCCCGGAGGAGAACTCCCCCATGGCCGACCTCGACCGCCGCCGGTTCCTCCAGCTGACCGGCGGCGCCGCCGCGTTCACCCTGCTCTCGGAGAGCATCGCCCGCGCCGCCGCGATACCGGCGCAGGGTTCCACCGGCACCCTGCAGGACGTCGAGCACATCGTGGTCCTGATGCAGGAGAACCGTTCCTTCGACCACTACTTCGGCGCGATGAAGGGCGTACGGGGCTTCGGCGACCCCCGCCCGGTGACGCTCCCCAGCGGCAAGTCCGTCTGGAACCAGTCCGACGGCTCCAGGGTGACGCTGCCGTTCCGGCCGGAGAGCGCCCGCCTCGGCATGGAGTTCCTCCAGGGCCTCAACCACGACTGGGCGGGCGGCCAGAAGGCCTTCGCGAAGGGCCGGTACGACCAGTGGATCCCGGCCAAGACCAGGGCCACGATGGCGTACCTCACGCGTGAGGACATCCCGTTCCACTACGCGCTCGCCGACGCGTTCACGATCTGCGACGCGTACCACTGCTCGTTCATCGGCTCCACCGACCCGAACCGCTACTACCTGTGGAGCGGGCACACCGGGAACGACGGCACGGGCGGCGGCCCGGTCCTCGACAACGCCGAGGCGGGGTACGGCTGGAAGACGTACCCGGAGCGCCTGGAGGCGGCCGGGGTCTCCTGGCGGATCTACCAGGACGTCGGCGACGGCCTGGACGCGGCGGGTCACTGGGGCTGGATCAGCGACGCGTACCGCGGCAACTACGGCGACAACTCCCTGCTCTACTTCAACAGCTACCGGAACGCCCGGCCGGGCAACCCGCTGTACGACAAGGCCCGCACGGGCACGGACGCCAAGAACGGCGAGGGCCTGTTCGACCGGCTGCGCGCCGACGTCCAGGGCGGCCGGCTGCCGGAGGTCTCCTGGATCGCGGCCCCGGAGGCCTTCTCGGAGCACTCCAACTGGCCCGCCAACTACGGCGCCTGGTACATCGCTCAGGTCCTGGACGCGCTGACCTCGAACCCGGACGTGTGGGCCCGTACGGCCCTGTTCGTCACGTACGACGAGAACGACGGCTTCTTCGACCACGTGGTCCCGCCGTACGTCCCGGCCTCGGCGGCGCAGGGCCTCTCCACGGTCGCGACCGCCCTGGACCACTTCCCGGGGAAGACCGGCTACGTGGCCGGGCCCTACGGCCTCGGTCCCCGCGTCCCGATGATCGTCGTCTCGCCCTGGTCGAAGGGCGGCTACACCTGCTCGGAGACCTTCGACCACACCTCGGTCATCCGCTTCATGGAGGCGCGCTTCGGCGTCCGGGAGCCGCAGATCTCCCCCTGGCGCCGGGCCGTCTGCGGCGATCTGACCTCGGCCTTCGACTTCACGCGCACGGACGCCCGGCCGGCCGCGCTGCCACCGACCGCCGGCTACTACCCGCCGGACCGCAGCCGCCACCCCGACTTCCCGGCCACCGCGCCCGCGACGGGCACGATGCCCCGCCAGGAGCGGGGCGCGAAGCCGACCCGCCCTCTGAGGTACGCGCCGTACGTGGACGGCACCGCCGACACGGCGGCCGGCACCTACCGCCTGACCTTCGGCGCGGGCCCCGGCGCGGGCGCCCAGTTCCACGTCACCTCGGCGAACCGCACGGACGCGCCCTGGACGTACACGGCCGAGGCGGGGAAGTCGATCGCGGACACCTGGAACACGAAGTACTCGGCCGGTGTCACCGACCTCACGGTCCACGGCCCGAACGGCTTCCTGCGCCGCTTCCGCTCCCCCGGCAAGGCGCCCGTCCCGGAGGTCGCCGCCCGCCACAACTCCGGCACGGGCCACCTGGACCTGGTCCTCACCAACCCGGGTGCGACCACGACGGTGACGATCACCGACGCTTACGGGGGCGCACCGCGCACCGTCCAGGTCCCGCGGGGCGCCACGGTCGCCCACACCGTCGCCCTGACCGCCGGCCACCGCTGGTACGACGTGACGGTCACCTCGCCCGCCTCCCCCGACTACCTCCGCCGCCTCGCGGGCCACGTGGAGACGGGCGCCCCGGACGTCTCGGACCCGGGGATCCTGACCTACTGACCGGCCCGCCCCCGCGCTCCGCACCGGCTCCCCCGCCGGCGCGGGGCACGGGCGCACGCGCGCTCGAAAGGCAGTCTGAGTGACGAACGGGTGATTCCGGCGTGTCCCTCTGGTGGCGCGCGTCACGACGGGTGCATCGTGGGCGCAGGCATCACGGTGCCCGGCGCATCCGCGGGCAAAACCTTCCTGCGCTCACGAACGGTGAGTGGGGCGGGTGGGACTCGAACCCACGGCCGACGGATTATGAGTCCGCTGCTCTAACCGGCTGAGCTACCGCCCCGTTCGGTGAGGCGCGTACATGTGTGCGCGCCGTCTGCCGCAGCATAGCCGCTCATACGATCTCCTGCTCCGGAAGATCGGCTCTGCCGACCATGAAGACCCCGCCGCGCCCCGCGCGGTTCCCCCGGACGCGAAAAAGGACCCCGAAGGGTCCTCTTCCGTTCCGCTCCCCCGGCTGGACTCGAACCAGCAACCCTCCGGTTAACAGCCGAATGCTCTGCCAATTGAGCTACAGGGGATCGCGCTCCCCCGACTGGACTCGAACCAGTAACCTGCCGGTTAACAGCCGGCTGCTCTGCCAATTGAGCTACAGGGGATTGCTGCGTTGCACCGAACGGATCCACCTCGGGCCTTCCCGGGCGGCGCGCGCTCGCTGCGACACATACATTAGCGCAAGCAGGGGGGTGCTCCGCCAATCGGTATCGCCGTGGCACCGCCGTGGGCACCAGCGATGCATCAAGGAAGCTCTCCAGGGAAGGTGGTGGCCATGCGATACAAGCTGACGTTCGTCACGGGACTCGCCCTCGGTTACGTCTTCGGCACGCGGGCCGGACGCGAGCAGTACGAGAAGTTGAAGAAGTCCGCCAAGGACATCGGCCAGAACCCGGCGGTGCGCAACGCCGCCGAGTCCGCCGCCCAGACCGGGCGGCAGGTCGCCGGCAAGGCTGCGCACGTCGTGGGCGACAAGGTGGGCGACCACCTGCCGCCCGCCGTGGCCGACAAGGTCCACGCGCTGCGCGAGCGGGGACAGAGCAACGGAAAGGTCGAGAACGAGGAGTGGGGCACCAGCAACACCTGAGGCCCCGCGTGCGGCAGAATCTCTGTCATGGGGATAGTCGCCGGACTGGACAGCTCTGCTGAGTTCACACGCATCGTCGTCTGTGACACCGACACGGGTGCCGTACTGCGCCAGGGGTACGCCCCGCACCCCGGTGAGCCGAAGGCCGTGGACGTCGATCCGCAGACCTGGCTGCTCTCGCTCGGGGAGGCCGCCACCGGCGGTCTCCTGGAGGGCGTGGAGGCCATCGGCGTCTCCGCGCAGCAGCACGGGGTCGTGCCGCTCGACGCGCAGGGCGGCCTCGTCCGGCCCGCGCTCGTGCGCAACGACAAGCGGGCACAGGTCGCCGCCGCCGATCTGATCGACTCCCTCGGCGGGCGGCAGGCCTGGGCCGAGGCCGTCGGCAGCGTGCCCGCCTCCGGGCAGCCGGTCGCCAAGCTGCGCTGGCTGGCCCGCACCGAGCCCGAGCACGCCCGGCGCACCGCCCTCGTCCTCCAGCCGCACGACTGGCTGGTCTGGCAGCTCCTCGGCCGCCCCGCGCGCCGCACCACCGACCGGGGCGCCGCCTCCGCCACCGGCTACTGGTCGGCCGGCACCGGCGCGTACCGTCCCGACCTGGTCGAGCTCGCGCTCGGGCACCGGGCCGCGCTCCCCGAGGTCCTCGGGCCCTCCGACGCCGCCGGCACCACCCCCGAAGGACTGCTGATCTCCGCCGGCACCGGCGAGACCATGGCCGCCGCGCTCGGCCTGGGGCTCGGCCCCGGCGACGCGGTCGTCTCCCTCGGCGCCTCCGGCTCCGTGATGGCCGTGCACCACGAGGCCCTCGCCGACCCCGGCGGCATGATCACCTCCTTCGCCGACGCCACCGGCATGCACCTGCCGGTCGTCTCCACCTCCAACGCGGTACGGGCACTGCGCGGCGCCGCCGAGATGCTGGGCCTCGACTCCCTGGACGAGCTCTCCGCGCTCGCCCTCAAGTCCACGCCGGGCGCCTCCGGGCTCGTCCTGCTGCCCTACCTGGAGGGCGAGCGGACCCCGAACCTGCCGCACGCGGCGGGCACGCTCAGCGGGCTGCGGCGCGAGTCGATGAAGCCCGAGCACCTGGCACGGGCGGCGTTCGAGGGGATGCTCTGCGCGCTCGCCGACGCCCTGGACGTGCTGCGCGGGCGGGGCGTGGAGGTGCGGCGGGTGTTCCTGCTCGGTCCCGCCGCCGCGCTGCACGCGGTGCAGGCGCTCTCTCCGGCGATCTTCGGCGCGCAGGTCGTCGTCCCCCAGCCGGCCGACTACGCGGCGCTCGGCGCGGCCCGGCAGGCCGCCTGGGCCCTCGGGGTCGCGCGGGGCACCCTGTCGCCCTCCGCTCCCCCGGCCTGGCAGGGCGCCGCCGCGCAGGTCCTGGAGCCGGCGGACGAACTGGCGGCGGGGCGGGCCGTGCGGCAGCAGTACACGGCAACGCGGGAGCAGATCCACCCGGGCGCGTTCGGCAGGTGACCTCCGCCGGTCCGGGGCGGTGCGCGGGGGGCCGCGGGGCCCCTTCGCAAAGAATTCCCCAGGGTTTCCACCGCCCCGGAAACCGGTCGTAACGGCCCCGGGCCGCGGGCGATAGTAAGTCCCGTGCTCATAAGACTTCTCCGGACCCACCTACGGCCCCACCGAAAACCCATCGCGCTGCTCGTGCTGCTCCAGTTCCTGCAGACCTGCGCGAGCCTCTACCTGCCGACCCTGAACGCCGACATCATCGACAACGGTGTCGTGCACGGGGACACCGGCTACATCCTCCGCTTCGGCGCCCTGATGGTCGGCGTCTCCGTCGTGCAGGTCGTCTGCAACGTCGGAGCCGTGTACTACGGCGCGCGGACCGCGTCCGCCCTCGGCCGGGACGTGCGCGCCGCCGTCTTCGACCGGGTGCAGTCCTTCTCCGCCCGGGAGCTGGGGCACTTCGGCGCGCCCTCGCTGATCACCCGTACGACCAACGACGTGCAGCAGGTCCAGATGCTGGTCCTGATGGCGTTCACGCTGATGGTCTCCGCGCCCATCATGTGCGTCGGCGGCATCGTGATGGCGCTCGGCCAGGACGTGCCGCTGTCGGGCGTGCTGCTCGCGGTGGTGCCGGTGCTCGGCGTCTCCGTGTCGCTGATCGTGCGGCGGATGCGGCCGCTCTTCCGGACCACGCAGACACGCCTCGACACGGTGAACCGGGTGCTGCGCGAGCAGATCACCGGCAACCGGGTCATCCGGGCCTTCGTGAAGGACGGGTACGAGGAGGAGCGCTTCCGGGGGGCCAACGCCGGGCTGACCGACGTGTCGATGGCGACCGGCCGGCTGATGGCGCTGATGTTCCCGACGGTGATGACGGTCGTGAACGTGTCCAGCGTGGCCGTGGTCTGGTTCGGCGCGCACCGCATCGACGGCGGCGACATGGAGATCGGCGCGCTGACCGCCTTCCTCGCCTATCTGATGCAGATCGTGATGGCCGTCATGATGGCCACCTTCATGTTCATGATGGTGCCGCGCGCCGAGGTGTGCGCCGAGCGCATCGAGGAGGTCCTGGCGACCGGGTCCAGCGTGGTGCCGCCGGCCGAGCCGGTGACGGCGCTGGACCGGCGCGGGCACCTGGAGGTGCGGGGCGCGGAGTTCCGCTACCCGGGCGCGGAGGAGCCGGTCCTCAAGGACGTCGGGCTGGTCGCCCGGCCCGGCGAGACCACCGCGATCATCGGTTCGACGGGCAGCGGCAAGTCGACCCTCCTCGGGCTCGTGCCCCGGCTCTTCGACGCGACCGGCGGCGAGGTCCTCGTGGACGGCGTGGACGTGCGCGCCCTCGACCCCGCGCTCATGGCGCGGACCGTCGGGCTCGTGCCCCAGAAGCCGTACCTCTTCTCGGGGACGGTGGCGACGAACCTGCGGTACGGGAAGCCGGACGCGACCGACGAGGAGCTGTGGCACGCCCTGGAGGTCGCCCAGGCCGCCGACTTCGTGCGGAACCTGGAGCACGGTCTGGACGCGCCGATCGCGCAGGGCGGCACCAACGTCTCCGGCGGGCAGCGGCAGCGGCTCGCGATCGCGCGGACGCTCGTGCAGCGGCCGGAGATCTACCTGTTCGACGACTCGTTCTCCGCGCTCGACTACGAGACGGACGCGCTGCTGCGGGCCGCGCTCGCGGAGGAGACGGCCGACTCGACGGTGGTGATCGTCGCCCAGCGGGTGGCGACCATCCGGGACGCCGACCGGATCGTGGTCCTGGACGGGGGCCGGGTCGTGGGCACCGGGCGGCACCACGAGCTGATGGCGGACAACGAGACGTACCGGGAGATCGTGCTCTCCCAGCTGACCGAGGCGGAGGCAGCCTGATGGCCGGTCCTGGCGGACGCATGATGGCCGGTGGCGGCCCCGACCAGCGGTCGATGGACTTCAAGGGCTCGGGCAAGCGGCTGCTGCGGCAGCTGGCGCCCGAGCGCGGCGCGCTCTGGGTGATGCTGATCGCCTGCGTGCTCTCGGTGGCGGCCTCCGTGATCGGGCCGAAGATCCTGGGCCGGGCGACGGACCTGATCTTCGCCGGGGTGGTCGGGCGGCAGACGGACCCGGGCGCCACGAAGGCGGAGACCCTGGCGGGGCTGCGCGCCGACGGGCAGGACGGCATGGCGGACATGCTGTCCGGCGTCGACTTCACCCCGGGGCAGGGGATCGACTTCTCCGCCGTGGGCCGGGTGCTGCTCCTGGTCCTCGCGGTGTACGTGGCGGCGGGCCTGCTGATGCTGGTGGCCACCCGCCTGTCGATCACGGTGATCAACCGGACGGTCTACCGGATGCGGGAGGACGTCCAGACGAAGCTGGCGCGGCTTCCGCTGTCGTACTTCGACCGGGCCAAGCGCGGCGAGGTGCTGTCCCGGGCGACCAACGACATCGACAACGTCTCGCAGACGCTCCAGCAGTCGATGGGCCAGCTGATCAACTCGCTGCTCACGATCGTCGGCGTGCTCGCGATGATGTTCTGGATCTCGCCGCTGCTCGCCCTGGTGGCCCTGGTGACGGTCCCGGTGTCGGTGGTCGTGGCGGCGCGGATCGGCAAGCGCTCGCAGCCGCACTTCGTGCAGCAGTGGAGGTCCACGGGCACGCTCAACGCGCACATCGAGGAGATGTACACCGGGCACGCCCTGGTGAAGGTCTTCGGGCGGCAGGAGGAGTCCGCGAAGGACTTCCGCGAGCAGAACGAGGCGCTGTACGAGGCCGGGTTCAAGGCGCAGTTCAACTCCGGCGTGATGCAGCCGGTGATGTTCTTCGTCTCGAACATCAACTACGTCCTGGTGGCCGTGGTCGGCGGGCTGCGGGTGGCGAGCGGCACGCTCTCCATCGGCGACGTGCAGGCCTTCATCCAGTACTCGCGCCAGTTCTCGATGCCGCTGACGCAGGTGGCGTCGATGGCGAACCTGGTGCAGTCGGGCGTGGCCTCGGCGGAGCGGGTCTTCGAGCTGCTCGACGCGGAGGAGCAGGAGCCGGACGCCCCGACGGGTGAGAAGCCGCTGGAGTCGCGCGGCCGGGTCGCGCTGGAGCACGTCTCCTTCCGCTACGAGGAGGACAAGCCGCTCATCGAGGACCTGTCCCTGACGGTGGAGCCGGGGCAGACGGTCGCGATCGTCGGTCCGACGGGCGCGGGCAAGACGACCCTGGTGAACCTGCTGATGCGGTTCTACGAGGTGACGGGCGGCCGGATCACCCTGGACGGGGTGGACGTCGCGAGGATGTCGCGGGAGGGGCTGCGGAGCGGGATCGGGATGGTCCTCCAGGACACCTGGCTCTTCGGCGGGACGATCGCGGACAACATCGCGTACGGCGCGACGCGGCCGGTGACCCGGGAGGAGGTCGAGGAGGCGGCGCGGGCCGCGCACGCCGACCGCTTCGTCCGGACCCTGCCCGACGGGTACGACACGGTCCTGGACGACGAGGGCTCGGGGGTGAGCGCGGGCGAGAAGCAGCTGATCACCATCGCGCGCGCGTTCCTGTCCGACCCGGTGATCCTCGTCCTGGACGAGGCCACCAGCTCGGTGGACACCCGTACCGAGGTCCTGATCCAGAAGGCGATGGCCCGCCTCGCGCACGGCCGCACCTCGTTCGTGATCGCCCACCGGCTCTCCACGATCCGGGACGCGGACGTGATCCTGGTGATGGAGAACGGCGCGATCGTGGAGCAGGGCACCCACGAGGAGCTGCTGTCCTCGGGCGGCGCCTACTCCCGGCTGTACGCGGCGCAGTTCGCGCAGGCGGTGGCGGAGGTGGACTGACGGCCGGGCGGCCCGTACCACTTCCCCGCGGGGCACGCGGTACGGGCCGCCGGACAGGCCCTAGTCGAGGTAGCCGCGCAGCTGGTCCGCGTAGGTGTGGTCGCGGAGTTTGCCGAGGGTCTTGGACTCGATCTGGCGGATGCGTTCGCGGGTGACGCCGAAGAGCTGCCCTATCTCCTCCAGGGTGCGGGGGCGGCCGTCGTCCAGGCCGTAGCGGAGCTGGACGACCTTGCGTTCGCGTTCGCCCAGGGTGGAGAGGACGTCCTCCAGGTGGCGGCGGAGGAGGAGGAAGGCGGCGGACTCGACGGGGGAGGCCGCGTCGCCGTCCTCGATGAGGTCGCCGAGGGCGACGTCCTCCTCCTCGCCGACGGGGGTGTGCAGGGAGACCGGTTCCTGGGCGAGGCGGAGGACCTCCCCGATGCGCTCGGGGGGCAGGTCGAGCTGGGCGGCGACCTCTTCGGGGGTGGGTTCGTAGCCGCGCTCCTGGAGCATGCGGCGCTGGACGCGGACGACCCGGTTGATGAGTTCCACGACGTGGACGGGGACGCGGATGGTGCGGGCCTGGTCGGCGAGGGCGCGGGACATGGCCTGGCGGATCCACCAGGTGGCGTACGTGGAGAACTTGTAGCCGCGCGCGTAGTCGAACTTCTCGACGGCCCGGATGAGGCCGAGGTTGCCCTCCTGGACGAGGTCGAGCATGGTCAGGCCCCGGCCCACGTACCGCTTGGCGACGGAGACGACGAGGCGCAGGTTGGCCTCGATGAGCCTGCGCTTCGCGATCCGGCCGAGGACGACCAGCCGGTCCAGGTCGCCCGCCAGGCGGGTGTCCAGGTCCGGGGTGTTGGCCAGCTTCTCCTCCGCGAAGAGGCCGGCCTCGACGCGGCGGGCCAGTTCGACCTCCTCCTCGGCGGTGAGGAGCGGGATGCGGCCGATCTCGCGCAGGTACTGGCGGAAGAGGTCGGAGGAGGGGCCGTTGCCTCCGGGGTCCGGGCGGTGGCGCCGGGCCGGGACGGCCGCGGGCTCCTCCGCATCTTCCACGTTCTCGTCGGACTTTGCCCGGTCCTGCTGGTCCTGCTGGTCCTGCGGCACGGTCTGGGTCTGCACGGCGGGCGACCTCCAGGAGGAGCGGAACGGCACCGTCATCCAGTGTGGGGTACGACACATCGCCGCCACGAGGGGCGTGCGGTGACTTTTTGAGGCCGCCGGGTGACCGTGCGTCAGAGCGCGGCGGCGCCGTGCGCTTGCAGCGCCACCTTGTACTGCTGGAGGACGAAGACCTCCTGCTGGGCGGCGCCCACCTGCTCCGGGTTCGTGTGGCTGAGCCGCTTCAGCGCGGCGTTGAGCTGATCGATGCGACGGTCCACCGCACGGCGCCGGACCTCGACCAACTGCACGGACGCGTAGACCTCGTCCGCGCCCTTGGCGGCGAGGATCCTCTCCACGGCGAGCTCGCGCACGAGGGTGCGGACGGTGTCGTTGGGCGCGGCGGCGAGAACGGCGTCGATGTAGTCGGCGGGGGCGCCGTCGGCTCCGCCCGCGTCGTGGATGCACTGCCGGACGGCCGCGTACGGCGGGGCGGTGAACTCGTCCACCCCGTACGCGTCGAAGAAGGGAGAGACCAGCTCGGGCCGTTGCAGCGCCAGCTTAAGAAGCTCCCGCTCGGTGCGGTGGGCGGGGCTGCGCAGGTTGAGCGCGGGGCCGGCGGGGGCCGCGGGGGCCGGCACGTCGTCGTACGAGCGCTGCCGGGCGGGCTGCGGGGCGTCGCCCTTGCCGCGCTGCCACTGGGCGATCCGGCTGACCCGCCGCACGACGAACTGGTCCTCCATGATGCCGAGCAGCCCCGCGAGCTTGACCGCGACCCGCTGGCGCATCGAGGGGTCCTTCAGCTTCGCGACGATCGGGGCGGCCTCGTTCAGGGCGGCGGCCTGGCCGGCGGGGGTGTCCAGGTCGTACCGGGCCACGATCTGGCGGAGGGCGAACTCGAAGAGCGGGGTGCGGGGTTCGACCAGGTCCGCCACGGCCTCGTCGCCCTTGGCGAGCCGCAGGTCGCAGGGGTCCATGCCCTCGGGAGCGACGGCGATGTACGTCTCGGCGGCGAACTTCTGGTCGTCCTCGAAGGCGCGCAGGGCGGCCTTCTGGCCGGCGGCGTCGCCGTCGAAGGTGAAGATGACGCGGGCCGAGCCGTTGTCCATGAGGAGGCGGCGGAGGATCTTGACGTGGTCGCCGCCGAAGGCGGTGCCGCAGGTGGCGATGGCGGTGGTGACCCCGGCGAGGTGGCAGGCCATGACGTCGGTGTAGCCCTCGACGACGACGGCCCGGCTGGTCTTGGCGATCTCCTTCTTGGCGAGGTCGATGCCGTAGAGGACCTGGGACTTCTTGTAGATCGGGGTCTCGGGGGTGTTGAGGTACTTGGGGCCGTTGTCGTCGTCGCGGAGCTTGCGCGCGCCGAAGCCGACGATCTCGCCGCCGACGTCCCTGATCGGCCACATGAGCCGGCCGCGGAAGCGGTCGATGGGGCCGCGGCGGCCGTCCTGGGAGAGTCCGGAGAGGATCAGCTCCTTGTCGGAGAAGCCCTTGCCGCGTAGGAAGCGGGTGAGGTGGTCCCAGCCGGCCGGGGAGTAGCCGACGCCGAAGTGCTCGGCGGCGGCCTGGTCGAAGCCGCGCTCGGCGAGGAACGCGCGGCCGATCTCGGCCTCGGCGGAGCCGAGCTGGTCGGCGTAGTAGCGGGCGGCGACCTGGTGGGCCTCGATCAGGCGGATGCGTTCGCCGCGCTGGTGGCCGGGGTTGTAGCCGCCCTCCTCGTACCGGAGCGTGATGCCCGCCTTGGCGGCGAGGCGTTCGACCGTCTCCGAGAAGGAGAGGTGGTCGATCTTCATCACGAAGGCGATGGTGTCGCCGCCCTCCTGGCAGCCGAAGCAGTGGAAGAGCCCCTTGCTCGGGCTGACCTGGAAGGAGGGCGACTTCTCGTCGTGGAAGGGGCAGAGCCCCTTGAGGTTCCCGCCGCCCGCGTTGCGCAGCTGGAGGTATTCGGACACGACGGCGTCGATCGGGACCGCGTCCCGCACCGCCTTCACGTCGTCGTCGTTGATCCTGCCTGCCACGCGTGAAGTCTACGTGGGAGCGGCGGTGATCAGATCAGCCCGTCCAGGGGTACGGAGGGGTCCGCCAGGGCCTCCGGGTCCACCGGCGTCCGGGCGCGGATGAGGTTCTGGATGGGCTCTGTGACGTCCCACACGTTCACGTTCATCCCGGCGAGGACGCGCCCGTCCTTGAGCCAGAAGGCGATGAACTCGCGCTTGCCGGTGTCGCCGCGGACCACGACCTGGTCGTACGAGCCGGGGGGCGCCCAGCCCGAGTACTCCATGCCCAGGTCGTACTGGTCGGTGAAGAAGTACGGCACCCGGTCGTACGAGACGGGCTTGCCGAGCATGGCGCGGGCGGCGGCGGGGCCGCCGTTGAGGGCGTTGGCCCAGTGCTCGACGCGGAGCCGGGTGCGCAGGAGCGGGTGGTGGGCGGCGGCCACGTCCCCGGCGGCGAAGACGTCGGGGTCGGAGGTGCGCAGGGACTCGTCGACGGCGACGCCGCCGCCGTCGGCCCGGTCCACGAGGGCGAGCCCGGAGTTCTCCGCGAGGGCGGTGCGGGGGGCGGCGCCGATCGCGGCGAGGACGGCGTGCGCCGGGTGCTCCTCGCCGTCGTCGGTGCGGACGGCGAGGACCAGGCCGTCCTGGCCGACGATCTCGGTGAGCCGGGCGCCGAAGTGGAAGCGGACGCCGTGGTCGCTGTGGAGGTCCGCGAAGAGCTGGCCGAGCTCGGGGCCGAGGACCCGGTGGAGCGGGGTGGGGTCGGCCTCGACCACGGTGACCTCGGCGCCGTAGCCGCGGGCGGCGGCGGCGACCTCCAGGCCGATCCAGCCGCCGCCGGCGATCACCAGGTGTCCGTTGTCCCGGCCGAGGCCGGCGAGGACCTGGCGGAGCCGGTCGGCGTGGGCGAGCCGGCGCAGGTGGTGGACGCCGGTGAGGTCGGTGCCGGGGACGTCGAGGCGGCGCGGCTCGGAGCCGGTGGCCAGGAGCAGCTTGTCGTAGCGGATGACGGTGCCGTCGCCGAGGCGGACCGTGCGGGCCTCGCGGTCGATCGCGGTGACGGCCTGCCCGAGGTGCAGTTCGACGTCGTTCGCCGCGTACCAGGCGGGCTCGTGGACGAGGGTGCTGTCGCGCTCCTCGGCCCCGGTGAGGTAGCCCTTGGAGAGGGGTGGGCGCTCGTAGGGGTGGTCGCGTTCGTCGCCGATGAGGATCACCCGGCCGTTGAACCCCTCGGCGCGCAGGGTCTCCGCCGCCTTGGCGCCCGCCAGGCCCCCGCCGACGATGACAAAGGTCTGATCTGCGTCGACCACGTCGTTTCCTCCTCGTTGCGACCGGTTCCAACCTACGCCCCCGGGCGTTCTTCGGGCCGTACCGCCCCGGGGCCGCATGCGAGCGTCCCGCACGGAGGGGGGCGGCGGAAGAGGGCCGGGCGTTCCCTCACCGCACCCGCGGGTGGTGGAAGCGGGCGTGGAGGGCGCGGGCGGAGGCGTCGGTGAGGGAGGCGATCTGGTCGATCACCACGCGCTTGCGGGCCCGGTCGTCGGGGGCCTTGTCGTACGCGGCGCGGAACTGCGGTTCGAGTCCGTCGGGGGCGCGGTGGACGAGGGCGTCGGCGAGTTCGGCGACGACGATCCGCTGGTCGGCGCGGAGGGCCTCCTGCTCGGCGCGCTGCATCACGTACCGGACGGCGACGGCCTTGAGGACGGCGCATTCGTTGCGGGTCTCGCGGGGGACGACCAGTTCGGCGCCGTAACGGGTGAGGCGGCCCGAGCCGTACGCCTGGCGGGTGGCGCCCTCGGCGGCGAGGCAGAAGCGGCCGATGAGCTGGCTGGTGGCGTCCTTGAGGCGGGCCTGGGCGACGGCCGAACCGTCGTAGCCGTGCGGCCACCACTCCTGGTCGACGAGCCGGTCCAGGGCCTCGGCCAGCTCCTGCGGGTCGGTGTCCTCGGGTACGTAACGGCCGATGGCGACCTGCCAGATGTCGGCGCGCTCGGGCTCGGCGAGGAGGAGGTTGGGGTCGATGTGCCCGGCGTGCAGGCCGTCCTCGAAGTCGTGGACCGAGTAGGCCACGTCGTCGGACCAGTCCATCACCTGGGCCTCGAAGCACTTGCGGTGGGCGGGGGCGCCCTGCCGGACCCACTCGAAGACGGGCAGGTCGTCCTCGTACACGCCGAACTTGGGCGAGCCGGGGTCGTGGGGGTGGCCGCCGCGTCCCCAGGGGTACTTGGTGGCGGCGTCGAGGGCGGCGCGGGTGAGGTTGAGGCCGACGCTGACGAGTTCGCCGTCGGCGTCCTTGACGAAGCGCTTGGGCTCGATGCGGGTGAGGAGGCGGAGCGACTGGGCGTTGCCCTCAAAGCCGCCGCAGTCCTTGGCGACGTCGTTGAGGGCCTGTTCGCCGTTGTGCCCGAAGGGGGGGTGGCCCATGTCGTGGGAGAGGCAGGCGGCCTCGACCAGGTCGGGGTCGCAGCCGAGGGCGGCGCCGAGCTCGCGGCCGACCTGGGCGCACTCCAGGGAGTGGGTGAGCCGGGTGCGGGGGCTGGCGTCCCAGGCGTGGCTGCGGGTGCCGGGGGTGACGACCTGGGTCTTGCCGGCGAGGCGGCGGAGCGCGGCGGAGTGCAGCACGCGGGCGCGGTCGCGCTGGAAGGCGGTGCGGCCCGGCTGCTTGTCGGGCTCGGGGTCCCAGCGCTCGGTCGCGGCGGGGTCGTATCCGGGGATGTCGGGGGTGTCGGTGCTGTCCTTGGTGTCCTTGATGCCTTCCATGTCCCCGAAGGTAACCGGAGGGGCCGACAGAAGCGCTCAGACGGCGGCGAGTTCCCGCCCGTGGGCGACGGCGGGGGCGGCGAGGGCGCGGTCGTGGCGGTGCAGGACCAGGCGGGCCAGGGCCGGGTGGTCCCCGAGCGGCGCGGCCGCGATCCAGGGGGCTCGGGCGGCGGCGCGGGCGGCGAAGAGGCCGGGGGCGGTGAAGCAGGAGGCGACCGCGATCCGGTGGCGGCCCCGGGCGGCGAGGGCGGCGACGGCCTCGGGGACGGTGGGCGCGGCGGCGGAGGCGTACGCGGGGACGACGGGGACGCCGCCGAGGCGCTCGCCGAGGAGGGCGGCGATGCGGCGGGTCTCGGCGCCGGACCGGGGGTCGCGGGAGCCGGCGGCGGCGAGGACGACGCCGGTGGTGCGCCGGTCGTGCCCGCCGGGGTGTTCGCCGGGGTGTTCGCCGGGGTGTCCGCTCGGGGGCCAGCCCGCTTCGGTGAGGCGGCCGGCCAGGGCCTCGACCAGGAGGGGGTGGGCGCCGAGGGGTGCGGCGACGCGGGCCCGGAGGCCGGGGGCGGCCGCGACGGCGGCGGGCAGGTCGTGGGTGACGTGGTGTCCGGGGGCGAAGAGGAGGGGGACGAGGACCGCCTCCCGGCCCTCGGCGGCGAGGCCGGCCAGGGTCTCGTCCAGGAGGGGTGCGTTCAGCTCGATGTGGGCGAGGCGGACGTCGAGGCCGGGGCGGAGCTCGCGGACGCGGTCGAGGAGCCGGAGGAGGGTGGCGCGGGCTCGGGGGTCGCGGCTGCCGTGGCCGACGGCGACGAGGGTCGCCGGGCGGGGGGCGGGGGCGGAAACGGGAGCGGGAGCGGCGTGGTGGGCGACGGAGGGGGC
>NZ_JNXJ01000070.1:0-19016 GCF_000716625.1 Streptomyces bikiniensis | reverse complement strand
GTACTGCAGGGGGGACCCTGTGGGAGAGTAGGACACCGCCGAACAATCATTGTGGGAAAGCCCCGCACCTCCTGGTGCGGGGCTTTTCTGCGTTCGGGGGGCGAGGCGCCGGCGGTGGGGCCCCGGGAAATGCCTTGTCAGGGGCGTGCGCCCGTCGTCAGGATCGGGTCCATGGACTATCTGATACGCACCCCCCGCGCCGACGAGTGGGAGAAGGCGCGCGAGATCCGTCTCGCCGCCCTCCGGGACCCGGTCGCGCACCTCGCGTTCCTCGACACGTACGAGGCGGCCGTAGAGCGGCCCGATTCCTCCTGGCGGGAGTGGGCGGAGAGGTCGTCCGCGAGCGGTGGCGGGAAGGCACGGCAGTTCGTGGCCGAGAGGCCGGACGGCTCCTGGGCGGGCACGATCACGCTGCTCGTGGAGCGCCCCTCGGACGAGGCGGGGTTCGGCGAGGCGGCGAAGGCCGACCAGACGCACGTCGTGGGGGTGTACGTGCGTCCCGAGGCGCGCGGGACGGGCGTGATCGACGCGCTGTTCCGGGCGGGCGTGGAGTGGTCCTGATCGCTGACGGACCCGGTGGTCGAGCGGGTGCGGCTGTACGTGCACGAGGAGAACGCGCGGGCGGCGGCCTTCTACCGGCGGTTCGGGTTCGCGCCGACGGGCGAGCGGATCGCGGTGCCGGGGAGCGACTCGGCGGAGGAGGTGGAGTACGAGCTGCGGCGGCCGGTGGGTTCGGGGGGTAGGTGAGGTCCCGTCAGGACCTGGGGGTCAGTGCGTCGTTCGGCCAGCGGGTTCTGGCCTGTTCGCGGGAGCGCATCAGGGCCAGGGTGGGCAGGCCCCGGGTCTCGCCCTCCGCCAGGAGGGCCGGGAGCGCAGGAAACGGGGCGACGGCGGCGACGTCGTCGAGCACCAGGGTGAGTGGTGGGTCGAGCCGACCGTCGGATGACCGTGCGGCCATGCGGCGGCCGCGCTCGACCACGCTTGCGGCGAGCGCCGTCAGGAGCGGCATCGCGCCGGGGTGGGTGCGGGGGTCCTCGATCGATTCACCCACCACGTAGAGGGTGCCCCCTTCGGGCAGGAAAGATGCCAGTGCCAGCGAATCCGTTCGATTCGGGGTGCACGCCTCCCTGATGTGGACCGTGGAGAACGCCGAGAACGCACGGGCCGTCAGTTCCTGTGCCAGACGGCGGCTTTCGGGGTGTGCGGTCAGGGCGGATTCGAGCACGCCCGCCAGGCCGGAGACGGCCTTGGGGTGGCTGCGGAGGATCCGTACGGGTTCGTGGGCGTCGGAGCCCTGGGCCCAGCGGTGCACCTGCCGGAAGGGGCGCCCGTCGACGGCCGCCGCGTGCAGCCAGCAGCGCAGGAGCGTTTCCGCGGTGTCGGCGGTCGCCGCGTCGAGCCGGGAGTGCGGACGGACCGGGGCGAGCAGGGCGGCGGCCCTGGCCTGGGCGGTCTCCGGGTCCTCGCAGCCCTCGGAGGGCGACCAGTGGAGCCGGCCCGGGGTGTCGCAGAGGTGGCCGGGGTCGTAGACGAGGACCGGGCCGAGCTTGCCGCGCGCGTCCTTGGTGTCCGACCAGACGGCGGGGTCGGAGGTGACGACGAGGACCGGGCCCTCGGCGTCCCGCACCGCCCGGACGGCGGCGGGGCGGCGGACATCGGGCGGGCCGAAGAGGGTGCCGGGCCCTGCGGAGTCGGAGGCGGCGGGAGCCGGGTGGACGGGCGCGGGTTCGGGAGCGGGGCGGGGTTGCGGGGGGATCTGCGGCTCGGTCGCGGTGAGGGGTGGCCTCGGGGTCTCCCGTACGGGGGCCAGGGGGGCGGGAGCGGGTTCCCTGGTGTGCTCGTGTGGAGTGGTGGGCGTCGGGGCGCTCGCCGGGTGGGGGCGGTCGTGTTCCCGTACGGGGGGCGGCGGGGCCCCGTCCCGTACCGGATGCGGTCGGTCCTCCCGTACACGGGCGGCCTCGGGAACGTCCCGTACGGGAGTCCCGTACGCGCCCGTCCTGCGGTGGGCGCGGACGGCGCGCCAGCGGGTCACCGTGCCCAGGACGAAGACGGCGAGGACGAGGAGGACCATCGCCTCGCCGATCAGGAGGCCCCAGAAGAGGCCGTACCCGGACAGTTGGTCCGGCGGGGTGGCCGGCCAGGCCGCCGGGAGGTCCGTCGGGGCCGTCGCCAGGGAGCGCAGGGCCGGCGGCGTGCCGGTGAAGGCGACGCCGTCCGGCCAGGCTCCGTGGGCGAACAGGCCCGCCAGGCCGGTCGCCGTCCACACCAGGACCGTGAGGCAGAGGAGGAGGGCGAACAGGCTGAGCAGCAGCCCGTCCGAGATCCCTCCGCCGCCCTTCCGCGCCGCGTCCGTCCGATCCATCCGCCCCACCTGCCTTGCCGTTCCGCCTCGCCGGGCCCGGCCCCGTCCCGGCTACGCCACCGTCGACTGCGAGGAGCCGTTCATCTGCTGCTCGATGAGCATGGCCCGCTGTTCCGTCTCCCATTCCAGTTCCGGGTCGGTGACCGAGGACTCGGTCATGGCGCGGTCGGTGTAGACGAGCGGGCGTTCCTTCTCGGTGATGAGGTGTTTGACCACCTGTACGTTGCCGTTGACGTCCCAGACCGCGATGCCGGGGGTGAGGGTCGGGATGATCTCGACCGCCCAGCGGGGCAGGCCGAGGACCCGGCCGGTGTTGCGGGCCTCGTCGGCCTTCTGGGCGTAGATGGTCCGGGTCGAGGCCATCTTGAGGATCGCCGCGGCCTCCTTCGCGGCGGCTCCGTCGACCACGTCGGAGAGGTGGTGGACGACGGCGACGAAGGAGAGGCCGAGGCGCCGGCCGAACTTCAGGAGGCGCTGGAACAGCTGGGCCACGAACGGGCTGTTGATGATGTGCCAGGCCTCCTCGACCAGGAAGATGCGCTTCTTCCGGTCGGGGCGGATCCAGGTGTGCTCCAGCCAGACGCCGACGATCGCCATGAGGATCGGCATGGCGATGGAGTTGCGGTCGATGTGGGAGAGGTCGAAGACGATCAGGGGCGCGTCGAGGTCGATGCCGACGGTCGTCGGGCCGTCGAACATGCCGCGCAGGTCGCCGTCGACCAGGCGGTCCAGGACGAGGGCGACGTCCAGGCCCCAGGCCCGTACGTCCTCTATGGCGACGTTCATCGCCTCGGCGGACTCGGCCTTGGGGTGGCGGAGCTGCTCGACGATGTCGGTGAGGATCGGCTGGCGGTCGGTGACGTGGTTGTTCACGTACGCGTGGGCGACCTTGAGCGCGAAGCCGGAGCGCTCGTCGAGGCCGTGGCCCATCGCCACCTCGATGATGGTGCGGAGCAGCGCGAGCTGGCCCGTGGTGGTGATCGACGGGTCGAGCGGGTTGAGGCGGATCCCGGCGTCGTTGGCGACCATCGGGTCCAGGCGGATGGGGGTTATCCCCAGCTCCTGGGCGATGAGGTTCCACTCGCCGACGCCGTCCTCGCCCTGGGCGTCGAGGACGACGACCTGCCGGTCGCGGAAGCGGAGCTGGCGGAGGACGTACGTCTTCTCCAGGGCCGACTTGCCGTTGCCGGACTCGCCGAGGACCAGCCAGTGGGGGGCGGGGAGCTGCTGCCCGTACAGCTGGAAGGGGTCGTAGATGTAGCCCTTGCCGCTGTAGACCTCGCGGCCGATGATGACGCCGGAGTCGCCGAGGCCGGGGGCCGCGGTCGGCAGGTAGACGGCCTGGGCCTGTCCGGTGGAGGTGCGGACGGGCAGGCGGGTCGTCTCCACCTTCCCGAAGAGGAAGGAGGTGAAGGCCTCGGTGAGGACGGACAGCGGATCTCGCATGGGTCTGTGCCCCTTCGGCCCTAGCGGCGGATGCCGGTCGCGAACGGCAAGGTGTTCACAAAGGCCCGGTGGTGCTCGCGGTCGCACCACTCCAGTTTCAGGTACGACTTGCCGGCCGAGGCCCTGATCGTGCGCTTGTCCCGGGCGAGGGCCTCGGGCGAACGCGACGACACCGTGATGTACCCGACGAGGTTGACCCCGGCAGCGCCGCTGGCGAGATCTTCACCCCGCTGGTCGAGCCGGCCGTGGGCGGCGATGTCGCGCGGGTCGACCGTGCGGTTCATCTTGGCGGCGCGGCTGGCGTCGGCCTCGTCGTTGGTCTTCTCGGTGAGCATGCGTTCGATGGCGACCTCGGTGGGTTCCAGGTCCATGGTGACGGCGACCGTGCGGATGACGTCGGGGGTGTGGACGAGGAGCGGGGCGAGGAAGTTGACGCCGACGGGGGTCATCGGCCACTCCTTGACCCAGGCGGTGGCGTGGCACCAGGGGGCGCGGGTGGAGGACTCGCGGGTCTTGGCCTGCAGGTACGTCGGTTCCATCGCGTCCAGCTCGGCCGGCCAGGCGTTTCGTTTCGTCATGGCCTGGATGTGGTCGATGGGGTGGTCCGGGTCGTACATGGAGTGCACGAGGGAGGCGAGCCGGGACTGGCCGAGGGGCTGGCGGACGCGGATGTCGGCCTCGGCGAGGCGGGCGCAGATGTCGGTGAGCTCGCGGGCCATGACGACGGCGAGGCCGGCGTCGCGGTCGAGGCGGCGGGCGCCGGAGGCGTGCTTGGCGGCGCGGGCCATGGCGTTGGCCTCGGCGGCGAGTTCGCGGGTGTAGTGCATGCAGGCGACGAGGTAGGCGCGGTGCTGCTCGCTGGAGGTGGAGACCATGGACTGGAGCTGGTCGTAGGACTCCTGGAGCCACGCGGGCGCGTGCGGGTCGCCGCGCTGGCCGACGTCCTTGGCGTGCGCGTCGGGGTCGGCGGGGAGGGTGCGGGCGAGCATCTGGAGGCGGGTGACGAAGCCGTCGCCGTTGGCGACGTGCTTGAGGAGGGTGCCGAAGCGGTCGACGAGGGCCTCCTGGTCCTCGCTGTCGCGCAGGCCGACGCCGGGGCCCTCGATCTCGATGGCGGCGGTGACGGTGCGGCGGTCGGCGTGGAGGAGGACGGCGATCTCGTCGGGGCCGAAGGGGGCGGAGAGCCAGCCGACGCGGCCGATGCCGGGGGGCGGGCCGACCTCGACCTCGCGGCCGTCGAGGCGGGTGCCGGCCTCGACGACGGCGGAGCGGTAGGCGGTGCCGCGCTTGAGCATGCGCTTGTAGCTGCGGTTGATCTCGTACCACTTGTAGAAGGTGCGGCCCTTGTACGGGAGGTAGACGGCGGCGATCGCGAGCATGGGGAGGCCCGCGAGGAGGGCGATCCGCAGGGGGAGGGAGGGGACGAGGAGTCCGCTCATCATGCCGAGGAAGGCGCCGACGATGATCAGGGCGATCTCGCCGGTCTCGCGGTTCTTGCCGACGATCGCGTTCGGCCGGGCGCGGCCGATGAGATACGTGCGGCGGGGCGCGACCGGCTGGGACTGGGTCGTCAACGCCCTGCACCTCCAGAGTTCTTGCGGTTGCCGTGCGGGGTGCCCGCGGTGGGGCTGCTGCTGCGGGGGGCGGGGGGCGGTGTCGTGCCGCCGCCTCCGGTGCCGCCGCGGCTGCTGTGGGCGGCCATGCCGCCGGAGAGCTGGTTGGCGGGGCGGGGGGCGGGGGAGCGGCCGCCGTCGCCTCCGCCGCCGTCGCCGCGGGAGCTGTGGGTCTTGATGCCCTGGGAGACGAGGGAGGCGGGGGAGGAGATGACGGCCGCGGCGGCGTTCTCGCCGGCGCGGTGGAGGCGGTTGTTGCGGGAGGCGGCGATCTCGTCGCCGAAGCCGGGGACGAAGCGGTAGATCATCGCGGAGGCGAAGATGGCGAGCAGGATGATCGCGAGGCCGGAGACGACGGCGGAGAAGGAGTCGGGTCCGGTGCCGGAGGAGAGGGCGCCGGCGAGGCCGAGGACGATGACGATGACCGGCTTGACCAGGATGATCGCGATCATGATGCCGGCCCAGCGGCGGACGTGGCCCCACATGTTCTTGTCGACGAGGCCGGAGTAGACGACGACGCCGAGGAGGGCGCCGACGTACAGCATGACGGCGCGGAGGAACAGCTCCAGGTAGAGGACGCCGGCGGCGATCACGGTCACCAGGGACACGATGATCAGCATGATGGGGCCGCCGCCGATGCTGTCGCCCTTCTGGAGGGCCTCCTTGAAGCTGCCGAAGAAGACGTCGGTCTGCCGGCCGGTGCCGGAGGCGATGACCTCGGTGACGGCGTCGGTGGCGTTGACGACGGTGTAGAGGATCAGGGGGGTGAAGGCGGAGGCGAGGACCGTCAGCCAGAGGAAGCCGATGGCTTCGGAGAGGGCGGTGGTGAGGGGGACGCCGCGGATGGCGCGCTTGGCGACGGCGAGGAGCCAGAGGAGGAGGGTGAGGACGGTGGAGGCGGCGAAGACGACGGCGTAGCGGCCGAGGAACTCCATGTTGGTGAAGTCCACGTCGGCGGTCTCTTTGACGGCCTTGGAGAGGTAGTCGATGGTGGCGGTGGCGGCGTCGGCGAAGCCTCGGGAGAGGGAGGTGAGGGGGTCGAGGGCGGCGGTGGGGTCGGTGGAGACACCACCGGTACCCGGACCGCTTCCCGTGCCTCCTCTCTCCCCCTGCTCGCAGTAGTACTTGGCGTGGCCGCTGAGGTAGCGGCACTTCTCGCTGCCCTCGGCGGTGGGAGACGGCGTGGGTGTGGGCGTCGGTGCGGACGACGCGCGGGCTGCGAAGAAGAAGGCCGTGGTCTGGAGGCCCGCCACCAGAGTGGCGAGGGATCGGGCACGGGAAGGCGCACGCGTCCCAGAGCTACCGGGCATAGGTGAACCCTCCGAATTCCGTGACGGCCCTGCTGATGTCCTCGGTCCCGGACACCGCGACGTCCCCGGGTACGGGCGCGGGGCCCTTCTTCTCCGTGTCCCCGGTGACCTTCCAGTCGCCGTTCGTCCACACGAGGTCGAAGGTCCGGGTCTTCCACGTGGTGCGCACGGGGTCGGTGGAGTCGGCGCCCGACATGCCGGTCAGGCCGGTGCACCAGACGGAGACCCTGGCGGTGTTTCCGTCGAAGCTCTCCACCTTGGTCCCGATCGGAATGGTCCGTGAGACGTAGATGCTTCCCTGGGGCGCGTTGCCGTCCGCGTCCAGCCCCATCAGCTTGAGGAGGTCGGCGGTGTACGCGGCGTCCTGATGCGGCTTCAGCCGTTTCGCCGCCTCCGGCGTGTAGATCGTGTCGACGATCCGGTGGCGGCTGTCGGCCTTGACCATTTCCTCGGAGTCCAGCGCCACCGCGTAGTTCGTCGCCGCGCTCTGGGCCCCCTGTTCGTCGTGGGCGTAGCCCGTGGGGATCGGGCCGTTCCTGGTGGTGACCGGGGGGACGCCCGTGGCGGCCGTGGGGGCCGCCTTGCCCGGGGTGCCGGAGCGGGGGGCGGAGGGGTCCGCAGGGTCGCCCCCGCCGCGGTTGGCGAGGGCGATGGCGCCGATGAGGAGGACCACCACGCCCACGACCGTGACGAGGGAGCGGGAGCTGCGGACGGGCCGGCAGCCGGCGCCGTACACGTCGCCGCTGTTGCCCTCGGGCAGGCGGGTCCGGGTCTGGCCCGAGCCGCCCACGCCGCCGAAGCTGTCGTGCTCGTCTCCGGGACTCATGCCGGGTACGCCCCCTCACTCGTTCGCGGGTACGGCCGTGCTGCAACAGGACTGGGCATCAGGTTCAGGTGGACAATCCGGGTGGGCGGTCGCGGAGCGGTCGGTCCGACGGGACGTCAGACCGCCATTCCGTAGACGATGGTGAAGAGCGTCCCCAGCGAGCCGATGATGAAGACGCCGGTCAGGCCGGCCACGATCAGGCCCTTGCCCTGTTCCGCGCTGAACGTGTCGCGGAGGGCGGTCGCGCCGATGCGCTGCTTGGCCGCGCCCCAGATGGCGATGCCCAGGCAGAGCAGGATGGCCACCGCCATCACGACCTCGATCATGATCTTGGCCTCGTTGCCCAGGCTCCCGAAGGGTCCCCAGTTCGGGGCGATTCCACCGATAATGGTGGTGATGTCGCCCTTTTCAGCCGCCAGGTACATGTAACTCACCGCCCCTGTATGGGTTGTTGGCCGCCCTTCCCGGACGGCACGGGTCATCGCTCTATCTTCGCTGATGAAACCGCTCGCATGTGACTGCTTGGCGGCTCTCTTTACCCGATCCCCGCACACTTGACCGGTCTGACCGTCTTGACCTGCGGTGGTGTGGCCGGTTTCCGCGTGAAGAAGCGTATGGTCACTCTGTGTATCACGGAGGGTGACTCCGGGCAATGATCGTCGTTGTTGCACTCTTGGGGCGGCGTACGGGCGGCGTACGTGCGGCGTACGTGCGGCGCGCGCAGGGCGCGTGTGACGAGGTCGTCGCGCACCGTCCCCACGGAGGGCTTCGCCGCCTAGACTGGCTTCCCGGACGTACTGCCATGGGCCGAGGGGTGGTTGACGGTGCGTAGGGCGGCCCGGAGGGCGGGCAGGGCGTGGCTGGTGGCCGGCGGGGTCTTCGGGGTCTGCCTCGCCTTCGTGGCCATGCTCGTCGTCGGCACGTACTCCGCGGCCTCGGGCCTCGCCGCCGGCGCGGGCAGCGGGAAGAACGGCACCGTGGCGCTCGCCAAGGGCGCCGTCCCGGCCCTCTACCAGGGCCTCGTGCAGCGGTGGGGGAACCTCTGCCCCGCCATCAACCCGGCCCTGCTCGCCGCGCAGCTCTACCAGGAGAGCGGCTGGAACCCGCGGGCCGTCTCCCCGGCCGACGCCCGCGGCATCGCCCAGTTCATCCCCGGCACCTGGGCCAGCCACGGCATCGACGGGGACGGGGACGGGGACCGGGACATCTGGGACCCGAAGGACGCGATCCCGTCGGCCGCCTCGTACGACTGCGAGCTCGCCACGTACGTGAAGGACGTGCCCGGGGACCCGGCGAGCAACATGCTGGCCGCGTACAACGCGGGCGCGTACCGGGTGATCCGGCACGGCGGGGTGCCGCCCATCAGCGAGACCCGGAACTACGTCCGCATCATCAAGTCCCTGGAGAAGAGCTTCGCCCGGCCCCTCGGCCGCGTCGACCCGTCCCGACAGGCCGCGGGCGCCATCCACTTCGCGCAGCAGCAGCTCGGCACCCTCTACCTCTGGGGCGGCACGGGCACGGCCGCGCAGAACGGCCGGTTCGACTGCTCCGGGCTGTCCCAGGCCGCGTACGACACCGTCGGCATCCGGCTGCCGCGCGTCGCCAACGACCAGTACAACGCCGGGCCGCACCCCTCGCGCGAGGAGCTGCTCCCCGGGGACCTGGTCTTCTTCTCGGACGACCTGACCAACTCGCGGGCCATCCGGCACGTCGGCATCTACGTCGGCGGCGGCTACATGATCAACGCGCCGCGGACCGGCGCGGTGATCCGCTTCGACCGGATCGACACCCCGGACTACTTCGGCGCCACCCGGGTCACCGCGGAGGGCGCCGCCGCCCTGCCCACGCACCCGCCGCAGACGTAGCGGGGCGGGAGGCGCGCCTTCGGGGCGTACGGGACATGGCCGGAACTCTCCGTCATGCACAGGCCCTGAGCTGCGGCGGGCCGTCACTCTTCGATAACGTCGGCATGATCCACCGGAGAGAGCGGAACGTACGCCTCAGGCGGTTCGTTCCCTGATCCGACCGCTCTGACCACGGGGGTTGGAAACCACAGATCACGAGAGCAAGGGGCCGCAGCAGATGGCTGTACTCGCATCGGACGGTTCGAACCCCGATGTCAGCCTGCTCCACGACATCAACGGACTGGCCAGGTCCGCTCCTCCGTGGTTCGACCGCGTCATGGCGTACGTCGGCGAGTACGGGATCGTCCTCGCGATCCTCCTCACCGTGCTCGGGTGCTGGTGGAGCGTCCGCCGGCGCGGCGTCCTCGCCGACTCCGTCTCGGCCGTCGCCGGCCTCGTCTGGGCCCCGCTGGCCGCCGGGATCGCCCTCCTGGTCAACATCCCGATCCGGGGCTTCGTCGAGCGCCCCCGCCCCTTCGTGGACCACCGGGGCCTCGAGGTCCTCGTCGGCGGGAAGACCGACTTCTCCTTCGTCAGCGACCACGCCACCCTCGCGATGGCCCTCGCCGTGGGCGTCTTCGTCGCCCACCGCGGCTTCGGGCTCGCCGCGATCGGCCTCGCCCTCGCCGAGGGCTTCGCGCGCGTCTACATGGGCGTCCACTACCCGACCGACGTCATCGGCGGCCTCGCCCTCGGCACGGCGGTCGCGCTGCTCCTCGCCCCGCTCGCACTCGCCCTGCTGACCCCGGTCGTCTCCGCCGTCGCCCGCTCGGGCCGCGGCGCCCGCCTCGTCCGCTCCCGGCGGACCGAGGCGGCGCGGCTCCCGGAGACGATCGACATCCCGGAGTCCCGCGTCGGCGGCCCGTCCGCCGGCACCGGCCGCAAGGACCGCAAGGACCTGGCCGCCTGACGGCGGGTGAGGAGACCCCTCAGGGGGTGCCGGTGCCCGGGTCCGTCGCCGTACGGGTGTGGTCCGCCGCGTCCGTACGGGCGCGGTCCCTCGATCTGCGGGCCGGGCCCGACCAGCCGCAGCTGCAGCGCGCCAGCGCGAACGAGCCGCGTTCCGTCGTGGTGGTCGTGTGGGAGGAAGCCTGCGCGTGCACGCGACCACCGTACTGCGCGTGACGGCTCGTCCGGGCCGTCGTTATCCGGAACGGACGCCCCCGCGCCGGGGGCGAGGCGGTCCCGGGCGGACGGCGGCGAGGCGTGGGGGGTTGGCAGGCGATGACGGTGCAGGAGCACGGGCGTCCGTACGGCCGGGGGAGCGGGTCGTTCGCCGCCACCGTCGTTCTGGTCGGTTCCCTCGTCGGGTCCGCCGCCGCCTCCGGGTGCGCCGCGCCCCCGGACCCGAAGCCCGCGGCCGATCCCGCGCTCGCCGTGCGGGGCGCCGCCGACGCGCTGACGCGGGCCGGCACCGCCAAGGCCAGCACCGCCATGGAGATGGCCTCGGGCGGGACCCGGGTCACCATCCGGGGCGAGGGCGGTTACGACTTCCGGCGCCGGACCGGCCACCTCCAGGTGGTGCTGCCCAGGGACCCGGCCGGGAAGAGCGGCCACCGGCCGATCACCGAACTCCTCACCCCCGGCGCCCTCTACATGAAGAACCGGGGGGCCGGGGTGCCGGCCGGCAAGTGGGTCCGCGTCGACACCACCGCCCTCGACGACGGGAACCTCGTGACGGGCGGCGCCACCGACCCGGCCGCCGCGGCCGAACTGCTGCGGGGCGTCCGGGAGGTCGCGTACGTCGGCGAGGTCGAGCTCGCCGGGGAGAGGGTCGGCCACTACCGGGGGGTCGCCGACATCGCGCGCGCCGCCCGGGCCGCCTCGCCGCAGCTGCGCGGGGCGCTGGCCGCGGCGGCGAAAGGGTTCTCCGACCACGCCGTGCCGTTCGACGCGTACCTGGACGGGGAGGGGCGGCTGCGGAAGGTCCGCCACCGGTTCAGCTTCAGCAACCAGGGCCGCACGGTCGCCGTCGCGTCGACCACGCTCCTGTACGGCTTCGGGGTCCCCGTCCGGGTCGTGCTGCCGGACCGCCGGGACCTCTACGACGGGAAGGTCGAGGGCTGACACGGGCCATCGGCAAATGGTCCGGACGTGTCATGCGCGGTGCGTGGCTCCGTCCCTACGCTGGGAGACCGCTGGGAGACCGACGCCGGCAGGAAGAGGTGGATGCGCGTGGCCCCGCCCGGTACCGCGACCGTGCCCGCAGAGCAGGAGCGCGTCGCCCTCGCCGAGATAGAGCTGTGCGGCGAGCTGATCATCGCCGCCTCCGCCGCCGACGGGGAGCGGCTGAGCGCCGACCGGATAGACGAGGTGCTGCGGGTGGCGGCGGAGCGGGCCGTACGGGGCCGCTGAGCGCACGGGGGGCCGGGAGGCGCGCGTGATCAGGTGCGCATCATGCGGGCGATGGCCTTCGTGGCCTCCTCGACCTTGGCGTCGACGTCGTCGCCGCCCTTGGCCGCCGCGTCCGCGACGCAGTGCCGCAGGTGCTCCTCCAGGAGCTGGAGGGCGAAGGACTGGAGCGCCTTCGTGGAGGCGGAGACCTGCGTGAGTATGTCGATGCAGTAGACGTCCTCGTCGACCATCCGCTGGAGGCCGCGGATCTGGCCCTCGATCCGGCGGAGGCGCTTGAGGTGCTCGTCCTTCTGCTTGTGGTAGCCGTGCACGCCCTGCTCGTGGCCGGCCGCTCCGGTGGTCTCGACGGGCCCGACGGCCTCGACGGGCTCGGGGGTGACCTGGTCCGTCTCGGTGGTCGTCATCGCGTCCTCCCGTTGTCCAGAAAGGGGGTGTATACCCCTCGTGGGTATATGGTACCGATCCCCGCCGAACCGGGCGGGGGCCCGTGCAGATCACTGTGCCTGATGGGCGACACTGAGAGGACGCCGGTTAGCCGTGGCCGGATGATGCGCCTAGCATCAGCCTGACCCAACCCAGCACCCCGAGGACCTCACGTGCGATTTCGTCTGACCCCCAGGGAGACGAGCTTCTACGACATGTTCGCCGCGTCCGCGGACAACATCGTCACGGGCTCGAAGCTCCTGATGGAACTGCTCGGGGCGGAGCCTTCCGCCCGGGCCGAGATCGCGGAGCGGATGCGGGCAGCGGAGCACGCCGGCGACGACGCCACCCATGCGATCTTCCACCAGCTGAACTCCTCCTTCATCACGCCGTTCGACCGCGAGGACATCTACTCCCTGGCCTCGTCCCTCGACGACATCATGGACTTCATGGAGGAGGCCGTCGACCTGGTCGTCCTCTACAACATCGAGGAGCTGCCCAAGGGCGTCGAGCAGCAGATCGAGGTCCTGGCCCGGGCGGCGGAGCTGACCGCCGAGGCCATGCCGAACCTGCGGACGATGTCCAACCTCACCGAGTACTGGATCGAGGTCAACCGGCTGGAGAACCAGGCCGACCAGATCCACCGCAAGCTGCTCGCCCAGCTCTTCAACGGCAAGTACGACGCCATCGAGGTGCTGAAGCTCAAGCAGGTCGTGGACGTCCTCGAAGAGGCGGCCGACGCGTTCGAGCACGTGGCCAACACGGTGGAGACCATCGCGGTCAAGGAGTCCTGAGGCTTCGTGGACACCTTCGCTCTGGTCGTGACCATCGGTGTCGCGCTCGGTTTCACGTACACCAACGGATTCCACGACTCCGCCAACGCCATCGCCACCTCGGTGTCGACCCGGGCCCTGACGCCTCGGGCGGCCCTGGCGATGGCCGCGGTGATGAACCTCGCGGGCGCCTTCATGGGCCAGGGGGTCGCCAAGACCGTCAGTGAGGGGCTCATCGAGACCCCCACCGGCGACAAGGGGATGGGCATCCTCTTCGCCGCGCTCGTGGGCGCGATCATCTGGAACCTGGTCACCTGGTACTTCGGTCTGCCGTCCTCCTCCTCGCACGCCCTGTTCGGCGGCATGGTGGGCGCGGCGCTCGCCGGCGGCACCGAGGTGATCTGGGGCGGGGTGCTCGACAAGATCGTCATCCCGATGTTCGTCTCCCCGGTGGTCGGCCTCGTGGCCGGTTACCTGGTGATGTGCGCGATCATGTGGATCTTCCGCAAGGCCAACCCGCACAAGGCGAAGCGCGGCTTCCGGATCGCGCAGACGGTGTCGGCGGCCGGCATGGCCCTCGGGCACGGCCTCCAGGACGCCCAGAAGACGATGGGCATCGTGGTGATGGCCCTGGTCATCGCGGACGTGCAGGAGGCCGGTGACGACATCCCGGTGTGGGTGAAGATCGCCTGCGCGGTGATGCTGTCGCTCGGTACGTACGCGGGCGGCTGGCGCATCATGCGGACCCTCGGCCGCAAGATCATCGAGCTGGACCCGCCGCAGGGCTTCGCGGCGGAGACCACGGGCGCGTCGATCATGTTCGGCTCGGCGTTCCTGTTCCACGCGCCGATCTCGACCACGCACGTCATCACCTCCGCGATCATGGGCGTGGGCGCGACGAAGCGCGTCAACGCGGTCCGGTGGGGCGTCGCCAAGAACATCATCCTGGGCTGGTTCATCACGATGCCGGCGGCGGCGCTGGTCGCCGCGCTGAGCTTCTACGTGGTGCGGCTCTGTTTCGGCTGACGGGCGGTACACCCCGGTACTGCCGGGGGTCCGGGGGTCGTCTCCCGGGGGATGCGGTATCACGATGCCGGCGGCGGCGCTGGTCGCCGCGCTGAGCTTCTACGTGGTGCGGCTCTGTTTCGGCTGACGGGCGGCACACCCCGGTACTGCCGGGGGTCCGGGGGTCGTCCCCCGGGGGATGCGGTATCACGGTGCCGGCGGCGGCGCTGGTCGCCGCGCTGAGCTTCCACGTGGTGCGGCTCTGCTTCGGGTAGTGCTTCCGTACGGAAACGGGCCCGGTTCCCCTCGCGGGGGAGCCGGGCCCTTCGTCGTGCGGTGGCACCGCCATGCAGCACCGCAGGACGGCCTTATCCGAAGCGGCCGGAGATGTAGTCCTCGGTCGCCTGGACGCTCGGGTTGGAGAAGATGCGCTCCGTGTCGTCCAGCTCGATCAGCTTGCCGGGCTGGCCGACGGCCGCCAGGTTGAAGAAGGCGGTGCGGTCGGAGACGCGGGCGGCCTGCTGCATGTTGTGCGTCACGATGACGATCGTGAAGCGCTCCTTCAGCTCCCCGATCAGGTCCTCGATGGCGAGGGTCGAGATCGGGTCGAGGGCCGAGCAGGGCTCGTCCATCAGCAGGACGTCGGGCTCGACCGCGATGGCGCGGGCGATGCACAGGCGCTGCTGCTGGCCGCCGGAGAGGCCGGAGCCCGGCTTGTTGAGGCGGTCCTTGACCTCGTTCCAGAGGTTGGCGCCCTTGAGGGACTTCTCGACGATGTCGTTGAGCTGCGACTTCTTGTAGTTGCCGTTGAGCCGCAGGCCCGCCGCCACGTTGTCGAAGATCGACATGGTGGGGAAGGGGTTCGGGCGCTGGAAGACCATGCCGACCGTGCGGCGCACGGCGACCGGGTCGACGTTCGTGCCGTACAGGTTCTCGTCGTCCAGCATCACCTTGCCCTCGACGCGGCCGCCGGGGGTGACCTCGTGCATGCGGTTCAGGGTGCGCAGGAAGGTGGACTTGCCGCAGCCGGAGGGGCCGATGAAGGCCGTCACGGAGCGGGGCTCGACGGTCATCGAGATGTCGTCGATCGCCTTGTGGGCGCCGTAGTAGGCGGAGAGGCCGCTGACGTCGATTCGCTTGGCCATATCAGTTCACTTCCAGGATGACCGCGTCAGCGGCCGGTCTTCGGGGCCTTCCAGCGGGCGATGCCGCGGGCCACCAGGTTGAGGATCATGACGAAGGCGATCAGGACGAGCGCGGCGGCCCAGGCGCGGGCCACGGCGGCGTCGGTGCCGACCGCGTACTGCTCGTACACGTAGAGCGGCAGGGAGGACTGGGCGCCTTCGAAGGGGTTCGGGTTGATGAGCTTCGTACCGAACACGAGGAGCAGGACGGGGGCCGTCTCGCCGGTGATGCGGGCGACCGCGAGCATGACGCCCGTGGTGATGCCGCCGATCGCGGTGGGCAGGACCACCTTCAGGATGGTGCGCCACTTGGGGATGCCGAGGGCGAGGGAGGCCTCGCGGAGCTCGTTCGGGACGAGCTTGAGCATCTCCTCGGTGGAGCGGACCACGACCGGCATCATCAGGATGGCGAGGGCCATCGCGCCGGCGAAACCGGAGGGGCCGAATCCCAGGGTCAGGTTCCAGGTGGTGAGGACGAAGAGGCCGGCGACGATGGACGGGATGCCCGTCATGACGTCCACGAAGAAGGTGACGGCCTGGGCGAGCTTCCCGCCGCCGTACTCCACGAGGTAGACCGCGGTCAGCAGGCCGATCGGGGCGGCGATCAGGGTCGCGATGCCGACCTGCTCGACGGTGCCGAGCAGCGCGTGGTAGATGCCGCCGCCGGCCTCGGCGTCGAGGACGCCGTTCATCGAGTGGGTCAGGAAGTAGCCGTCGAGGACGGCGAGGCCCTTGCTGACCGTGACCCAGGCGAGGGAGAGCAGCGGGACGACGGCGAGGACGAAGCAGACCCAGACGAGGCTGGTGGCGACGCGGTCCTTGGCCTGCCGGCTGCCCTCGACCTTGGTGGTCAGGGCGTACGTGACGAGGACGAAGAGCAGGGCCGAGATCAGGCCCCACTGGACCTTGCTGTGCCAGCCGGCGGCGAGGCCGGTGCCGACGCCCGCGAGGACCGAGCCGGCGGCGACGGCGGCCGGGGTCCAGCGGGGGAGGCGGGCGTGGGAGAGGGTCCCGCGGCGCGGGGCCACCGAGAGCGGACGGTCCTGAATGGCGTGGCTCATGCCGCTGCCCCCGAGTACTCCTTGCGGCGGCCGATGATCCAGCGGGCCGCGCCGTTGACGAGCAGGGTGATGGCGAAGAGGACGAGACCGGACGCGATGAGGGCGTCCCGGCCGTACTCGTTGGCCTCGTTGAACTTGGCGGCGATGTTCTGGGCGAAGGTGCCGCCGCCCGGGTCGAGCAGGTGGCCCGAGATGAGGAAGCTGGGGGAGAGGACCACGGCGACGGCCATGGTCTCGCCGAGCGCGCGGCCGAGGCCCAGCATGGAGGCGGAGATGATGCCGGAGCGGCCGAAGGGCAGCACCGACATGCGGATGACCTCCCAGCGCGTGGCGCCGAGGGCGAGGGCGGCCTCCTCGTGCATCTTCGGGACCTGGAGGAAGACCTCGCGGGTCACGTTGGTGATGATCGGGAGGATCATGATCGCCAGGAGGATGCCCACGGTGAAGAGGCTGCGGGCGGGGCCTTCGTTGGCCTTGTCGAAGACGTACGTCCAGCCGAGGTACTGGTCGAGCCACTCGTTGAGGCCGGCCAGGTAGGGGACGAGGAAGATCGCGCCCCAGAGGCCGTAGATGATGCTGGGCACGGCGGCGAGCAGGTCGACCACGTACGCGAGGGGCTTGGCGAGCCTGCGCGGGGCGTAGTGCGAGATGAAGAGCGCGATGCCGATGGCGACCGGCACGGCGATGACCATCGCGACGATCGAGGAGACGACGGTGCCGAAGGCGAGGACGGCGATGCCGAAGACCGGGGGGTCGCCGGCCGGGTTCCACTCGAAGGTGGTGAAGAAGTTGGTGCTGTCCTTCGAGATGGCGATGACGGTGCGGTAGCTGAGGAAGACCGCGATCGCGGCCATGATGACGAGGAGGGTGATGCCGGAGCCCCGGGAGAGGCCGCTGAAGATGCGGTCTCCGGGGCGGGTGGCGCTCTTGGCGCTCCGGCTCCTCTTGAGCTCTGGTGTGGTGGTGGCCATCTGCTTCTCCGGTCTGCGGGGCCGGTACGGGTCGTACGGCTCCTGGCGGCGGTGCACCGGATGCCGGGGGCGGCTCCTCCACGGGAGGTGGGGGGCCGCCCCCGGCCGGGGGTCAGGACAGGGTGGGGACGATCGTGCGGACCTTGGCGGCGATCTCGGCCGGGAGCGGGGCGTAGCCGGCGTCGGCGAGGACCTTCTGGCCCTCCTCGCTCACGGTGTAGTTGAGGAAGGCCTTCAGGGTCGGCAGGGTCTCCGCCTTGTTGCCCTTGTCGCAGGCGATCTCGTACGTGACGAGGACGATCGGGTAGGCGCCCTCGGCCTTGGTGGCGTAGTCGAGGGAGAGGGCCAGGTCGCTGCCGGTGCCCTTGACCTTGGCGGCGGCGATGGCCTTGGAGGCGTTCTCCGAGGTGGCGGCGACCGGGGCGGCGGCGCCGGTGTTGATGCTGACCGTGGAGATCTTGTTCGCGGTGGCGTACGAGAGCTCGAAGTAGCCGATGGAGCCCTCGGCGTCCTTGACCGCGGTGGCGACGCCGGAGGAGCCGTTGGCGGCCTGGCCGCCCTGGGCGGGCCACGACTTCGACTTCGGGTCGTGCTTCCAGTCGGCCGGGGCGGCCTCGGAGAGGTACTTGCCCAGGTTCTGGGTGGTGCCCGACTCGTCGGAGCGGTGGAAGGCCTGGATGGTGGAGTCGGGGAGTTTGGCGCCCGGGTTCAGCTTGGTGATCGCCGGGTCGTTCCACTTGGTGATCTTGTTGTCGAAGATCTTGGCGAGGGTGGGGGCGTCCAGGACCAGGTTGTCCACGCCCTCCAGCTTGTAGCCGATGGCGACGGGGCCGCCGACCATGGGCAGGTTGACGCCCTTGCCGCCCTTGCAGATCTTCTGCGACTCGGCGACCTCTTCCTCCTTCAGGGCGGAGTCGGAGCCCGCGAAGGCGACCTGGCCCTGGTTGAACTTGGTGATGCCGCCGCCGGAACCGATGGCCTGGTAGTTGATCTCGACGCCGGAGCAGGCGGCCTGGAAGTTCTTGACCCACAGGTCCATCGCGTTCTTCTGCGCGCTGGAGCCGGCGGCGAGGAGCTGACCCTTGGCGCCCTCGCAGGCGATGTCGGAGGCGGCGGCCGAGGCGCTGCCGCCGTCCTTCTTGTCCGGGGCCGCCGAGTTGTCGTCCGAACCACACGCCGAGAGGACCAGGGCGCCGGAGACGACGAGGGCACCGATCGCGGAGGCGCGAAGCCCGTTCTTGCGCGAAAGCTTCACTTTCGGGTGTTCCTTCCAGAAGCCGCCTTGTCGCGGACCGAGTGTCCTGAACGTTCTACGGCGGCGTGTGTCGGTTTGGCGGGTGCTTCCCTGTGCTCCGAGCACCTCGTAAGGCCGAAATTAGGCAGAACAGGTGAAGCCGTCGACGGGGGAGGGTGAACGGGAAGTGAACCGTGCCGTAAGCCCCGGTGCGGGGCCCTTGGGCGGGCGGCGGTGGGGGGTGGGGTGACCGCGGTCGGCTCGTTTCCGGCCTCCGGCCGGGGCGTTCCCCCACCCGCACCGCCCGCGAAGGCAGGAGGGCGGAGGCGCGGGCCCTCCCGTGGACGGTGCTCGCCGACGGCGGCGGACCGGCCGTGGGGCGGACCGGCCGTGGGGTGGGGCCGGTCGTAGGGCGGACCGGCCGTGGGGCGGACCGGCCGTGGGGTGGGGCCGGCCGTGGGGCGGACCGGCCGTGGGGTGGGGCCGGTCGTGGGGCGGACCGGCGGTGGGGCGGACCGGCCGTGGGGTGGGTCCGGCCGTGGGGCGGAC
>NZ_JNXJ01000069.1:0-20314 GCF_000716625.1 Streptomyces bikiniensis | reverse complement strand
AGGGGTTGGGCGTCGTCGGTGGAGACGGTGGTGGGGCGGGTGAGCTCGGGCAGTCCGTCCAGAGCGGCCCGGCGCATCGAAGCCCCCGGATTCCCGACGACCTCCGGATCAGGAGCCGGGTCGACGGCTCGGGTGCGGATGGAACGGTTTCCGACGGTGGACATGAGGCTCCTTCGACGGGGCGATGGGCCTGCGCCGCTGCCGTGCAAAGGCGGCGGAGGGGGTCCGTCTGGCGAGCTTCCTCTAAAGAGGATGCCCGTTTCGAGTGGTTTGACACGATTGTCGGGGTAGTAGCGCACGATGGTGCGCATTGCCGCCTGCCGCCTGCCGCCTGCCGCCCGCCGCCCGATACCCGGCGCCGAGAGGCCGAGGGGTGCCGGACCGCCTTATTCGCGTTTTCTGTGAGGTTTGAGGCTTACGGGTGAGGGTGAGGCGCAGGGACGAGGGGGGCCGACCAGAGAGGAAACGCACAGTGTCGCTCGACGGAAAGAACGTTCTCGTCCTCACGACGAACTACGGCACGGAGCAGGACGAACTGGAGAAGCCGGTGGCCGCCCTCCGCGAGGCGGGAGCCCGCGTCACGGTCGCCGCACAGAAGGACGAGGGCGTCCAGACCCTCGTCTCGGACAAGGACCCGGGCTCCGTGGTCCAGCCGGACACGACGCTCGCCGAGGCCTCCGCGGACGGATTCGACGCCGTGATCGTCCCGGGCGGCACCGTGAACGCCGACCAGCTCCGCACGGACGACGACGCCCGCCGCCTCGTCTCCGCCTTCGCCGGGGCGGGCAGGCCGGTGGCCGCCATCTGCCACGGGCCGTGGCTCCTCGTGGACAGCGAGCTGACCAAGGGCCGCCGGCTGACCTCGTACCCCTCGCTCCGCCCCGACCTGGAGAACGCGGGGGCCACCTGGGTGGACGAGGAAGTCGTCGTCGACACCTCCGGAGGTCATCCTCTAATCACCTCCCGCAACCCGGGCGACCTCGACGCCTTCTCGGCGGCGATCGTCCGCAGCCTGGGCGGCGAGGCGGCGGCTTAGATCCTGCCCGCCCGGCGGTGGACCTGGTGGACTGGTAGCCGGTTCCCGCCGATCGGTGCGCCCCGAAAATACGAAAGAGCAAGCAGGCGGCAGAACTTCCCATCCAGTCATGCCGGCCACGGGAACACCGGCGCCGTACGGAAGCGGGGCGCGAGCGGCGGCGCACCGAGGTCACGCCCGGACGACCGCGGCGCGCTCCGCCGCCTCCTACCTGGGCATGCTCCGGTGGGAGGCAGAACTCCTGCCGGAGACCGAAAGGACGCGCGCCCTCGCCGAGCTCGACGCCATCGGCTTGGCCGTGGCGGCCGCTCCCTTCCATCCCCGTTGAGTACGACGCGAACGCCGCGCTCCACGGCGTCCGGCACGCGGACGGCGCCTCGTCGCGGAACTGGTCCCCTGGCCGATCTCGCCCGGCGGACCGCCTCCTCGAAGGAGACGTCCGCCTCGCCCTCGGCCACGCCTTGCGCCACCTGGGCCGCACGACCGAAGCCGCCACCGCCTACCGCGACGCCGTCACCCTCCTCGACGGAGACGGAGACGGAGACGAAGATGGGGACGGCAACGGGAACGGGCAGGAGCGTGCATTCGATGCTGCGAAACGCGAGCTGAACCGGTCGGACCAGTGGGGCCGGTTGGGCCGGTTAGACCGGCTCACGGCAGACCCGACGCGATGACCGCGAGCCCGCGCCGCGTACCGGCGCGGTGCCCCGGGGGAGAAGACGGAACGAGCGCCCGCCGGAAAAGGGGGAGGTCGTGACCGACGCGGAGCCCCTCGCACACAGACCGGTGCGAGGGGCTCCGCCATGCCCGGGCTGAGGACGTCTGCTCCTCGATGCCGTGCGCCAGGAGACGCTGCCGCGTACGCCGTCGCCGAACATGCCACGGACCTGCTGTCCTGCCGTAGTCCGACCGGTACGACAGCCGCGCCGACACCGTCCATGGCCGCCGGACAGGGTTGGTCGGGCCCTTGCGGGGCGGCCCGGCAGATGAGACCTGCGCGGCGCCTCCGCCGGTGCGGCGGTCTACCCGTGGTCGGCTCCACCCGGGCCGGAGGGGCCGGAAGGGCCGGCGGGGCCGTGGGCCGGCAGGACGTGGAGCAGTTCCAGCAGGTAGAGGAAGGCGACGGCCATGGGGGCGTCCTTCGTCTCCTGGCGGACGCGCGCCCAGTCGACCCGCTCGCGCAGACCCCGTGCCACCGGCAGCAGGGTGCCGAAGTCGCAGTGGTGCTCCGAGAACGCCAGCAGCCGGGAGACCAGGAGGTCGGTCGGCGCGATCACCGGCATGTGGACCGAGTCCACCGGGAGCGTCTGGGCCCGGTCCAGGAGCTCGGTCGTGACCGGCTGCCCCGCCAGGGAGAAGATCAGATCGATCTCCTCACCGCCGGAACGCGCCTTGACCAGCCAGTCCTCGGGCGGTTCGACGATCCGGATGCCGTTCTCCCGCAGCGCCTCCGTGACGGCCTCGGCGTCCTCCCGTCGTACGGCGAAGTCCGTGTCGTGCTGGAGCCGCACCGGAATGCCGTGCGCGTAGGCGGCGACACCGCCGACCAGGGCGAACGGACACCCCAGGGCCTTCAGCACCGCCCCGACCTGCTTCGTCGTCTCCAGGATCGCCTGGGTGTGGTCGGGGGGCAGCGCCGTCGCGTCGCCCTCGTGGGCTCCCCGCGCCGTGGGGGCCTCCCGCGGCGCCTTCCGGGGCTCGGGAGATCCGGCACCCGCGAGCACATGGTCGTGAGCGGCGGACGCGGGGTACGCCTCTCCGTTCGCCGACCGGCGCGCGGCCGGGTCTTCCGTGAGGTTCATCGCCTGCTCCTGTCCTTGCCACTGGTCGCGACGGCCCCTCCCTGAGGGGTGGAACCGCGTCTACCCAGAGTGGGCCCGGTCATACGCCCGCCCGTGATCGGTCGCGACCGTAAGGAATCGGCCGGCCGGGCACTGTCTGCCCGACCCCGTACCGGGTAGTCGCCGGGACGAGAGCACGACCAGAACGACCGCGAGGAGGCCCGCAGTGCGGACCGAGGGACAGCAGACGAGAAGCGAGCGGCGCCGACTCACGGACGAGGAGTTCCACGCCCTGATGCGGGAGGCGTCCGCCGAGGCACGACGCCTGTCGCTCGGCGAACCACCCGGGGCGGAGCCCGACTTCGCCCTGCGTACCCAGCACGCCGAGTTCGGAGCCGCCGCCCATTGACCGGCGGGCCGGCACGTGGCCGCCGCGCGGTCGGCCCGCCGCACGCCGGATAGGGCGGACACGGGCGGGTAGTCGCGTACCGGCCGTGCGACATCCGGATTCCGGAGGGAGATAAGCCATGACCGGACCGAGCAACCCCGACCCGGAGCCCCGGGACACACCCGGCACCGGAGGGAGCACCGACACGCCCCGCCCCGGCGCCGGAGGCGGGATCGCGCCCGGGGAGACGCCACCGGCGGAGTCCGGTACGGGGACCGGGACCGGGCCCTACCGGCCGCTCCGGCGCGGATGGGCCACCGGCCCGCTCCTCGCCCTGTGGATCATCGTCATCGTGTTCGCGCTGTTCTTCCTCGTGTACGCGATCATCCTGGCCACCGACTGAGGCTCCGGCCACCGGCAGAGCCGGACCCCGTCGGCCCCGCCCCCGTCCCGCCCCTCTTTTCCCGACCCCTTTTTCCGATCCCCGCCCCGAAAGGAAACCGTCATGGACCGCAACGAGCCCGACACGGACGAGGCCCGCGGCGACGACGTCTACCAGCCCACCCACTCCGACGTGGACAACCGCCCCACCGACGCGCTCGACCCGGACAACGCGATCGTGACGGATCCCCTGGAGGACATGGCCAGCCCCGGCTACTCGCCCCCCGAGCGGCCGCGAGGAGTGACCCGGCACGGCACCACCCAGCGCGAGCAGCGCGAGGGCGAGTCGCTGGACGACCGGCTCGCCCAGGAGATCCCCGACGAGCAGCCGCCGGAGGGCGACAGCATCGGCGACCTGCCGGGCGGCGCGGGCGAACCCGTCGACGAGCAGGCCGGCACCACGCGGGCGGGCCGCCTGGCCCCGGTCGACACCCCCAGGGAGACGGGCAACCGCACGGTCGCCCGGGACGTCGGCCCGGACGACTGGGCCGCGCCTGCCGAGGAGGCCGCGATGCACGTGGACACCGGGGCGGACGCCACGGTGGACGAATCCGGACCGTCCGGATGGCGCGAGGAGCCCGGTGCGGAGCGCTGACCGCCTCCGACACCCGCACGTTGCACGTTCCGACCCCAGTGGGGACACCATGAACCTCGACTTCCTCAAACCGCTCCTGGACCGCCCCGGTCCCTGGGCCTCCGTCTACGTCGAGACCGACAGGGCCACGGAGGACGCGGCGCAGATCCAGCGGCTGCGCAACCGCGCCGCGGCCGCACAGCTCGTCGACGAGGGCGCCGACCCGGCCACGATCCGCGCGGTCGCCGAACGGCTCGGCGCCGAACCCGTCTCCGGCCCGCCGCCCGGACGCGCCCTCTTCGCGACGGCGGGCGAGGTCGTCCTCGACGTCCCCCTCACGGCGGCCCCGCCGTCCGCCGGGGCCACGTGGACGAACCTCCCGCACATCGCGCCCCTGGTGCTCCTGCGGAGCGACGAACCCGCCTGCCAGGTGGCCCTCATCGACCGGGAGGGAGCCGACCTCGAACTGCGGGACTCCCGCGGCACGCGGAACCTGGGCGAGGCCCACGGGAAGCAGTGGCAGGGCCGCGGACACCGTTCCATCCCCCAGGACCGGTACGAATGGCACTACAGCAACAAGGTGGAGGACGCCTGGGAGGAGACGGCCGACATCATCGCCGGCGAACTCGCCCGGCGCTGTCCGCAGGACGGCGGCACCCTCCTGGTCCTGGCCGGGGACGCGCGCGAGCGCAAGGCCGTACGGGAACGGCTGCCGCAGCGGCTCCGGAGCGTCGCCGTCGAGGTGGACCACGGCAGCCGCGCGCCCGGCGCCTCCACCGAGCTCCTGGACCGGCAGATCGAGGAGGCCCGCTCCCGCTACGCCCAGGAGCGGGTACGGAGCGCCCTCGACGACTTCCGCCGGGCGCGCGGGCGCCCCGGCGAGCACCGCGAGACGACCGTCGACACCGGCCGCGGCCCGGCCGCCGAAGGGATTCCGGCCGTGGCGGCGGCCGCCCGGGAGCACCAGGTCGCCGCCCTCCTGCTCGGCCGGGACGCCCCCGACGCGAGCCGTCCCGTGTGGGTCGGCCCCGGCCCCGACGAGATCGCCGCGGGCCGTGCCGAGGCCAGGGGCTGGGGGATCGGCCGACCGGAGGAGGCGCGCGCCGACGACGCGCTGCTGCGCGCCTGCGTCGCCGCGGGCTCCGAGGTCCTCGTGGTCCCGGAGGAGATGGCGGGACCCGCGGGCGGCCTCGGCGCCGTCCTGCGCTGGAGCGACTGACCGGCCCCGCGGCTGCCCCCGCCGACCCGAAACCGTCCTGTGCCCCGCCGACCCGAGGCGGGGCACAGGACGGTCCTCGTCGCACGGGCCTCTCCAGCCGCGGTACGGCACCCGGACGGGCGAGGGAGGGCCCCTCAGGGCCGGCGCCAGTCGTCGGACGTCAGATGCGAACCCGCCATCGGGCCCATGCGGAGCATCCCGCCGTCCACCGCCCAGGACGCCCCGGTCACGTACGACGCGTCGGGGCCCGCCAGGAAGGCGACGACGGCGGCGACCTCCCGGGCGTCCCCCGGGCGCCCCAGGGGGACACCCGGCCGGGACGCGGACCGGACGTCCTCGTCCTCCTGGCCGGTCATCGGAGTGGCGATCTCGCCCGGCGCGACGGAATTCACGGTGATGCCGTACTCGCCCAGCTCCAGGGCCATGACCTGGGTGAGCAGCCCGAGACCGCCCTTCGCGGCGCAGTACGGCCCCGCGCCCACCCGGGGCTGGTGCTCGTGCACCGAGGTGATCTGCACGATGCGGCCCCCGCGCCCCCGGTCGATCATCCGGCGGGCGGCGCGCTGGGCGCACAGGAACGGCCCCGTCAGGTCGACGTCGAGCACCTCCCTGACCTTCTCCAGGCTCAGATCGAGGAAGGACTCCGCCGTACCCGTACCGGCGTTGTTGACCAGGACGTCGACCCCGCCGAGCTCCTCCGCGAGCCGGTCGACCACGTCGGCGGCCTCCGGCAGCTCCGTCAGGTCCAGGCGGGCGACGGCCGCCCGTCGCCCGTGGGCGCGGACCTCCTCCGCCGTGGCCTCGGCGCCCGCCTCGTCGGTGTGCCAGGTGACGCCCACGTCGAGACCCGCCTCCGCGAGCCGTACCGCCACGGCGCGCCCGATCCCGGAATCCGAACCGGTGACGATCGCCGTGCGCGGGTCGAAGCCCTGGATGTCGGCCATGGCTCCGCCTCCTTCCGTACTTCTTTCTCCTGCTTCCGGTGTGCCGCGCGCACCCGGTGCGCACTTCCCGTGCGCCCCACGCGTGGTGCCTCCGCCGCTACCCCCGTCACGGTCGGCCATGCTCCGCCACCGCCGCTCGCCGGACGGGTGCGGGGCATGGCATCCGCAGGATCGGGGAGACGCGCGGGGAGAAGGACACCGGCACCGGCAGGGCGCCGGCCCATCCGATGTGAGGAGACGCCATGAGCGGTCCGCAGAGCCGTGAACAGCGAAGGAGCGGGAAGGGCGCGGCCACCCCGCAGGACCTCGCCGAACTCAAGGCCCGCCAGGCCCACCGGTCCGACGAGAGGGGCCGGGGCGCGGCACACGGTACGGACAAGGGGGACAAGGGCGGCGGCGAGGGCGGCGGAACCCCTCCCGACCAGCGTTCCGACGGGTCCTGAACCAGGCGGAGCGACCACGCCGCCGGCCGTGGAACGAAGGACCACGCGCCCCGGCACCCACCGGCACCCCGGCGGTTCGGACCGCCGGGGTGCCGGGACGAGTGGAACCCGCCCGACCGGGCAGGGGCCGGGTGCCGCTGTCCGGGCCCTTCCCCTCCTGCCCGGGCAGCGGTCGGCACCGTCCCGGAGATTCCCGGACAGTGGTCGACCTCTCCGGCGCTTCCCGGCAGTGGTCGGCCTACTGGGCGCTTTCCCGGCAGTGGTCGGCCTACTGGGCGCTTTCCCGGCAGTGGTCGGCCCACCGGGCGCTTTCCCCGCAGCGGTCGGCCCGCCGGCCGTTTCCCGGGCGCCCCGCCGCCGGGACGCCCCTCACCCCTCCACGCCCGTGGCGCCGTGCGTGGCGCCGACGGGCTTCGACTCCGGTGAGCCGCGCTGGCGCAGGTACACGGAGAGGATCGCCATCGCGGCCACGGCCAGCAGCTCCGACTGCCAGTTCTGCAGGGAACGGTTCCAGAAGTCGGAGGAGGCCAGGTAGGAACGCCACGGGACCGGGGCCTGGAGCTGGCGCAACCGCAGCTCGTTGTAGGCGGCGACGCCCGAGACCGACTGCGCCAGCCAGGACAGCAGGAAGAAGACGGCCATGGCGAGCCCGAGCGACCGGGAGTAGAGGGCCTGCCGCCAGTCCCCGGTGCCCGCCCACCGGGGCGAGTCCGCCCGCGCGTGGTCGCCCATGCGCTGGTCGCGTTCGCTCTCCGTGCCCGCCCTGTCCAGGGGCTTGGACTCGGGCGAACCGCGCTGGAGCAGGTAGACCGTGCCGAAGATGTACAGGAAGAACTGGAGGAACTCCGACTGCCAGTTCTCGGTGACGTCGACGGCGAAGTCCGAGGACATCAGGTAGTCGCCGAAACCGATCTGCTGCAACCCCTCGACGGCCAGCTGCTCGTTGAACTCCGCGCGCCCGGCGACGGCCTGCGCGCCGAGGACCACCAGGAAGGCGACCCCGAAGCAGAGGGTGAGGCTGTTCGACCGCCAGAAGCCCCCGCGGTCCCGGCCGACCGTCATCGCTGCATCATCCCGATCACGGTGAAGTACCCGAGGCCTCCCACGACGATCAGCACGCACAAGGCGAACATCGCCCGCACGGTCACGCCCCCTTCAGCACGCAGCGGTACGGCTCGTCGCCGCCCTCCGGCACGCATCCGGCGGCGGTCACCCGCCACCCGTCGTCGAACTGCGACAGGAACAGCGTCTCGCCGTCCAGCCGGAGCAGCGCCTGCCGACCGTGGACGTCCACGCGCGCCGCGCCGCCGCCCCGCGGCAGGTCCTGCGAGGGCAACGCCCGCGCGCACGGCTGCTTCCCGTCCTCCTCCAGCTGTTCGCGGCTCTCCGGCGCGAGCAGTTCGCACGCCGCGCCGTAGGCGCCGGCGGCGAGGGCGTCCTCGAAGGCGCGGCCCGCCCGGACCGCCCCGTCCTGGCGCGCCTGCGGCGCACCGCACGCGCACAGCACCGCCACAGCCGCCGAAGCTCCGACGAGCGCGGGGATCCTCACCCGGTTCCTCCGTCCGATCCGCACGGCCACGGCGCCAGATCTTGTACGCCGCCCCACAGCTACGCCCTTCCCGGCCGCGACGGCAAGGACGGCGAGGCCGAACGCTCCCGGACCTCACCTGTTCGGATGTGCCCCCGATTCGCCGGAAGAAGCCCCCGCGGCGAGACGCCTGTGGTGCGAGGGTGCTGCGCCACGGCGAGAAACCTGCGGCGCCTTCGTACGCCGAGGAGCCCGTGACACGCGGACCGTGCGACGGCCGACCGCTCCGGGACCGCCTGTCCGGGCCCCGAACACGCGTTGTCAGTGGCGCTGGTTAGTCTCCCCTTCATCGTGCGGTTCAGGGGATTTCGACCCCTCGGTTCGAGCTGCGCGATTTCTGACGGACACGATTTCTGACGGACAGGCGGAGGGGGCACGGCCGATGGCGTGGCTGACGGCGGACGAGGGGTACGAGATCACCCTCGATGAGGGGCGCGTGGTCGCGCGGCGCGCCGGAGGAAGGCAGTTGAAGACGCTGCCGAAGGCACTGCGGGACCACCCCGAGGTGGACCGGCTCCGGCGGCTCGCCGAATGGCTGGACCGGCACGTGGCCGCGTGCGTGGCCCAGGTCGACACCTGGATGGTGTCCTCGCTCCCCGTGCCCACCGGCCTCGTCGCCCGCGTGTGGCCGGACGAGGCCTGGCGGTCCGCCCTCCGCGACATGGCCGTGGTGGGCGACGACCCGGACGAGGTCGGTTTCCTGCGGGACGTCACCGCCGACGGCGAGCTGAAGGTGGTCGACCTCGACGGCGAGACCGTACGGCTCTCCCCGCGCACCGTCACCCTCCCGCACCCCGTGCTCCTCCCCGACCTGGACGACGTGCGGGACTTCGCGGCCGAACTCGGCATCACCCAGCGGGTGGAGCAGATCCACCGGGCCACCTGGACCAGGCCGGCCGCCGCCCACCCGGAGACCGCCACGGAGGTACGGGACTACGCGGGCGGAAAGTTCGCCTCCCGCTTCGGCCTCGCCGCCCGCGCGACCTCGCTCGGCTACCGCGTCTCCGGCGGATACGCCACCTGCAGGGTCCGCGACGGCGGCCGTGCCACGGAGGCGTCCGTCTGGATCGGCGAACCGTACTGGGACGGGGAGTCGGAGACCGGCGGGCTCGGCTGGCACGACGACGAGGGCCGCTCCGTGCGGCTGAACGAGGTCGGACCGGTGGCCTGGTCCGAGGGAATGCGCATGGCCGCCGCGCTCTACGCCGGCCGCACGATCGAAGAGGGTGGGGACGCGTGACCGGCACGACCGCTTCCGACAGGACCATGGACACCGCTCCCGGCGGGGCCCGCGACCACGCGGAGCTGCTCGCGGCCGGGGCCGTGCTCCCGGCCGGCACCGAGGGAGCGGGGGCCTCGGCGGTCGAACTGACCGCCCGGACCTACCGCCACCCCGTTTTCGACGAGGACCGGGTCGTCGTCCGCCTCGCCGCGGCCGAACTCGGCCCCGCCGAGGACCTCGCCGCCGGCTTCCTCGGCCTCGAACCCCACGGGGAACCGGCCGTCGTCGGCCTCGGCCGCCGCCAGGAGCTGGGCTTCCCCGAATGGGTCCTGGTCCACCACCCCGAGGACGGCCACCACGCCCTCGCGGTCGTACCGGAGCTCGACCGCCTCGCCCGGCAGGCCAGGACCAAGCCCAAGGCCGCCCTGGACGCCTGCCTCGAACTCGCCGAGCGGCTCGCCTCCTCGGTCCCGCACTTCCTGCCCGTCTTCTACGAGCAGGCCGCCCGGATCTTCCTCGGCGTCGAGAACACCACGTACGCGGGACAGCTCTTCGCCCGCGCCCGCACCAGCGAGGCCCAGCACGGCCTGGCCGTCGACGAGGACCGGCTCGACGCCGTCTTCCTCGAATTCGCCCTGGTCGGCGCGCTGCCGGTGAAGGTCCTCACCGGATACGGCAAGCAACTCGCCGCCCGGCTCGCGCCCGCCGAGGCGTACGAGCGCTTCCGGCGCCTGTGCGTGCGCCGGACCGCCGGCGGCCTCGCCCCCTCCGCCCAGGCCACCACGGAACTGCGCCGCCTGGCCCGCGCCGCAGGCCTGTCCGCCCCCGAGGCGGAGCAGGACCACCTCGCCGAACTCCTCCCGCTGCCCGCCACCCTGCGGGCCGCCGACGGCTGGTGGAAGACGCACCGGGCCGCCCTCGTCGCCCTGGCCCGCCGCGTCCCTGCCGTACGGGGCACGCTCCTGGAACTGATGCCGCCCTCCGACGACGCCGGGTTCGCCGACCTGTGGCTGGGGATCCTCACGGAGTCCGGAGCGGACGCCGGACTGACCGGCACGGACGTCCCGCCGGAGGAGCGCTGCGCCGACGGCGCGGCCGGCTGGCTGGAGCGCTTCCACACCGCCCGGCACCGGGGCTGGGGCGGCCGCCCCACCCCGCCGGCCCTCCTCGACCTGGTGGAGCGGGCCGCCGGACGGCTGCGCGCCGACCTCGCGACCCGCCCCGACGGCCAGGGCGTCCTGCGGATCGGCGTCGAGGACCTGGACCTGCTCGACCTGCTGCTCGCGCTGGACGTCCCGGTCGCCGACCCGGCCGTGGACGGCCCCAGGACGAACGCCGCCTCCCTCAACCTGTCGGACTGGGCGCGCGGCGAGAACCCCCGCGACCTGGCCGCGATCGCCGCCGACCCCCGTTTCCGCCCCGCCTTCCGGCGCGCCGCGAACTCCTACCACGACGCCTCCTCCGGAGCGGACGTGATGCGCCGGCTCGCCGCCTCGGCCGGTGGCCGCCCGATGCTCGCCGAGTGGATGCGCGACGTCGCACGCGACTCGGTCGCGGCCGGACTGCCCGGGGTGCCCAAAGCGATCGCCCGCCTGTCGTGGCTGCCCGCCGAAGCCCTCGCGCTCGCACCGGAGGAGGTCGCGGCCGCCGCCGGCGCCGACCTCGGAGAGACCCTGGCGCGCACCCTGCGCGGCGGCCTGTGGGAGGAGTTCCACTGGCCGGCGTGGGAGGAGGCCGTCGCGGACCTGGCCCCCGGGCGCGACAAGCTCGACGGCCTCTCCGTCTTCGAGGCCTGGCCGTACCTGATCGTCGCCAACTCCACCCGGGTGCGCGTCATCGACGCCGACTCCACCGTCCTCACCCACGACCTGCGCGGGCCCACCGGCCGGTCCTCCCACCGGTGCGGCTTCCACTACGTCGACGGCGCCCTCCTCGTGTTCTGGACCGGCTACGGCAGCAGCCCGGCCGAGGGCTACTGGCACACCGCGCCCGACCGCGTGTTCACCCTGGACGGCGACATCAGCTACTGGTCCCTCCGCTCCGACCAGCCCAGCCTGCCGCTGCCCGGCGGCGGCCGCACCACCGGCGCCGGGGTCCTGCACGCCGGCGACACGAAGCTGCCCCGGGAACGGGAGGTGATCTCCGACGGCATCTCGTACTGGGCGTGGGAGCGCGCCGAGCGGTACGAGAACGACGAGCGGCACGACGACAGCGGCTGGGTCGAGTACGACCCCGCGGAGAACGCCCGGGGCCGGCGCTCCCTGCCCGGCTTCCTCGCCGACGCGACCCGCTCCCACGCCCCCGGTGCCCGACTGGCCGCCCGCTCCTCGTGGCTGCGCCCCGCCCCCGCGGTGGAGGGCTCGGCCCTGGGCACCCCCGCCGACGGCCTGCTCGGCTGGCGGATCGTGCGGATCCCCGGCGACGGCTGGTGCGCCGGCGACACCGCAGGCCGGAGCGTCTCCCTGCCCGAGGGCTCCGACATGCCCGTCGCCGCCCTGACATTCCCCGGCGACGACCGGCCCAGGGCCCTGACCCGCCAGTGGCGGGAACTGCTGCTCACCGACCCGGACGGCGTGATCACGACGACGTCCGACAGCGACCGGAACGACATCTACGGCACCGCCGCCACGCCCCTGCCGCCGCTGTCCCACTTCCACGCGCTGCGCCCGCGCGACCCGCGGGGCTCGGACACGCTGCGCGCCGCCGACGCGGAGACGGCCGGCACGCTCCTGAAGGCGGCCCTCCTCGCCGAGCGGGCCACGGACCTCCCGGACCTCGTGACCGCCGCGCTGCCCGGGATCACCGCGCCCGAGCTGGTCGCGGGCGTCGTGAAGGCGCTGCGCTTCGCCGTGGCGCAGCAGAAGGCCCTGGACTCCGTGGCCGCCCGGCTCGACCCGGCGGCCGAGCCCGCGGAAGCACGCGCCGAAGGCCCCCACGACAGCCTGCTCGCCGAGGCGCTCGACGGACTCACCGGCTCCCGCCACTACAACCGGGGCGCCGCCTCGGACGTGGCCCACCGCCTCCTGGAGGAACTGGCGGCGGCACGGGCCGGCGCCTCCGCCCCGGTCCCCCCGGGGACGCTCCACCACGACCTGCCCTCCCTGCCGTACTCCCCGTTCTCCTTCGTCCCCCTCCTGAACGAACCGGCGGCGATCGCCTACCGGGCCGTCGCGCCCGGCAGCGGTGACGAGCACCGGGCCGCACTGCTCGACGTGCTCGGCCGGGTCGACGCCCTGGGCCTCGCCTCGACGGAGAACTCGACCGACCACTGGCGCCGGGTCGTCCTCCACCTCGCCACCCCCCACCTGCACACTCCCGACGGCCTGGAACGCCCCACCTCCTACGGCACCGTCCTCCCGCTCGGCGGGGGAGCGGCCCTCGGAATCACCGGGAACGACTGGTCCGTCGACGACGGACGGGAGTTCGAGGCGCTCCTCCACGCTCCCGACGGCCGGTTCGGGGCACCCGCCCCGTACACCCTGCGCACCGCGACGCCGATCGGCGACCGCACGCGCGGCGCCGACTGGCTGACCGCCTTCCTGCGAGAGGCGGAGAGCCGGGGGGAGGCCCCCTTCCTCCCGGAGGCGGCCGAGGAGTTCAGCAGGCTCACCGGTGTCCCCGGAGCACTGGCCCGGCTCGTCCTCGCCGGCATGCCGAACGTGGACGACTGGGGGAACAGCTTCCTGCCGACGGAGCTGCGCACGTCCCTCGGCCTGAAGGTGGCCGAGGCGGCCCAGGCACGCGACGAACTGCGCGCGCTCTCCGTCGAGGTGCGGCGGGCCGTGGTGGCGGCGCTCCTGCCCGAGGACCCGGAGCGCCTGTGGACCGAGGGCCCCGACACGGCGTCGGCGGCGGCGGCCTGGAACGCGTACGTGGGACGGCGCACCCGGGTCCCCGACCGGCTGATCGCGGAGGCCACCCGCGGGGTCGTCACCGGCTGGTCCGTCCACCGGGCCCTTCCGGCGCTCCTCGATCCCGCCGCGTCGCCCGAGCTCTCCACCGACGTGGCGTGGCACATCGCGGGGGACCGGCCGGAGCCCGTGACCCCGACCGCCCACCCGTTCACCGAATCGGTGCTGACCGCCTCGATGGGCCTGGCGGCCTGGCTGGCCCACCGGCTCCCCGCGGGCGACCCCGCGCGGGCGGCGCTGCCCAGCGCCCTCACCGCCGTGCGGCAGCGCCTGGCCTCGCCCGAACTCCTCGTCTCCGCCGGGTACTACACCAGCCTCCCGGACTTCCGGAAGGTGGCGGGCACCCCGACCGAGACGGCACCGGACCACGAGCGGTACGGCGCGGTCCTCATGGCCACGCACGACGACCGGCCCCAGCCGGCCCTGCGGACCGCACTGCTCGACTCCACCGGCTCCGACCCGTATCTCGCGGTCCTGCGCGGCGCCGACCAGAGGCCGTTCGGGGTCGAGACGGCCCTGCGACGGGCCCACGACCCGGCGTTCGCCCGGCTCCTCGCCGACCCGGGCGCGCCCGCCGCCGGGGAGAGGGACAAGGACGGCACCTGGTGGCCGCAGGACCCCTCGCGCTCCGTGCCCGACCTGGTCGCGGAGGTCGCCGGTACCCACGGCCTGGGGGCCGACGCGGCGGTGCTGTACCTGATGCTCCTCGCCCTGCCCGACCCCACCGACCGCGACACCGCCCGGTGGACGGGCTGGAAGCCGGCCCGCCTCAAGGCGGCCCGCGCCGAACTGGCCGCCACCGACCTGGTGGTGTCGGCCGTACGGGCCCGGGCGGGACGCTCGCTGTTCCTGCCCGGCGCCTGGTCCGAGCAGAAGGGCCTCGGGCTGCCGGTCGAGCAGTGGAAGCTGCCGATGTACGGGCCGTTCCTGTGCGCCCTGGTGCCGGTCGAACCGGCCGCCGAACTGTTCGCCCGGGCGTGGCGGCGGATCCTCGACGGCGACGTCCCCCGCTTCGAGGAGCTGAAGGTCCGGCGCACCCGGCGCCGCCGCTGACCGACCGGCCGCCGACCGGGCCGGCTGCCGGTCGCCCCGCCGAACGGCCTGGCCGCCGACCGGTCGGCTGCCGACCGGTCGCCCCGCCGAACGACCGGCGGCTGAACGACCGGGAGCCGAACGACCGGCGGCCGAACGACCGGCCGGCGGTCGGCCGTCGCCGCCCGGCCGGTATCGCCGGACCGTCACCGGCCGGTCGGCAGCCCGCCACGGTGCGCCGCACCACCCGCCACGGCGCGGTGCGGCGCACCACCCGCCGCACGTGGCACGCCGCACGCGGCGACGGCGCGGCGCACCCCGTCCCGGGCGTGTCGCGCCGCCCACACCCGTACCCCTTCCGGAGGAACCCCGCATGACCGTCACCGAACAGCCCGCCCCCGCCCGGCAGGTCCGGCCCGCCGAGGAGCGCCACGCCGCCGAACTCGCCTTCCTCGCCGCACAGGACCCCGGCCCCCGCCCGCCCGGCTGGGCCCTGACCCCCCGCGCGGTCGTCATGTTCGTCTGCGGCAGCGACGGTGCGGAACTGGCCCTGCCCAAGCGCCGCGCGGGCCTGCCGGCCAAACTGGAGATCGCCCCGAAGTTCGTCGGCGAACGCGCCCTGGTGGAGCGCTGCGTGGTCACCCTCGCCGGAGAGCGCGGACTGCTCCTCACCGGCGAGCCCGGCACCGCCAAGTCGATGCTGTCGGAACTGCTCGCGGCCGCCGTCTGCGGCACCAGCTCCCTCACCGTGCAGGGCACCGCCGGCACCACCGAGGACGCCTTCCGCTACGGCTGGAACTACGCCCTGCTGCTCGCCCAGGGTCCCACCCCGCAGGCCCTCGTCGACTCCCCGGTGCTCGCCGCCATGCGCACCGGCCGGGTGGTGCGGGTCGAGGAGATCACCCGCTGCCTGCCCGAGGTGCAGGACGCCCTGGTCTCCATCCTGTCCGACCGCAGGATCACCGTCCCCGAACTGACCGCCACCGAGGACGCGGTGGTCACCGCCGCGCCCGGCTTCACCGTCATCGCCACCGCCAACCTGCGCGACCGGGGCGTCTCCGAGATGTCCGCCGCGCTCAAGCGCCGCTTCAACTTCGAGACCGTCGACCCGATCGCCGACGCCGACGCCGAGGCCGTCCTGATCCGCCGCCAGGCCGTCGCGGCGGTCCAGCGCGCGGGCGCTTCCTTCGGCGTGGACGACGCCGTCCTGGACGCCCTCGTCACGGTCTTCCGGGACCTGCGCTCCGGCCGCTCGACCGAGGGCTGGGACGTGGAGCGGCCGGGCACGGTCATGTCCACCGCCGAGGCCGTCCAGGTCGCGGCCTCCCTCGGGGTGGCTGCCGCCTACCTCCCGGGCGGGGACGTCCTCGACCTCCTGCCCGGACACCTCCTCGGGGTCGTCCGCAAGGACGACCCGGCCGACCACGCCCGCCTCCTCGGCTACTGGGACGGCCCGGTCCGCCGCCGGGCCGAGAACGGCTCGGCGATGTGGCGCCGCCTCTGGGACCTGCGCGGGAGCCTGCGGTGACCACCCTCGACCCTCTTGACCCGCCCAACCCGTCCAACCCGCTCGTCTCGCTCGATCCCCGGGCGGCCGTGGACGCGCTGGCCGCGTCCCGCACCCCGTACCTCCTCGGGGTGCGCCACCACAGCCCGGCCCTGGCCGCCGTGGTGCCCGCCCTCCTCGACGAGGCGGGCGCCGAGGTGGTCTGCGTGGAGCTCCCGGCCGACTTCCGGCCCTGGCTGGAGCACCTGGCGGACCCGGAGACCGTCGCCCCCGTCGCCCTGGCCGGGGCGGGCGAGGGCGGACGCCTGTCGTTCTACCCCTTCGCGGACTTCTCCCCGGAGCTCGCGGCGGTGCGGTGGGCCCGCGAGCACGGCGCGGAGGTCGTCTGCTGCGACCTCCCCCTGTCCGACCCCGGCTGGTCCCTGACCGGCCCGGGTGACTTCCCCGGTGTCGAAGCCGTCGACGGTACGGACGAGGGTGCCGGTGCCGGGGGACGGCGGGGACGCGGCTCCTTCGCCGCCGCGCTCGCCACCGCCGGCACCGGCCGGGACGGCGAGGACATGTGGGACCGCGCCGTGGAGGTACTGGCCCCCGGCTGCTCCCCGGAGGCGGTGCGCCGCGCCGCCCTGGGCGTGGGCTGGGCCCTGCGGAACGACGCCGCCGTACCGGCCACCGACCTCGCCCGCGAGGCTCGGATGCGGCGGGTGATCGCCGAGGCCTCGGCCGGAGACCGCCGCGTCGCCGCCGTGATCGGCGCCTTCCACGCCCCCGCGCTGCTCACATCGGGGGAGAGGGAGGGGGCGACCGGTGCGGACCGGACCGATGCGGACGGGCCCGCCCCGGGAGGCATCGGCATCAACACCGGCGTCGTCTCCGGCACGGACGGACCCGGCAAGGCCGACCTCGGCCGCCTCCCGGCACCCTCGGCCTCCAGCGCCGCGGTGACCTCGTTCGTCCCGTACTCCTTCGACCTGCTCGACTCCCGGTCCGGCTACCCCGCCGGGATCCGCGACCCGCTGTGGCAGCAGGCCGTGCTCACCGCCGCCGGGGACCCCGAGCGGATCCGGGAGGCGGCCGCCGCCGCGGTGACCGGCCTGTGCCGGGAGATGCGCCGCGCCGGGCACACCGCCGGCACCGGCGAGGCAGCCGAGACGCTGCGGTTGGCCTGCGACCTGGCCGCGCTGCGCGGACTCCCCGCCCCCGGGCGCGGGGAACTCCTGGAGGCCGTCACCACCGTCCTCGGACAGGGCGAACCCCTCGGCAGGGGGCGCGCCCTGGCCCGCGCCCTGGAGGCCGTGTTCGTCGGTACGGCACGCGGCCGGATCAGCCCGCGTGCGCCCCGCTCCGGCCTGGGCCCCTCGGTCGAGGAGGAGCTCGCCCGGTTGCGACTGCCCCGCCCGGAGGAGCCCGAGCCCCGCGAAGTACGCCTCGACCCGCTCCGTTCCCCGCTCGACGGGCGCCGCGAGGTCCTGCTGCAGCGCCTCCTCGTCATCGGCGCTTCCTACGGCGAACCCCTCGCCGTGGCGGCCACCGGCGACGGCACCGCCCTCGGCACCAAGTGGCGCCTGACCTGGAGCCCGTCCGTGCCCGCCCGGCTCGACCTCGCCGGAGTCCGGGGAGTCACCGCCGCCCAGGCCGCCGCCGGCACCCTGGCCGAGACCGCGCGCCGCGAGGCCGCCGAGGGCGGCCCCACCCCGGCCCAGATCCTGGCCGGACTCACCGCCGCCGCCCGCTGCGACCTGCCCGACCTGGTCGACGCGCGGCTGCGCGAGGCCTCCGCCGTCCTGCCCGACACCGCGGCCCTGCCCGAACTCCTCGAAGCGCTGGACCTCCTGGAGGGCATACGGCGCGGCCACTACCCCGGCACCACCGAGGACGCCCGCGCCACGGCCGGCGCGCTCACCGGTGAACTCCTGGAGGCCGCCGTGCGGTCGCTGCCCGGCCTGGCCGGCAGCGACGCCCCCGCGGACGCCGGCGCCCTCGTGGCGCTCGCGGACCGGTCGGCCGCCCGGCACCTGGGCCTCCGGATGGACGCGGCCCTCGCCGGACTCGCCTCCGAGGGCTCGCCGCTGATCCAGGGCGCCGCCCTGGCCGTACGGGTCCTGCTCGACCTGGACCCGGCCGCGGACCTCGGCGAACGGGTGGCCGGCTGGATCGACGGCGCGACCTCCCCCGCCGCGCGCCGGGCCCTGACGAAGCGCCTCGCGGGACTGCTCACGGCCGCCGGCCCGCTGCTCCAGACGTCCCCGGACGCGCTCACCCCGCTCCTCGACCGGGTCGACGCCCTGCCCGACCAGGACTTCCTCGACCGGCTCCCGGCCCTGCGCGGCGGCTTCGACGCCCTCGCCCCGGCCGCCCGGGACCGGCTCCTGACCACGGTCACCGAGCGGCTCGGCGACCGGCTCGACCTCTCCCTGGACGCCCCGCCCGAGCTGCTCGCCCTGTGGGCGGCGGCCGACGCGGCCGGACTCGCCGCCCTGAAGTCCCTGGCCCTGCCCGACCCGTACACCACCACCGATGCCGACTCCGGCGCCGACTCCGACGTCCACACCGACACCGATACCGACACCTATACCGACAACGACGTCGACACCGACACCGACACACCCGTACCCGGCGGCGCCACCGCCCCGGACCGGCGGCTCGCCCCGGCCGACCGCTGGCGGCTCCTCCTCGGCCGCCACCGGGACCGGCTCTCCGCCGACGCGCGCCGGTACGCCCGCGCCCTGGACGAGCTGTACGGCGGCGGACGCGGAGAGGGGGCCGACGACCTGGACGCGGGGTCGGGCGGCGGCGGACAGGAGGCATCCTTCCCCACCGCACGCGAGTGGTCGCAGGAACTGGAGGCCCTCTTCGGCGCCGACGTGCGCGAAGAGGTCCTGGCCGAGGCCGCCGACGCGGGCCGCACCGACGTGCTCGCCCAGCTCGACCCGGCGGCGGTCCGCCCCTCGGTGGAACTCCTCGGCTCGGTGCTCTCCCTGGTCGGCGGCATGCCCGAGTCCCGACTCGCCCGGCTGCGGCCCCTGGTGAAGCGGCTCGTCGACGAGCTCGCCCGGGAGCTGGCCACCCGCCTGCGCCCGACGCTCTCCGGGCTCGCCACTCCGCGCCCCACCCGCCGGCCCGGCGGCCGCCTCGACCTCGCCCGTACCCTGCGCGCCAACCTCGCCCACACCCGGCGCACGGACGACGGCCGGGTGGTGGTCGTGCCGGAACGGCCGGTCTTCAGCACCCGGGCGAGCAAGGAGTCGGACTGGCGCCTGGTCCTCGTGGTCGACGTCTCCGGCTCGATGGAGGCCTCGGTCATCTGGTCGGCGCTCACCGCCGCCGTGCTCGGCGGCGTACCGACCCTGTCCACGCACTTCCTGGCCTTCTCCACCCAGGTGGTGGACCTGACCGACCGGGTCGACGACCCCCTGTCGCTGCTCCTGGAGGCACGGGTCGGCGGCGGCACGCACATCGCGGCGGGGCTCGCGCACGCCCGCTCCCTGATCACCGTGCCGAGCCGCACCCTCGTCGTCGTGGTCAGCGACTTCGAGGAGGGCGCGCCACTCGCCGGCCTCCTCGGCGAGGTCCGCGCCCTGGCCGCGTCCGGTGCGCACCTCCTCGGCTGCGCGGCGCTCGACGACGCGGGGACGCCCCGCTACTCGGTGCCGGTGGCGCGCCAACTCGTCGCCGCCGGGATGCCGGTGGCCGCCCTCAGCCCGCTCGCCCTCGCCCGCTGGGTGGGCGACCGCCTCCGTGGAGAACCCCGTTGAGCCCCGAACCCCTGCCTCCCGTCGCCCCCGACGTCCTCGCCGATGCCGTGGAGCAGCTCAGCGCACGGCTGCGCAAGAAGCTCGACGCGGCGATCGAGGGCTGCGCCGAGCGGGCCGTCCGGGCCGCCGACGGGTCCCTCGACGTGCGCTTCGGCGAGGACGCCCTGGTCACCCTGCGCCCCGGCCCGTCGGGCGCGGTCACCGAAGCCGGACAGGCCGTCTGCACCTGCCTGCTGGCCCCGCGCTGCCTGCACCGCGCGGCGGCCCTGGGCGCGGCACCGATCGCGGACCCGGAGGCGGAAGCAGGCGCAGAAGGAGAAGCGGAGACGGAAACGGGAGCGGACGCGGACCCCGCGCCGGGACCCCCGGAACCGACCGCGGACCGCCCCGCTCCACCCCGAACCGACTCCGCCACCCCCACCGCCACCCCTGCCGTCCCCGCCCCCGCTCCCGCCCCCGGACAACCCTCCGGG
>NZ_JNXJ01000068.1:0-20589 GCF_000716625.1 Streptomyces bikiniensis | reverse complement strand
CGGCCTGCCCGTCCGGCGCTCGGCCACCGTCGGCTCCGACCCGCGCTTCGCCGCCGCCGTCCGCGACCTCCTCCTGGAACGAGCCGCCACCGAACGGGGCACCAGAGTGGAACGGTGCGCCCTGGGCACCCTCGGCCCCTCCCACGACCTGTGCCCGACCGGCTGCTGCCCGGCCCGGACCGAACGACCCGCAGCCGCCGGCGCCGACAGCCCCTACGCGTGACGTCCGGGAGGCCCGGTGGGAAGAGGAACGCTCGTTCTCACCGGGCCTCCGGAGGTTGCGGGCGCTTCACGGCGCCGGGTCGACGACCGTCCGTCAGGCGTCCACCCCGAAACCGGCGGGTCGTGCGGTCTGGTCACGTTCGTAGTTCGCGAGCGCGAGGCCGAGCCCGAAGAAGGTCGGCGCCCACTCCCCCACGAAGATGCCCCAGCGGTCGGCCCGCTCCAGGTTCTCCTGCCGGTTCGACGTCAGCCATGAGACCAGCGACAGTCCGATCGACCCCACGGCGGCCAGATACGCGTGCTCACTGCGCACACCCGACTCGTGCAGCTTCTTGACGATCATCTTTCCTCCTGCGTCATGAGGGCCTCCGGTTCCGGAAGCCGGTTTCCTGTCCGTTCAGGCGGGGACCCGCGACTCCGGATCCCGTGACGACGCGCCCTCCTCGGTCAATCGCCACGAACTTCCGGAGCACGAGGGCGGGAAGGACGGGAAGACGTGCCCGGCCACATCGATCCGCCACGCGTGCTCCTCGGCGCAGTCGCACACGAACGTGCCCGCGCCCGGAGTGCAACCACCGGGATGGAACAACTCGGCTCGCGACAATTCCCTCTCCTCACCTTCCGAAAGCTCCCGTAAGGTTCATTCGGGACATACTTCTTCGGAGCTCGCCGCGCGGATGCAGTCCGGTCGGCTCTCCTCGCGGCGCCTCGCTCACCCGCCCGGCGACCCCCGTGCCTCCACTCGTCCTCGCCGCCCGGGCGCATCCACGCGTCCTCTCCGTCGGAAAACCAGGACGACGGCCCGGTGCCCCCGGGCACGAAGACCTGTGAGCACACCACACCCGGGAAGAGGAGGACGTTCCGTCCTCCACCGGCTCCACGACGAGGAGCGAAGCCATGGCCGGAAACCGATACGGAATGACCACCGGGGCCGTCGCCAGGCACCTGGGGGTGTCGCCGACCACCGTGCGCTCCTGGGAACAGCGGTACGGCCTGCGTCCGGCGGTGCGCGAGGAAGGGAGGCATCGCCGCTGGACGGCCGAGGACGTCTCGATGCTCGAAGAGCTGTGTCGGCTGACCGCTTCCGGGGTTTCCCCGGCCGAGGCCGCGCGCGTGGTCCTGACGAGCCGCGACACGCCCACCGACGGCTCCTCACGCCCCGCCCGGCTGCCGGATCCTTCCGCAGGAAGCGAAAGGGTGGCCGTTCCGGAAGTCACCCGTCGGCCCGGTTCCCGCCAGGCCCTGCCTCCGGACACGGTGCGTGCGGAATGCCGGGGGCTGGCGCGTGCCGCGGTGAGGCTGGACGGTCCGGCGATGGACGACCTGCTGGAGCGGGCCGTCCGGAAGCACGGACTGGTCGTCGCCTGGGAGGAGGTCGTCGCGCCCGCTCTCCACGCGGTCGGCAAGAAGTGGGAATCGACGCAGGAGCGCTACGTCGAGGTCGAGCACCTGCTGTCGTGGCACGTCTCGACGGCCCTGCGCCGGATGATCGTGGCAGGATCCGCAACGCCTTCGGCCGCACCACCCGTCGTCCTGGCGTGCACGCCCACCGAGCACCACACCCTTCCCCTGGAGGCGCTGGCCGCGGGGCTCGCCGAACGGGCCCTGCCGGTGCTCGTCCTGGGCGGCTCGGTCCCGGCCGAAGCGCTCGACGCCGCGGTACGACGGTGCGGCCCCGCGGTGGTGGCCCTGTGGTCCCAGGCCCGCGCCACCGCCGACCGCCCCTTGGCCGCACAAGTGGCGGGAACCGCCTTCGGACCGCGAGGAGCCCGGATCGCGCCGATGGTCCTGCTGGCAGGTCCGGGCTGGGCGGGCGGACCCCGGGAAGCCGGCGTACTGCGGCCCGGCGGGCTGGGAGAAGCGCTCGACGCGGTTTCACGGCGGTACGAACGGTTGCGTCTCCCGGTGTCGGAACGGCCCGGGTCCGCGCGTTCACCCGGGTCTGTGTCCGGATCATGAGCGGTGACGTGAAAGTGCTTTCCGAGCCGGGGCGACGAGGCTTGTCCAAGGTCTCTGTCATCGCAAGCAGGAAGGCACTTTCTGCGTGCGCACCACCGGGTCACGCCCCAGGCTCGTCGTCTCGACCGACGGTCGCGGGGTGGCCGACCGCGCCGGGGATCCCCACGGGCCCGGACCTCTGCCTCCACCCGGTCCGCCAGGACCACGGACAACCCTGGACCTGGTTCTGCGGGTGACACCGTGTCGGTGCCACTCCCTACCGTCCGAACCGTCCCCCTCCGCGCACCTCGGCGGCAGCCGGCGAACGGTGGTGATCCTCCTTGTCCCTGATCGACGGGCCGCTCAGCCTCCACGCTGCGGTCGCCGAACGCGGCGATCCTGACCGTACGGTACGAGTTCCAGCAGGTCGGCGCCGTCGGGACCGGCTTGAGAGCCGTGGTGACGTGGCCGACGCGCACGGGGCGACCACGACGTTCCCGTTCTACGGGGAGGGCGTCCACGGGATCGCGCGCAGCGCGGCCGCGTACGAGCGGCACATGACGCTGACCAGCCCGGAGGCGGACGGCCGCGGCGGTCGTCCTGGACGTGGCCGTTCTGCAGGGCACCGCGGAAACGAAGCCGCCCTTGTCGGCCGCGACGGCGGGGAACTGTGCCAGGAACCGACGCCGGGCCGGCTGCACGAGGCGCTGTCGGTGCCGGTGGCCGACCTGGTGTCGGTGCGAGACCATGACCCCCTCGATCAGCGCATGCGCACAGCGCAGCAGCGGCGGTCGGTGGACATCCGCAGCCACACCTCCTCGCCGCCGGCATGAGCGCCGCCTTCGGAGGCGACTGCTCCCACGCGTCCGTCGGACACGTCCACTCGATGCCATCGGTACGGGCCCGCACCGACGCGGTACGCACGCTCAGCGCCGTGGCGGAGGTGTCCGGGGCCGTCTTGAATATCCGTACCTCCGTCGGTGCACGTTCGATCCCCAGCCCCCGGGCCCCCTCCTGCAGCGAGGCGCGCAAGCGCCCCGCGAGCCACTGCCTGCCAGAATTCGGCGGCTGTCCGTCGACATCGAACTCGGCCCGTTCGCCGGTGAAGTCGGACGGGCGGAGGTTCAGTCCTCGACACCTGCAGCATGAAGGGCGTCGTTGACGAGCCTGTACTTCTCTGCGTTCCTCGGATGCCGCTCGGCGCCTGCGCGGGCCTCGTTCAACGCCTTCGCTGTCGGGGTCGCCCCCCGGGCGAGCAGTTGGCGCACCACGCTCACCTGCCCGAAGGCGGCCGCCCACTCAAGAGGCGTCTTGCCTTTCATCGTCCCGTTGATGTCCGCACCATGGCGCAGGAGCAGGTCCACGGTCTCCAGATGCCCCCGCTCCACGGAAGTCGCCGCCAACACCAGCGGTACGTAGCTCCTTCTGCCCTGGGCACCGATGGGGGCGCCGGCGTCGAGGAGAGCCCCCACTACTGCCGTGTGCCCGTACATCGCCGCCAGGCACATCGGCGTCAACTCGCTGTATTCGCCCGCCGGCTGCCGTGGATCTGCTCCCGCGGCAAGGAGCACACGAACGATCCGGGCGTGCCCTGCGTGTACCGCGAGATCGAGCGAGGTACGCCCAGCGGTGCCGACGGCATCCACCTCGGCACCGGCGTCCAGCGACTGTGTCACCGATGCCGCGTCTCCCTCCTCCGCGGCCCGTGTCAGCCGATCCACTACGTCCATACTTCGATCATGCCGGGTCGTCCGCTTCGGCGGCAAACGGTCCGGGCTCAATGCACGGGACACACGGAACCGTCCTGTGGAGCGCGGGTTCGAACACAATCGGGCGGTGGCCCTTCCCGTCGCAGGCAAGGTGCTGTGTGGTGGCCGTGCCTCCCCGGGATCGGCCAGAACCGTGATCGCCCGGGTCGTCCTGCCGGTGCTTCCCTCTTCTCATCCGGTGGCGCCGATGTGCCCACGGGCCCGGCGTCACGTTCCGGTGAGCTTGTCGAGGTCGGGGGCGTAGACGGTCATCCAGTGCGGGTTCAGCCGGTAGTAGACGACCTCGTGGTTCCAGTCGAAGGCGTCGTCGTCGCCGTAGAAGTCCTTCAGGTAGGCGAGGAGTTCGTGCCAGTCGGCCGTGGTTTCGGCGTTCTCGGGGTTCATCTCCTCCACCGTGCCGTGGGCGAACACGCCGAGGTCCTCACCGCGCATGTGCGCGACGCTGGCGGCCGGGCGGGCGGCGAGATGACGGGCCTTGGCGGCGTTGCGCGCCGTGCCGAAGTGCCACCGGCCGTGCAGGAAGTGCCCGTCGGCGCCGCTGATCCGAGGTTCGCCCTTCGCGGTCACCGTGGAGACGGCGAGCGTGCACATGCCGGTGAGGACCCCGGTGAGCTGCGCCGCCGTGATGGTGCGGCCCTCGACGATGGAGCGGAGGTGTGCGGTCGAGCCGGAGAGAGGAGGCGAGGAGGGACTGGAGCTTGTCGAGTTCTTCTGGGGTTTCACGCATACGTCCATGGTCGACCGTAAACCCGACATCCTCTGTCGTCATTGATGAAACATCGGTGGGGCTCGATGGTCGCCGAGGGAGCCATTCGCCGCGCACGACCGTCGGGCACGTGGATCTCCTGCCAGTCCTGCCGGAAGCCGGCCGAACCCTGCTTCCCAGCTCCTCGTCGATCAGGCCGGGGTGATGTTCACGGTCCGTTGCCCGGGCGCCTTCGATTCCGCCACGCTGCAAGGCGCGAACCGGTGGACGGATTGGAATCCGTCCGACACACGAAACGCCCTTGCCCGCTCCGGTGCCGTGGAGGTCGGCAGCAGGCTCCCCGTCCGGGGCATTCCGCGGGCCGGGTCCAAACACTCAAGGCGCTCGAGAGAAGCCGGTCCGTCAGATCTGTCCGTTCTCCAAAGGCCAGCGGCCCGTAGGAGCACGACTGGTCTCGTCGGCCAGGGTGAGGAGGACGGTGATGCGTTTGCCGACCGGTTCGCGCCGTGCCTCGAAACTGTGGGCGACGGCCACGACGATCTCCAGACCGTGCTGCCCGACCCGGCCGGCATCCGCGGCCCGCGCCACCGGCAGCACCGGATCACAGTCCCACACCCCGATCTCCACCATCCCCCCGACGATCCGCAGATCCAGCGCCGCCGGCCCCGGCGCGTACTTGCGGGCATTGGTCACCAGTTCGCTGACCACCAGCTGGGCCAGATCGATGGCACGCTGAGACACGAGCAGCCCATACTCGGTCCGAGCACGGGTGAGGAAACCGCCGGCCAGACGGCGGGCACGGGAGATGTCACTGTCGTCACCGTGCAAAGCCGTGGTGGACCGCATGACCTGCTCGTCCGGTGCGGCGCCGTCCTCGCCCACGGGCACTGCTTCCATCACTGCCGCCTTCGCTACCCCGTTCGCCCTTCGCGCCCCACCCGCGCTCGGATGAACGGCGTCTGCACCCCCCACATGAGACCGATCACATGAAGATGTCGCCGTGAGCCTGCGGGGGCAGGAACTACGGACGAAGGTCTGGCAGTGCCAGTATCACTCACATGGCTGACAGTGAGGCGACGAAGACCGAAAAGACCGACTCTTCGGACCGCCTGACCGCCACCGCCACCGCCACCGCCACCGACGACATCCACGTCGTCCCCCGCACCCGGATGGTCACCGACATGCGGCACGTCGCCTTCATCGGCTCCAGCGGCATCAACTTCCTCGTCACCGCCCACCGGACTCCCACCGAAACCGGCGGCCGGCTGCGCCCGGCAGCAACCACCACCCCTGTGACACGTCGTCGGCCTCGACACCGGTCCGAAACTGCTGAGCACACGCTGAGAAGTGGAACGTACGGACGAAGGGAGTTCCTTCGGTCCCACGCGGGCGAGGAAGTACGTGATCGACCGGAAGGAGGTCCGCGAGGGGGACGGCGCCGGAGGTGACCGTCGCCGGCCGGCGAGGCCGGTTCCGGCGAACGGCGAGTTCGTCGCACCGGGCGGCTGCCGTCCGGTTTCTCTTGAGCCGGTCGGTTCCGCAGCCGAGCACATGCCGCTGCCGGCAGTCGCCCTCCCCCGGCTCCGGCGGCCGCCGGCATGATCGCACGGTACCGGGGGCAGGATCGGTGGGATTCGCATACGTGCGACGGCGGTCGGATCGTGCCGGGAAGGAACCAGGACAGCGATGAGGAAAGACACCGGTGTCGAGCAGGGCCGCCCCGGCATCCGGCCGACGGTGCAGGAGACGTACGGGCCCTTGGACCTCGGGCACCAGCCCCTGTTCGGCGGCGGCTTCATCAACTTCGGTTACTGGCGGGGCATCGACCTGGCCGGCCCGCTCGGTGAGGACGAGCGGGCCCGCAGCCAGCGGGCCCTGTACCGGCACGTCCTGGACGCCGCCGGGCCGCTGCGCCGACGTCAGGTGCTGGACGTGGGCTGCGGACTGGGCATGGGCTGCGCGGTCGCCCTCACCGAGTACGAGCCCGATGGCGTCACCGGCATGGACATCCACCCCGACCAGCTGGCCAGGGCCCGCGAGGAGCAGGCCGTTCTGCTGGGTGAGCAGTCGGGCCGGCTGCGGTTCGCCGAGGGGGCCGCGGAGCAGATGCCCTGGCAGGACGAAGCGTTCGACGTCGTCGTCAGTGTCGAGGCCGTGCAGCACTTCCCCGACCTCGCCGGTTTCGCGGCCGAGACGGCGCGGGTCCTGCGGCCCGGCGGCACCGTGGCCGTCACCAGCTTCTTCACTGCGGACGAAGCCCCCGGCCGTCCCGAGCAGCTCGCAGGGCTGCTGGACACGTACGCGAGCGGTCTGGACATCGCCCGGCCCGTGACCGCCCTCGCCGAGGCCTTCAGGACCGCGGGCCTGGTCGACGTGCGGACCGGGTCCATCGGCCCGGAGGTCTGGCCTGGCTGGGACGCCTGGCTCGCCCGCTGGTGGGCCCCGGGCACCTGGCCGCGCAACTTCCTGCGCGCATACGAGGACAAGATCCTCGACTACTTCGTCGTCACGGCGCTCCGGCCGCTCTGACCCGCACCCCATCCGCCGCCGTCCCGGGTGCCCCCCATAATCGTGCTCTGAACGTGCACGTCAGGGGCACGTTCCTGTCTTGGGGCACGTTCCTGTCTTGAGGAAGCCTGGGGCAATGGCTCCTGCCACACCGCTGCCGACCCTGCGCCGGGCGACGGCCTTCGGTGCAGCCGCCTTCCTGGCGGCCGTCGGCCTCGCGCCCACCGCGGCCCGCGCCGACGTCGTCACGCCCCGACCGCGCCCTCCGCGCGGATGCTCACGTACAACGCCTGCGGCAACCCGTGCACACACGAAGGGGTCACAGCGGCGCAGTGGGCCGCCACGATCAAGACCTCGATGGACAACTGGTCCGCCGACCACTTCAAGACCGTGCAGGGCGACGCCATGGGCCGCGCCGTCAGCACGTCCGACCACGACCTGCTGCGTGGTGCGGCAGCCCGGGAGCAGGCGCCCGAAGCAGCCGACCGGAGTGCGGCAGTCCCCACGTGCGGCACGGCCCGGCCGATGAGGGGCAGGGCACCGGGTCCACGCGCGGGAGGCTCCGGCCGAGCTCGTCAGCCGATCAGGGCCTGCGGGCCAGAAGGCCGACGGGGGCGTCGGGCGTCAACCGCGGAATGTCGTAGGCCGTGGGGAACAGGTTCGCGGTCGGCAGCAGGAGCCGCAAGCCGGCCGGTGCGGCGTCGCGCCGGAGGGCGTGGTCCCTTTCCTCGAGCGCCGCGCCCCCGAGTTCCCCGGGCTCGACCCGCGGGACCTGCCGGCGTATCTGCCGTGGCGCAAGGACGGGGAGATGGAGGACCGGTCGTGACCCGTGCGGTGCGGAGGCGGGAAACAGGAGGTCGAGCGGGTCAGCCTCCGGTCGAGGAGCCCGGTCGGACGACCATGAGGACGAGGACGACGGCCCAGAGGAGGGAGAAGATCCCCGTGGTCATCGACAGTTGCTTGAGGAGCGCGGCCGGTTCCTGAGCGGTGTCCGTCGCGGCGGGCACGTCCGTCGCGGCGGCCGCACGGCGCCCGTCCTCGTTCAGCATGGCCAGGGCCTCCTGTTGACCGGGAAGGACACGCGTGATGAGCAAACCCGCCGCGATCGCCGTCAGCGTGAGCGAAGCGATCACCCAGGGGTCCTTCGTCACCCCCATGGCCGCGGCGGTGGCGATGCCCAGCAGGGGGACGGCGGCGCCGACCGTGGCGTACACACGGGTGAGCCTGTGCAGCAGACGGGCCTCGGGGGCCCGGTTCGAACAGCCGTTGAGACTGTTGCGCACGCTTCGGGGGAAGAGGCTGGCGGCGACGGTCACCGGCCCCACCGCCAGGACGGCGACAAGCACGTGCAGGGTCAGAAAGAACTTGCTCATCGGACTCCCTCTGGTTTTAGCTTGGCTAAAACTGCCGACAGGGACAGTAGCATCGGGGGACGACGAGGCGAGAGGAGGGCTGCTGCGGTGACCGATGATTCTTCGGACCGCCGAGGAGCGGTGCCGGAGGGAACGCGGCGAAGGGGCCCGGGAATGCCCCTGTCGCTTCAGCTGGCGGGCATCGGACGCATCGTCCGGGAGGAAGTCGAGGGCCGTCTGAAGGAGGTCGGGCTGTCCGTCCGGCTCCTGGGGGTCATGGGCCATCTGTCCGCGTCACCGGGTCTGTCCATCAGCGAGCTCGCCCGCAGGGCCCGGATCAGCGCACCGAGCATGCTCTCCGTCGTGCGGCGGCTGGAAGCGGAGGGCCTCGTCGAGCGCGTCAGCCCCACGGGCAGGGGCAACACCGCACAGCTGAACCTGACGGACGCGGGGCGACAGGCACGAGCGCGGGCTGACGAAACGCTGTCGGATCTCGACGGCGTGCTCTTCGGTTCCCTCCCCCCGGAACAGCGTGAAGCGCTGGCCGGCGCCTTCCAGCGGGTCGGCTCCACCCTCCTCGACCCCGCTGCGCGCTCCGCCCGCTGAGGGGCTCGTGCGACGTACGGCAGTCGCCGCCGATCAGGCTGCGCCCCCTACCGCCGTGGCCGCCACGTACCCGATGGCGATCGGCACGCTGCGGGGCCCTCCTCGACACCGAGGCGCGCGCAGAGGCCGCCGAGAAGGTCGACGGCAGGGAGCGGTCGGGCCGGGCGCGGCTGGTCGTCGGCCCGCGCGACGCGTCACGGGTGGTCCGGTGCGACCGGTCGGGTGGCGTGGTCGCGAGCGGCGTGGCCGGGCCGGGACGCCGAAGGAGGTCTTCGGGCTGTCCGGCGGGAAGCGGCGCCGGTCGTTCAGTCCGGCTGCGGTCCGTCCTCACTCAGGAACTCGCGGGCGCCGCGAAGCCGGGTGGCCAACTTTCGCTGAGTGGCGCGGCTGTCGAGCCGTACGACGAGCCCGCCCGGCAGGCCCGTGGTGGAGCGGAGCGCGGACGGGAGCCGACCGGGGCCGAGGCCGTCGCGGAGGGCGATGAGTTCGCCCAGCTCATAGCGGCTCACCGCTTCCGGGCCCGCCAAGTGGAGGATGCCGGCCGTGTCGGAAGGGGCGATCTCCCACAGGGCGGCGGCCAGGTCTCCCACGTGTACGGGGCAGCGGACGTCGTCGGTGAACAGGGCGCCCCGCCGGGTGCCGGCGGCCAGCGCGTGCACCAGCCGCTCGTGCGCGGAGCCACCGCCCCCGACGATCAGGGAGGTGCGGGCGACGGCCGCGCCGGGGCACAGCAGGCGTACGGCGGTCTCGGCAGCCGCCTTCGCGGCCCCGTACGGGGTGAGCGGGTCCGGGAGGCACGTCTCGTCGTACTGCGCGCGGTCCGTACCGGAGAAGACGGCGTCGCTGGAGACGTGCACCAGGCGGATACGGCGCTCGGCCGCGGCCAGGGCGAGACGGACACCCCCTTCGGCGGTGACCGCCCAGTCCGCTCCGCCACTCGTCGCGTTGATCACCACGTCCGGAGCCACCGTATCGAGGACCTCCTCCAAACGGAGGGGGTCACGAAGGTCGAGACGGTGCCAGGCCGCTCCGCCGCGGCCGCCGGGGCGGGAATGGAACGTGGCGGCCGGTGAGCGGCCCGCCGCCACCGCCTGGCGCACCAGCTCGGCGCCCAGGAAGCCGCTGCCGCCGATGATCAGCACCGTCATGCCGTCCCACGCTACGGACGAACGCGGGTGTCCGGAGCCGCTTTGCCGCAACTCGTCATCGGGCCCGGAGAAATGGTCGACCCGGTCGGCCGATCGGCAGCGCGTTCAGCCGGTCCCCCGGCGTGCCGGGGGTGAGACTGGCGGGTGTGCCCGACCGCGTGCCCGTCGCGCCCCCGGGCCGGCCCGTCCCGCCTCTCCGCCCGCCGGGACATCGTCCTGCCCCCCCATCAAGGAGCCGCTCGTATGATCCCCATGACCCTCAGCGAGATCGCCACCGCCACCGGGGGCGTCCTCCACACCACCGACGGCTCCCCCACGGTCACCGCGCCGCTCGCGTTCGACTCCCGCCACCCCGCGCCCGGCGCCCTGTTCGCCTGCCTCTCCGGCGCTCTGGCCGACGGCCACGACTTCGCCGCCCACGCCGTCGCCCAAGGTGCCGTCGCCGTGCTCGCCCAGCGGCCGGTCCGCGTCCCGGCCGTCCTGGTCCCCGACGTGCTGACCGCCATGTCCGACCTCGCCCGCACCGTCCACCGGCGCTACGACGGCACCACCATCGGCATCACCGGCTCGGCGGGCAAGACCACCACCAAGGACCTCCTCGCCCATCTCCTGGCCGCCCACGGCCCCACCGTCGCCAACCGGGCCAGCTTCAACAACGAGATCGGCTTCCCCGTCACCGTCACCGGTGTCCGGCCCGACACCCGCTACCTCGTGCTGGAGATGGGCGCGCGGGGGAAGGGCCACATCCAGACCCTGTGCGACATCGCCGGCCCCGGCATCTCCACCGTCCTGGGCATCGGCTCCGCGCACGTCGGAGAGTTCGGCTCCCGGGAGGCCATCGCGGACGCCAAGGCCGAGATCGTCCGCGCCCTGCCGGCGACCGGCACGGCCGTCCTCAATGCCGACGACCCGCTCGTGACCGCCATGGCCCGGGAACACGCGGGCCCGATCCTCACGTTCGGCACCGGCGAAGGCGCCGACGTCCGGGCCACCGGCATCGGCTCCGTCGAGGGCCGTCCCTTCTTCACCTTGCGCCACCGTGACCAGGCCGCACCGGTCCAGCTCGCCCTCCACGGCCGGCACAACACCACCAACGCGCTGGCCGCCGCCGCGACCGCCCTCGCCGCCGGCGTCCCTTTCGACACCGTCGCCGCGGCCCTGCCCGAGGCGCGGATGGCCACCGGCGGACGCATGGCCGTCACCACCCGCACCGACGACGTCACCATCATCAACGACGCCTTCAACGCATCCCCCGAATCCGTCCTGGCCGCCCTCGACGCCCTGACCGAAGTGGGACGCGGCCGCCGACGGGTCGCGGTCCTGGGCGAGATGGCCGAGCTCGGCGAGGCCTCCACGGAGTGGCACCGCCGTGTCGCCGACGCCGCCGCCCGCGCCGGCCTCGCCCGCCTCCTCGTCGTCGGCACCGGCGAAGACGCCGACACCCTGGCCGCCGCCTACACCGCCGCCACCGGAACCGCTCCCGACCGGCACACCCCCGCCACGGTCGGCGCCGCCGCCCGTTCCCTTCTGCTTCCCGGCGACGTCCTGCTCGTCAAGGGCGCCCACGCCCTGGGACTGGACACCGTCGCCAACCAGCTCCTGACCGTCTGAACCCCGCAGGACCGCCGGTACCCGAGCGGACGGCCACCTACCGGCGACAACGTGCTCAAGGGCCCGACGGCGGGATCCGGGTCCGCGTCTGGACGCAGCCGTGCACGGATTGGCATGATCACGACTCTCATCCGTATTTGTTCGCACGAAAGCCAGAGCACGTTGACTCCGCATCAGCTCACCACACGCCGCTCCCGTCGCCATGTCGGCTGGGTCGCCGCGCTCGTCACGGCGGTCCTGACCGTGCCGGTCCTCAGCCCCCCCCGGCACTGGCCGCGGCCCCCGGAGACCCGGCCGCCGCCTCCTCCTTCAACCTCAAGCCCGGACCGGACCTGAGCGGCACGGTGGCCGCGTTGAAGGCGGCCCTGCCGACAGAAGGCGTCCAGGACCTGCTCGACGACGGCAACCGCATCGCGAAGACCGGTACGTCATGCACCACGGATCCGTTCGGTGCCGGCGACAACGGTGCGGTGCTCGCCCCGGCCCGCAAGTTCTGCTGGGACGCGGGCGACGCCGGAACCGAGGAGTGGATCCCGCAGGGCATCACGGGCGTCTCGGACGCCCAGGCCGACGAACTCTGGGGGACCCGCAAGCCGCTGGTCACCGCCTGGTACGACAAGGCGAACCCCGCCCTGTGCACGGCGGACTCCGGCACCTGTCCCGACAAGGGCGTGCGGCTGTCGTTCCTGGACCCGGAGACGCCCGTGACGGGCACCCCCGACGGGTACCGCTACCGCCACGTCCTCCTCGTCGAGCCGTACGTCAACTCGTACGGCAACGCCTCCTACCGGGCCGTCGACGTCCACGCCGGAGGCATCGCCTGGTACAAGCACCACCTGTACGTCGCCGATACCCTCAACGGCCTGCGGGTCTTCGACATGCGTTCCGTCCTGGACCTCAACCCCGACCGGAACGCCTCGGTGGACGACACCACGCTCAACGGGCTGAAGAGCAACGTCACGGACGAGAGCAAGATCGGCAGGCAGAACAGTGTGTACTACGGGCACACCTACCGGTACGTGATGCCGCAGGTGGCGTCGTACAAGTTCGTCGCCGCCCAGGGCAACTCGTCCGCGGGCACCTGCGTGGCCACCGGGGCGCCCAAGGCGTCGTACGTCTCCATCGACCGCAGTTCCCCCGACGCACCCGCGCTGATCATGGGCGAGTACTGCAACTCCGACACCGACCACCCGGAGAGGGGCCGCGTCGGCGCGCTTCCCGTCAACGACGCCACGGGCCTGCTCCAGCAGACCGGCGAAACGGTCATCGCCACCTCGGCGTACCACCTGCCCCGCGACCTCACCCAGGGTGCCGCCCGCTACAACGGCATGTACTACTTCAATCGCAGCTACCTCGACCACAGCGGAAGCCTGCGCCGGGCCACCGTCACCAACGGTCGCCTGGTGGACTACGGCAGCAACATCACCAACGCGGTGGGTCCCGAAGACCTCTACGTCGAGCACGGCCAGAGCGTGTCCGGCGCTCCCCAGTACCTCTGGTCGCTGACCGAGCACCGTGCGGACACCACGGCAGGCTGCACCGACGCGGGCTCCCCGTGCGGCCGGGTGATCTACGCCCACCGGCTGAGCGACGTCCTGGCCCGCCCGTAACGTCCGGGGCGACCGACCCGTCGGGGGCGCCGGTGCCGGCGCCCTCCCCGGACACCGTCCGGCGGATCGTGCTTCGGGGTCGAGGGTCCGGAGGTCGCAGAGGTGGGAGCGGTCACCCTTGAAGCCGCACCAGACGGCGGCCGGGGCTCGGGTTCGTCGGACCGTGGTGCCGGGGCGCTCTCCTCCTTCGGGATGTGCGGCTTTCCCTTTCGGGCGCCGGCCGCGTGCTGACGAGCGCGGCAGGACGGCGGTCCACGTCCTGATCCGGCAGGGGGCCGGCCGCGCGACCCGGCGGACTCGTCGACCCCTCAATCCCATTCCGTGGATGCCGGAGGGTCTCGAACATGCCGAACGGCTCGCACCACCGCCCGATGGTGCGAGCCGTTCGACAACCCGAGAACCAGCCGGAGGGGGGAACCGGCGGGCTCTTCCTTCACAAGGGGTCCCATGGACTCGACGACCTCCTGCCCCCGAAGCCCGCATCCATTCCCCCTGACTTTCCGGAGAGGGGCCGGCAGGCCGGGAGAGGTCGTCCTGCCGGCCCCAGCGGCCGGGGCCGGGATCCTCACGATCGCTGCCACGGACACGGCGGCGGGCGCCGCTCTCGCCGGCCGCCGCCCGGGCCGGGCGCCCGCGCGGTCGGCCCGGGGGCCGTACCGCCTACCGCCAGGCGGCCGTGTCCGGGTCGATGCCGTGGGCGCGGGCGCTCGCGTCCACGACCGTGCGGAACCACGCCGCGAGACCCGGGCGGACGCTGTCGCAGTGCGCGGCGAAGCCCGGACCCGACGCGTACGTGCGGGCCGCCGAACGCTCGGCGTACTGGCGCCGCTGCAGGGTATCCCCGTGCCGCTGCCGGGCCTTCACCGACCCCTCCGGGTCCCAGTCCGGGCCGAAGATCGCGGCCTGCTGCTCGACGGTCAGCAGCAGACCGCGTTCGTGCGCCTCGATCATCCGGTCCAGGCCCGCGCCGAGCCGCTGGAGCCGCTCGACGCGTTCCGCGACCTGGGCGCGCTGGGCGCGGAGTGCGGCGGGGACGTCGGTGCCGGCGTCGTCCAAGACGGCCTGGACACGGTCCGGACCGAGGCCGATCGCGCGGTGGACGACGACGCGGTGCAGGCGTTCGAGATCGGCGGCGGTGCAGAGCCGGTACCCGGCGCCCGTACGCAGCGAGGGCCGGGCCGGGCCGATCTCGTCCCGGTGGTGCAGCGCGCGGACGGTGACGCCGAGGCGTGCGGAGACCTGGCCGGGTGAAGCGACGCGAGGAACCACTCGTCGACCCCGCCATGCTGCAGAACAGGCGACTCGGGGGCGTCCAGAACGCCGTCACCAACCTCGGCGCTTCCCTCGGCACCGCACTCGTCGCCCTGTTCTCCACCCGGCGCGTTCCCGTCACCCAGCCCGGTTCGACCGGTCCGTGAGCCGTACTCACGCCGTCCTTGCGGGACCGTCCGGCGGTTCCCTGTCCGGACCGTCCGGGGCGGCAGGCGCCGAGGGGGACTGGCGATCGGGCCGTAACCCGCCGGTGTGACGGCGGGAGGTTTCGGGTCCGCCCGGGCGACCCACGCCCTACGTTCGGTCCTTCGATCACTGCTCACGAAGGACCGTTCCATGACGACTCCGGGTCAGCCCCCCGCTCCGGCCGGGCAGCCGCCGATCATCATCAACAACAACGTCACCGCCTCGGCCGCCGCGTCGGCGGTCGGCGGGTACGGGACGGTCCGGCGACGACGCCAGTCCTTCGGGATCCACTGCGTCCTGCTGCTCCTCACCTGCGGGATCGGGAACGTCTTCTACGCCGTGCACGTGTCGCGCTGGAACCGGGACCGGGGCCTGTGACCGGAGACGGTCCGGACTCGGACGACCTGCGGGCCCGCACCGGACGCGATCCCGAGGAACGGCGAGCAGCGGCCCGCCGGGGCTCGGGTGGCGTGGTGCTGCGTGCGACCGGTGCTCGTGCCGCTGACAGGACCCGGTCGACCGCCCGCCGGGTCGTGGTGGGTTCCCGGTCGTCCCCGAGCCGGAGTCAGGGGCGGCGCTCTGGTCCGTACACCTGGGCCGAGGGCCGAGTCCGCCGCCGGTCGACGCGTGACATCCTGGCCCCGTGCTCCTGAACGATCCCACCACCAGTGTCGGCCTCCACCCGGTGCGCTATCAGTTCGCCACCGTTCGGGGCGATTCCTTCGACGACAACTGGCTTGTCGTCGAAGGCACGGTGGCGACTCCTGAGGGAAAGTGGTCCTTCGCCGATCCGTGTCTGCTCACCGACGAGGCCCGCCGGGTGTCCGCGTGGCTGCGCGCGGTGGCCGCAGGGACGGTGGACGTCACCGAACCCGATGCCGAAGGCGAGCTGTCGCCGGACACATGGTTCGTCGAGCCGGTCGTGGCTCTCAGCCTCGCCCGTCGAACGGAGGGCGGGACGGCGGTGATCCGCGTTCATCTGTCCCTGGAGGCGGCACCTCCGTGGCAGCAAGACGATGACGCGGCCGACCTCTACCAGTACGTCGTGGAGGTCCGCCTGGACGCCGCGGCGCTGCTGTGCGCGGCTGACGAGTGGGACCTCTCCCTGGCTTCCCTCCCGCCCCGCTGATCCAGCCCACCCGGCACCACCGGGACAACCAATTCCTGTCCGCCGGGGTCGGACTTCGCCTGCGCCGTAGCCCACTTGGCGGCCGGGCGTGAACGAAGGTTCGCCGGGTACGCGCGGTCACACACGACGAAACGTCACCGCGCCACCGAGGAAGTGGAGTCCGACCATGATGATTGCCGGAATCGTCGCCATCTGCGTGGTACTCGCCGTTCTGGCGTTCTTCCTGCCCCGCCTCTCCAAGCACCCCGAGCGCGGTACCCGGAAGACCCTCGGCCTGGGCTCCCGCGCAGGCGGCAAGGCCCCCGGCCCCCTGGGTCGCCTCTTCAGCAAGCCGTTCCGCAGCAGCTCGAAGGCAGTCGGCAAGAGCGGCTCCTTCGGCCGCCGCGCCCGCGGCCACATGCCGTTCTGAACCCACAGTCCCCATCGGCCCGGCGCCCGGCTCACGTCGGCGGCCGGGCCGCGGCGTGTCCGTGGTGGGCCCGGTTTCCGGTGTCGATGTCGGGGTGCCTCCCCGACTCGGGGAGGTCCTGACGGGGCGACGCCGAGACGTACGAGACCACCGTCATCCACCGCGACCCCGCACCGTGAGCCGCGCGCGGAAACACGTCGTGCCCCGTACCGCGCGATCACCGGGTGAGGGACACGACGCGAACCGCGGAGGGCGTGTCGCGGCGCGGCCGCGGTCGAAGCGCAAGGGGCTTGGGGTAGGGCGAGGACACCCGCGGTGAGCCTTTGCGCGCAGGTGCCCTCGTGTGCTCATGGGCGAGTGCCGGGCGGTGGTGCGGTCACCTGATGCCGAGGGCGACGATCTGGGTGATCGCCTCCCTGTCGAAGTTGTCGTCGCTGACGAGGACCAGCAGTCGTTCCCCGGAGGGCAGGTCCGGCCCCCAGGTCATGCCCTCGGTGTTGTCGACGGCCGAGAGGCCCAGGGCGTCGAAGTCCGCGACGAGCTTCTTGCGCATCGGCACGACGGCCCGCCCGGCCAGCGACTCCGTCTCCCGCACATCGGTCGCCCCGCGTGTAGTGGCGTCGAAGAGGCGGATCTTGTAACCGGCGCCGGCGACCCAGGTGCGCTCCAGGACCAGATAGCGGTTGGGCTGGTCGGGGAAGGCGAGGATGGACGGCACTCCGGTGTCCGGACCCCAGGGGCTGTCGGGGTCGTTCTCGGCGAAGATCTTCTCCAGCGGATAGGCGAACTGTCCGAGCACCCGGCCTTCCCGGCTCTGTTGTGTGACGCGGACCAGCGCGCCGTTGTTCACGTCCGGTTCCGGGCCGTCCTGAAGGAGCGGTCCCTCGACCGCGCTGGTCACCACCTTGCCCCTGGAGCCGAAGGTGATCGCCTCGATCGCCTGGTTCCGGCGCGGTCCGCGCTCTTCCATCGTGATCGTGTAGTTCGCCGGCAGCCTCAGCCGGCCGAGGTGGTCGCCGGTGGGAGAGGCGTACTGGATGGAGGGCTGGATGACCGGCGGGCCGGCCGTCTTGGGACGGTCGCCTTCCTGTGCCCACCAGTAGGCGCAGCTGCGCGGGTCGACCCGGATCTCCTCCGGGTCGACGGCTTCTCCGTCCCCGGTGGTCGGGGCCGGGTAAACCGAGCCGTCGGGTTGGAGGAAGGGGTGGGTGCCGGTGAAGTCGACGGCGTGCACGCCGCCGGCGTCCACGTCCAGCTCGGCGGTGTAGAAGCGGGCAGGCTGGAGGTAGGAGCGGTCGTCGCTGATGAACACGTACTCGCCGGTGCACGGGTTGCGGTCGATGCCGGAAAGGCCCCCGACCGTGGTGTCACGGAAGGTGAGCTTGTGCGGGACGATCCTTTCACCGAGCAGGCGGGCCTGGAGGGCGCGCCCCGATCCCTTCCCGGAATCTCCCGGTTGGGCGGATGCGGTCACGGCGGGGACCAAGGCGGAAGTCAGAAGAAGGGCTACGGCGCACGCGCTGCGCGTCAGAGAAGAACTCACCGGATGATCTTGACCTGTGACAGGCCGGGGCACAGTCGCCCAATCGGGTACGTCTGTTGGTACTGGGCTCGGCTCCTGGGATCTGGCGCACTCGTGGCCGAGGCGCGGGGACCGGTGTTCACGGGCGGGCGCGGGACGAGCCGGTGGGACGGGAGCTCCTGCGGGCGGACGGACGGCCGCGCCGGCCGGAGTCAGGGATCCGGATCCGGATGGCGTGGGCGGAGACGCCCGGCTCGCGGGTGAGCTCGTGGGCGTTCCCTCGCCGCGTACCGGCGCCGAAGCCATGCCGGGAACACCGTCGGGCTCCGCACCGCTTCGTCTCTCTTCTCCGGGCCGACGCCCCGTCCTGTCGGAGGACGCACCGGCATCCGGGACGAAGGACGTTCGGCATCACCGTTCACAAGTCGATCGGGAGTGGCTGGAGGATCGGTGTTTCCGGGCAGCGACATCGGGTCGTTCAGGTGTTGGAGAGCCAGATCGTGAGGTTGAGGGCCGCGGCGAAGGTCACCCAGAGCGCGTAGGGGACGAGCAGGAGTGCGGCAGCCCTGCGGTGGCGGGCGAAGAGGACCGTCGTGGTGAGGAGAGCCGAGAGGAGGAGGCAGATGTCGAGGAAGGCCAGGCCGTACTGGCCGGCGGCGAAGAAGAGCGGGGTCCAGGCGAGGTTGAGGAGCAGTTGGACCGACCACCAGGTCATGGCCGTACGGGTGGATCCGTGGGGGTTTCGCAGTACCAGCCACGCGGCGACGGCGACGGTGCCGTACAGCACGGTCCACACGGGCCCGAAAAGCCATCCGGGCGGGGCCCAGGACGGCCGGTCCAGCGCGTTGTAGGTGTCGCCCGCGTCTGCGGACGCCAGCCCACCGAGTGCGGCAACGGCGTAGCAGATCAACAGAAGCCCCAGAAGAACGGGCCAACGTGAGCCCGGGTGCTTGCGTCCGGTTCGAGAAAGCTCCGCATTCGGCACGGCACACTCCGCTTCTGCAGGGATGAGAACGACGAGTCCTTTCCAGCCTGACATCTGTGCCGGTCGGCTCCCTGGTCCCGGTCGGCTCTTCTCGTCAGAGGGGTGACACGGGCGCCCACGGGCCCAGACGCTGCGCACGCAGCAGTCCGTGCTGGTACGCGTGCGGACCCCGGGATCACGGGGCCGCTCCCCTCGTGTGCCTGCGTGGTGGGTGGAAGGGCGCGACGAGGCGGTCCGACCGGGTAGGGGCGCGCGAACCGGGCGGGCACGGTCCTGGACGCGCTCGGCGCGCAGTATCGCCGGGCGGTCGCTCCTCCCCGAGGTCGGGTCCGTACCGAAGAAGACCAACGCCGTAGTCGCCTTCGGAGCCAGGCGGTTGCGCACCGTGCGTCCCCCGTCGGGGCGACGCGGTCGGGAGGGGCTCGCACCACGGCGTTCGCAAGGGTGTCAGCGGTGGCCGGTACGTTGTGCCCATGGGTGTCTATCTGGTGAGTGTCGCCGCGCAGGACTGGTCGCGGCCCGGGGAGGACGGTTACGGGGATGTCGCCGCCGCACTGAACACCGAACTGCGGCGACGCGGGCTGCCCCCTTACGACCTGTCGCGGGTCGCGCGGGAGGCGCCGGGTTGGTTCGAGGAGAAGGTCAGCCCGTCCATGGACGGCTTCGTGGCCCTGTGCAGGAAGCGGCTGACCGATGCGGAGCTGTCTGCTCTCCTCGACTGGAGCGTGCTGGTTCCCTTCGCTCTGGAGGAGACGATCGTCCTGCCCGTCGGCACCGCCTACTCCGGCGAGGAGACGGTGGTCTCCGGGGCCCCGCAGGTGCTCGCGCTGGCCGAGCGCCTCGCCGGCGCCGTCGCGCTGCCCGTGGACGCGATACCGGAGGGCGAGAACCTCGCACTGAGCCGGTGGTTCCTGGAGGACGGAGCGGAGCGGACCGCCCGGGCGCGGCCGGGCCCGTGGGCCGAGCAGCGGGACACGGCCTTCTACGTGGCGCTCTACCTGCGCGCCGCGCAGTACTCCGTGCGGTACGGCTGCCCGATGACCTACTCCTGAGCCACAGCGGGGGCCGGAGATCGTGCGCGCCCCGGGTACGACGCGGACCGGTGGCGCGGACGGGCGCGTCCTCGGTGGACGGCCACCCGTGCAATGCGCGCCCGGCAGCAGTGATCCGGTTGCCTCGTGACAGCCGTGACCGTCATCGCTGCCCAACGACGTCATGAGGGACGTGGTCGCTGTGTACGCGCCGACCGGCGCAATGGGTGGAGCCGTCATCGGGGCGGGGGACGGTGCTCGGGCCGCTGTCGCTTCATCCCGGACAGGCGGTGGAACGTCGCGAGCCGCTGTCGCGACAAGAGGATTCGGCTGCCGTTCTCGACGAGGGTTGAAGACAGGGCAAAGAGCCGGTGTCCTCTCCAAGGTCTCCACGCATCGAAGCAGATTTCGGGGGTAAGCGGTCTTCGGTCGTTTGGGATCTGGAAGTCGTCGAGAGCGGGGATGCCGTGGAGCGGATCGTGGATGGTGCAGACCGGCGAGCGGGCCGGGAGGCGGCCCTTTCGGTGTCCGGGGTCTTCCAGGGCAGCCTGGACATCGCAGCCGCCCGCGACCTCGCCCACCGCT
>NZ_JNXJ01000067.1:0-21063 GCF_000716625.1 Streptomyces bikiniensis | reverse complement strand
CCACCGCCCCCACCACCGACGGCCGCGCACCCCGCACCCCCCTCGAAGAGACCCTCGTCGCCCTCTTCGTCCACGCCCTCGACACCACCACCCCCCTCACCATCGACGACGACTTCTTCCACCTCGGCGGGCACTCCCTCCTCGCCGCCCGCCTCACCAACCGCATCGCCGAGGCCCTCGACGTCCGCCTCACCCTGCGCGACGTCTTCCAGCACCCCACCCCCGCCCGGCTCGCCGCGCACCTCGACTCCCTCAAGACCGCACCGGCCGCCCGGAAGGCCCGACCGGCCCTCCGCCGCCGCACCGAGACAGATCGGATCAGCTCATGAGCGCCTCCTCCACCCCCGCGCCCGAGGACGTCGTCTGGGACCTGCCCGGTGACGCGCCGCACAGCCTGTCCCTGCTCGTCCTCCCGCACGCCGGCGGCAACGCCCACGCCTACGGCGCCTGGCGCGAGCACCTCCCGGCCGACGTCCGGCTCCTCATCAGCCAGTACCCGGGCCGTGGCGCCCGCTACTGCGAGGACCTGCCCGCCTCCGTCGACGACCTGGCCCTTCCCGTCGTCGACGCCCTCCCGGCGGACGTCGGCGCCCTGGTCGTCCTCGGCCACAGCATGGGTTCCCTGGTCGCCTTCGAGGTCACCCGCGCGCTCCAGGCCGCCGGCCGCACCCCGCTCGGACTCGTCGCCTCCGCCTGCCGGGCGCCCGTCCTGCCCAACCAGGCCCCCGTGCACCCGGAGCGCCTCGACGACGACGAGCTGGTGGCCGCCATCAAGGAGCGCGGCGGCACCGACGACGGCATCCTCGACGACCCGGAGCTCCGCGAGATCGTCCTCCCCGCCATCCGGGCCGACTTCGCCATCGACGACGCCTACCGGTGCACCGCGCCCGACGCGCGGCTCGACTGCCCGGTCGCCGTCCTCGGCGGCGACGCCGACCCGATCGTCCCGGTCGAACTGCTCGCCGGATGGGCCCTCGTGGCCGGCCACGCCGTCGCCCCCGAGGTCCTGCCGGGCGACCACTTCTACTTCCAACAGGACCTGGCCGGCTTCTTCGCCCGGCTGAACCCGGTCCTGCGCTCCTTCGACACGGTCCCCGCCGCCACCGCCTGAGCGGTCCGGTTTCCGTCACCGCTTGAGCGGTCCGGCCTCCGTCACGGCCCGAGCCACCCGGTCGCCGCCACCGCCCGAGCACCCGCCCCCCCCGCGCCCGCCGCCACCACCGGGCGGCTCGCCCCGCAACCACCGGTCGAGCCGCCCCGGCACCGGCTCCGACCGCGCCTCCCCGGCCTCCGCGCCGGCCACCCACCGAAGACGAGGAACACGCCATGACCACCTTCGCCCCGCACCCGGCCACGACCGCCGACGACGCGGTGACCGTCGTCCGGGAACCCGGCAAGCCCGCCCTGATCCAGATGCCCCGCTTCGCCGCCATGGCCGAGGCCACCGCCTGGCTCACCGCCCGCCGCCCCGAGATCCAGGCCGAGCTGCACCGCTCCGGCGCCGTGATGCTCCGCGGCCTGCCCGTCACCGACGCCGGCACCTTCGCCGAGGCCCGGGACGCGCTGATCGCCCGTCGCGCCGGCTACAAGGAGAAGGCCACCCCGCGCACCGACTTCGGCGAGGGCGTCTTCTCCTCCACCGACCTGCCGGCGATCCAGCCGATCCGCCTGCACAACGAGAACAGCTACACCCTCGACTTCCCCGGCGTCCTGCTCTTCGGCTGCGTCACCGCCCCCGAGACCGGCGGCGCCACCACCGTCGGCGACATGCGCCGCGCCCTGTCCCTCCTCCCGCCGGAGCTCGTCGCCCGCTTCGAGAAGGCCGGCTGGCTGCTGGTCCGCAACTACTCCGACCTCGCCGGAATGCCCTGGCGCAAGGCGTTCTCCGCCGACGACCCGGCCGGCGCGGAGGAGTACTGCGACGCGCACTCCATCGGGTACGAATGGCTCGACGAGGACACCCTGCGCACCCGCCAGCTCCGCTCCGCGATCGTCACCCACCCCGTCACCGGCGAGCGCGTCTGGTTCAACCACTTCGCCTTCTGGAACGCCCGCAGCCTCGACGAGGACGTCCGCGAGGTCCTCACCGAGACCTTCGGCGCCGACGGCCTGCCCTTCGACACCCGGCTCGGCGACGGCACCGCCCTCACCGCCGCCGAGGTCGACGCCGTCAACGACGCCTACCAAGCCGTCACCGTCCGCGAGACCTGGCAGGCAGGCGACCTGATGCTCGTCGACAACATCCTCTGCGCGCACGGACGCGAGTCGTACACCGGCGCACGCAAGATCCTCGTCGCCATGGGCGAGCCCGTCCCCCTGTCCGACTGCGCCCCGACCGTCGCCCCCTCCGCCCACCCGTACGGAATGTGAGCCCGCCGCCATGACCGCCACCCTCCCCGAGACCACCGCCGCCCTCGACGCGACCGCCCTCTTCGCCGACGCCACGCCCTGCGCCTGCTCCGGCTGCGCCGCCGGCACCGGGCACGCCGACCTCCTCGCCCGGCTCGCCACCGTCCCCGGCGGGCGCACCGCGGTCGTCGCCGCCGACCGGGTCCTGACCTTCGACGAACTCCGCGCCGAGGCCGCCGCCGTCGCCGCCCGGCTCACCGCCCTCGGCATCGGCCCCGAGAGCGTCGTCGCCCTCTGCCTGCCGCGCGGCGCCGGCCTCGCCACGGCCCTCATCGGCACCCTCACCGCGGGCGCCGCCTACCTGCCCGTCGACCCCGCGCTGCCCGCCGAGCGCCGCGCCCACCTCCTCGCCGACTCCGGCGCCGACCTCGTCGTCGTCCAGGACGCGGACGCCTCCGCCGCGGCCCGCACCGGCACCCGCACCCTCACCCTGGCGGAGCTCACCGCCCGCGGAACCGCCCCCGGCGCCGTCCCGGCCGCCCCCTACCGGCCCGTCCCCGTCACCGCCGACACCCTCGCCTACGTCATCTACACCTCCGGCTCCACCGGCCGCCCCAAGGGCGTCGAGATCGGCCGCGGCGCCGCCTCGCTGCTGCTCGCGGAGCTGGAGGGCATCGGCGCCGCCACCGGAGAGGGCCGCCGGGTCGGCTGGAACGCCTCGCCGTCCTTCGACGCCTCCGTCCAGCAGTGGGTACGGCTCTGCCGCGGCGACACCCTCGTCATGATCGACGAGGAGACCCGCCGGGACCCCGCCCTCCTCGCCGCCTTCGTCGACGCCCACGGCCTCACCGACCTCGACATCACCCCCTCCCACGCCGACCCGCTGCTCGACCTGCTGACCACGGACGGCGGCCCCCGCCCGCTGACCCTGCTCATCGGCGGCGAGGCCATCGGCCCCGCCCTGTGGGACCGGCTCGCCGCCGCCCACACCTCCGGTCTGCTGCGCGCCCTCAACGTGTACGGACCCACCGAGTGCACCGTCGACGCCACCGCCGGCTGGATCGACCGCCCCGGACAGCCGCACATCGGCACCGCCCTGCCCGGCCTGTCGATGCGCCTCCTCGACGACCGGCTCGCCCCGGTCGCACCCGGCGAGACCGGCGAGCTGTACCTCGCGGGCCCCCGCGTCGCCCGCGGCTACCGCAACCGGCCCGCCCTGACCGCCGAGCGGTTCGTCGCCGACCCCGCGTCCGACGCCGCCACCGGAGCCCGCGCCTACCGCACCGGCGACCGGTGCCGCCTCCTCCCCGACGGCCGCCTCGCCTACCTCGGCCGCGCCGACGGCCAGGTCAAACTCCGCGGCCACCGCATCGAACTCCCCGAGATCGAGGCCGCCCTCACCCGGCAGGACGGCGTCGCCGAGGCCGCCGTCGTCCTCGGCGAGGACGCCGCCGGAAACCCCGCCCTGCTCGCCTACCACCGGGGCGGCGACGCCGGCGCCCTGCGCACCGCGCTCGCAGCGACCCTGCCCGCCTACATGGTGCCGTCCGCGTTCGTCGCCGTGGAGAGGTTCGCCACCACCCCCAGCGGCAAGCTCGACCGGGCCGCCCTGCCCACCCGCGCCGAGACGCCCGCGCCCGCCGGGGCCGCCCCCGCCGGCGGACCCGGCCCCACCGGCCCCGCCGAGGAACTCATCGCCCGCGTCTGGACCCAGGTCCTCGGCGCCGCGTCCATCGGCCCCGACGACAACTTCTTCAAGCTCGGCGGCCACTCCCTCCTCGCCATCAAGCTCGTCTCCCGCGTCCGCGCCGAACTCTCCGTCGCCCTGCCGGTCAAGGCCGTCTACGCCCACCCCCGCCTCCGCGACCTGGCGGCCCACATCGAGGAGCTGACGGCCGCGCGGGACGCCTGACCGCCGGTCGTCGCACCGCCGAGGCCGCCGCCTCGGGTCCACCCGCCCGCCCCCGCCCCTCAAGAGAGGCAGCAACCGTGATCCCCCTGTCCTACGCCCAGCGCCGTCTGTGGTTCATGAACCGGCTGGAGGGCTCGTCCCCCGCCTACAACGCGCCCGTGGTGCTGCACCTCGCCACCCGGCCGGACCCGGCCGTCCTGGAGGCGGCCGTGGGGGACGTGGTGGCGCGGCACGAGGTGCTCCGCACGGTCTATCCGGCCGTGGACGGCGAGCCGCACCAGCGGATCCTCGACGGCGTCCGGATCCCGGTCGAGACCACCCGGTGCGCGGCCGGCGAGGCGGCCGGACAGGCCACGGAGTTCGCCCGCGCCCCGATCGACGTCACCCGCGAACTCCCGCTGCGCGTCGGCCTCTTCGAGACCGACGGCGAGGAGTCGGCGATCCTCGTGCTGGCCGTCCACCACATCGCCACCGACGGCTGGTCCGTCGGCCGCCTCCTCGCCGACCTCGACACCGCCTGCACCGCCCGCGCCGGGGGCCGCGCGCCGGAGTGGGAGCCGCTGCCCGTCCAGTACGCCGACTACACCCTCTGGCAGCGGGACGTGCTCGGCGACCCCGACGACCCCGACAGCACCGCCCACGAACAGATCGCCCACTGGCGCGCAGCCCTCGCCGGTGCCCCCGCCGAGACCCGGCTCCCCGCCGACCGGCCCCGCCCCACCGAGCCGACCCGCGCGGGCGCCTCCGCCACCGCCGCACTCGACGCCGCCACCCACCGGGCGCTCACCGGGATCGCCCGGGACTCCGGCGCCACCTTCTTCATGGTCGTCCGCGCCGCCCTCGCGCTCGCCCTGCGCGCCGCCGGTGCCGGCCCCGACCAGGTCGTCGGCACCCCGGTCGCCGGCCGGTCCGACGAAGCGCTCGACGGCCTCGTCGGGTTCTTCGTCAACACGCTCGCCCTGCGCACCGACCTCTCCGGCGACCCCACCCTCGCCGAGGTCGTCCGGCGGGTCCGGGACGCCGACCTCGCCGCCTTCGCCCACGACGACCTGCCCTTCGACCTCCTGGTCGAACACCTCAATCCCGAGCGCTCCCTCGGCCGCCACCCCGTCTTCCAGGTGATGGTCGCGGCACACCCCGGGCAGGCGCGGGAACTGCGCGTCGGCGGCGTCCCCGCCGTCCTCGACGAGGCCGACCTCGCCACCGCCAAGTTCGACCTCTCCTTCCACTGCCAGGAGCGCACCGGCGCCGACGGCGAGCCCGCCGGGCTCCTCCTCGGCCTCCAGTACGCCACCGACCTGTACGACGCCGGCACCGCCGACCTCCTCCTCGGCCTCTTCCGCCACGCCCTCGCGACACTCGCCGCACAGCCCGGGGACACACCCCTGAGCACCGTCGCCTGGACCACCGGGGCCCAGCGGCGGGAGCTCGACCGGCGCCACGCGGCGCTCGACGCCGCGCGCGAGACCGCCACCGGCGCCGAGGACGCACCGGGCCGCCGGGAGACCGCGTCCGCCGACCCCCGCGAGGAGATCCTCCGCGGCCTCTACGCCGAACTCCTCGACCGCGACGCCGTCCTGCCCGACGACAACTTCTTCAAGCTCGGCGGCCACTCCCTCCTGGCCGGCAAGCTCGCCAACCGGGTGCGGGGCACCCTCGGCCTCCCGGCCACCATCCGCGACGTCTTCCTCGCCCCCACCCCGGAGGCGCTGCTGCGCCGCCTCGACGAGCACGGCGACGGCCCCGCCCGCCCCGCCCTCCGCCCGGTCCCCGCCGCCCTGCGCCCCGCCCGGCTGCCGCTCTCCGCCGCCCAGCGCCGCCTCTGGTTCGTCGGCCGCCTCGAAGGCCCCAGCGCCACCTACAACATCCCCGTCGTCACCCGCCTGCACCGCCCGCTCGACCCGGCCGCCCTCTCCGCCGCGCTCGCCGACACCGCCGCCCGGCACGAAGTGCTCCGCACCGTCTACCGGTACGCCGACGGAGAGCCGTACCAGCTGGTCCTCGACGACCGGGCCCCCGTCCTCGACGAGATCCGCGCCGAAGGACCCGAAGCGGTCCGCGCCGCCGTCGACGCCGCCGCGGGCCACGTCTTCGACCTCGCCGCCGAGATCCCCTTCCGGGCCGCGCTCGTCACCGACGCCGACGAGCGGCAGACCCTCGTCCTCCTCGTCCACCACATCGCCGGCGACGGCTGGTCCACCTCCTGCCTCCTCGCCGACCTCGACGCCGCCTACCGCGCCCGTGCCGCCGGTCGCGCGCCCGCCCGGCCGCCGCTCCCCGTCCAGTACGCCGACTACACCCTCTGGCAGCACCACCTGCTCGACGGCACACCCGGCACCGACGACGAACCCGGCACCCCCGGCGTCGCCGCCGAACAACTCGCCCACTGGAGCACCGCCCTCGCCGGGATGCCGCCGCTCCTCGCCCTCCCCACCGACCGCCCCCGTCCGCTGGAGGCCGACGGCCGGGGCGCCCTCACCGGCTTCGAGGTGGGCGCCGCCACCCACCAGGCGCTGCTGCGCACCGCCCGCGCCCACGGCGCCACCCTCTTCATGGTCGTCCAGGCCGCCCTCGCCGCCCTGCTCACCCGGCACGGCGCCGGCACCGACATCGCCCTCGGCACCACCGTCGCCGGCCGCGCCGACCACGCCCTCCACCCGCTCGTCGGCTTCTTCGTCAACACCCTCGTCCTGCGCACCGACACGTCCGGCGACCCCGCCTTCACCGACCTCGTCCACCGGGTCCGCGAGTCCGGCCTGGCCGCCTACAGCCACCAGGACCTGCCCTTCGACCGGCTGGTCGAGCACCTCAGCCCGCAGCGCTCCGCCGCCCACGCCCCGCTCGTCCAGGTCATGCTCCAGGTCCACGCCGCCGACACCGCCGGCCGCGTCCCGTCCGTCCTCGACGGCGACCCCGTCGCCTTCACCGGCACGGGAGCCAAGAGCGACCTGACCTTCGCCCTCACCGAACTCACCGGCCCCGACGGCGCCCCCGGGGGACTGCGCGGCGTCCTGGAGTACGCCACCGCCCTGTACGACGCCGACACCGCCCGCCTGCTCGCCGGGCGCCTCGCCGAGACCCTCGACGCCTTCGCCGCCGACCCCGCGGCCCCGCTCTCCGCCCCCCGCTACGGGACCGGCGCACCGTCACCGTCGGTGCACGGCACCGTCCTCGACGAGCACGGACGGCCCGCACCCGTCCGCGTCCCCGGCGAGGTGCACGCCCCGGCGCCCGGCGGCGGACTGCGCGCCACCGGCCTCAGGGCGTACGCCGCCGCCGACGGCACCCTGCGGCCCGTCGCCGTCCTCACCGCCGGCGGCTACGCCGTCGAACCCGGGCGCGTCGAGGAGGCCCTGCTCTCCCACCCGGCCGTCACCGGCGTCTCCGTCGCCGTCCACGACGACCGGCTGCACGCCACCGTCGCCCGCGCGCCCGGCGCCGCCGTCACCGAGGAGGAGCTGCGGGCCTGGGCCGAGCGGCGGCTCCCCGAGTACCTCGCCCCCGCCCGCGTCGCGATCGGCGGCGGGGGGGAGCGGTCCGGCGCGGCCACGGCCGGGCCGGAGGAGGGGGCCCCGGCCCGTGCCCGGGAGGAGCGGCTGCTCGTCCTCTTCCGGGAGGTCCTCGGCGGCCGGGACGTGGGCCGCACGGACAACTTCTTCAAGACCGGCGGGCATTCGCTGCTCGCGGTGCGGCTCCTCAACCGGATCCGGGCCGAGTTCGGCCAGGACCTCACCCTGCGGGACGTCTTCCGCAACCCGACCGCCGCGGCCCTCGCAAGGCTGCTCGACGACCCGGCGCCCGGCACCCGCAAGGCCCCGGACAGCACCCGGGCCGGCGCCCCCCGGAGCCCGGGTGAGCCCCGCGCCCACGGCCCCGCCGGGCCGCCCCGCCCCCCGGTCCCGGCCCCCGCGCTCAAGCGGCGCACCCGGGCGGGCACCCGCACCGGCCGCTGAGGCCGGCACCCGCCCCGGGCGCGCTCCGGGACGGGCAGGGCTCCGTACGGGCAGGTCGCCGTGCCCGTGGACGACCCGAGACGGGGCCGGGCGCGGGCGCGGGCGCGGGTACGGGGCCGGGCTCCGTACGGGACGGAGCGCCGCGCCGTGACCGTCCCGCGCCCCCGACCCGCTCCCACCCGGGACCGCCCCTCCCCGCACCCCCTCCGCACGCCTCCTCCCACCGGCAGCTCCGGGCGGCGCACCTGCCGCCCGGAGCTGCCGCGTCTTCTGCCCCGGGAGGGCGGGGGCCGCCCCTAGCGTGGTGGTCACGGAGGCGAGAGGAACCGTTCGCCCCGGTCTCCCGCCCCTTACCGGAGGAACCCAGCATGCCCCGCAGCAGAACGGACGACCTGCTCGACGGCGGACCCTCTCCCGCCGCCGCGCCGCCGGTGCTCGACCTCATCGCCGCCCAGGAGCGCACCCGCCCCGAGGCCGTGGCCCTGGTCCACGCCGACGCGCGCCTGACCTACGCCGGACTCGGCGCCGCCGTCCGCGCCCGGGCCGCCGAACTCGCCGCCCGGGGCGCCGGACCCGGCCGCCTCGTGGCGCTCCACCGGCCGCGCGGCGTCGACGCGATCGTCGGCCTCCTCGCCGTCCTCACCACCGGCGCCGCCTACCTCCCGCTCGACGTGCAGGCCCCCGACGCCCGCAACGCCGCCATCCTCCGGGACGCCTGCGGCGACGCCGCCCCCGAGCCCGCCGAGGTCGCCCGCCACGGCGAGCTCGTCCTCGACGGGCCCGGCGCGGGAGAGGGCGCCGCGTACGTCATCTACACCTCCGGCTCCACCGGCGTTCCCAACGGCGTCGTCGTCGCCCACGACTCCCTCGCCCACTTCATCGCCGGCGCCACCCCCGCGTACGGCATCGACGCCGACTCCCGCGTCCTGCAGTTCAGCCCTCTGCACTTCGACGCCAGCATCCAGGAGGTCTTCACCGTCCTGGGCGCCGGCGGCACCCTCGTGCTCCGCACCGACGACATGCTCGACGTCGGCGAACTCCTCGCCGGCTGCGAACGGGCCGGCGTCACCCTCCTCGACCTGCCCGCCGCCTACTGGCACGAGCTGGTGCACGTCCTCACCACCGGCGCGGTCCGGCTCCCCGCGGCGCTGCGCACCGTCATCATCTACGGCGAGGCCGCCCTGCCCGAGCGGATCGCCCAGTGGCGCGGCCTCGTCGGCGACCGCGTCCGGCTGCTCAACGCCTACGGGCCCACCGAGACCACCGTCGTGGCCACCGTCGCGGACCTCACCCGGCACGACGCGGGGCCCGTCCCCATCGGCCGCCCCCTCCCCGGCGTCCGCGCCGCCGTCGTCGAAGGGGAGCTCTGGCTCCTCGGCGGCGGTCTGACCCGCGGCTACCTCCACCGGCCCGAGCTGAACGCCCGCCGCTTCACCGAGCTCGACGGCGAACGCGCCTACCGCACCGGCGACCTGGTCACCATTGGCGACGACCGCCAGATCCTCTACCACGGACGTCTCGACGACGAGGTCAAGATCGGAGGCCAGCGCATCGACCCCGCCGCCGTCGACTCCGTCCTCGCCGGACATCCCGCCGTCCGCGAGGCCGCCGTCGTCGCCCAGCAGGACGCCGACGGGGTCAAGCGCCTCGTCGCCTTCGTCGTCACCGACGGCGGCACCGGCGCCGAGGAACTGCGCGACCGGGTGCGCGAGCGGATGCCCGCCGCGGCCGTGCCCGTCGTCTCGATCGTCGTCGCCCTGCCGCGCACCAGCTCGGGCAAGATCAACCGCAAGGTGCTCCGCACCACCGACCCCCGGCTCCCCGTCGTCCACGAGGACCCGCTCCCCGCCGACGAGCGGGTGCCGCTCTCCCACGCCCAGCGCCGCCTCTGGCTCGTCAACCAGCTCGACGGCCCCTCCGCCGCCTACAACATGCCGATCGTCCTCCACCTGGACACGGCCCCCGACCGCGCCGCGCTCGCCGCCGCCGTCACCGACCTCGCCGAACGCCACGAGGCGCTCCGCACCGTCCTCCTCGCCCCCGACGGCGAGCCCTACCAGCACGTCCTCGCCGCGAGCGCGGTACGCCTCAGGACCGTCGAAGCCCCGGCGGGCGCCCTGCCCGGCCTCGTCGCCCGCTTCACCGCCGAGACCTTCGACCTCGCCCGCGAACTCCCGCTGCGCGTCGCCCTCCTCCTCCCCGAGGACGGCCCCGGCGCCACCCTCGCGGTCCTGCTCCACCACGTCGCCGGCGACGGCTGGTCGCTCACCCCGCTCATGACCGACCTCGCCGCCGCCTACGCCGCCCGCGCCGGGGGCCGCGCGCCGGAGTGGGAGCCGCTGCCCGTCCAGTACGCCGACTACACCCTCTGGCAGCACGACGTGCTCGGCGACCCCGACGACCCCTGCTCCGTCACCGGCCAGGGCCTCGCCCACTGGCGGGACGCCCTCGGCGCCCTGCCCGCCGTCACCCCGCTGCCCCTCGACCGGCCCCGGCCCGCCCTCCGCGACCACGCCGGCGGCCTCGTCGCCACCCGCCTCGAACCCGCCGTCCACGCCCGGCTCGTCCGCCTCGCCGAGGACCACGACGCCAGCCTCCTCATGATCCTCCAGGCCGCCCTCGGCCTCGCCCTGCGCGCCGCCGGCGCCGGCGAACGGCTCGCCCTCGGCACCCCCGTCGCAGGCCGCGACGACGAAGCCCTCGACGACCTCGTCGGCTTCTTCGTCAACACCCTCGTCCTGCCCACCGACACCACCGGCGCGCCCTCCTCCGCCGACCTCATCGACCGCGTCCGCGACACCGACCTCGCCGCCTTCGCCCACCAGCGGCTCCCCTTCGACCTGCTCGTCGAACACCTCAACCCGCCCCGCACACCTGGCGTCCACCCCCTCTTCCAGGTGATGCTCACCCTCCGCGCCGCCGGACCCGACCCGGAGACCTTCTCCTTCGGCGGCCTCACCGGCCGCTTCCCGGCCGAGGAGGGGCCCGCCACCACCAAGTTCGACCTCACCGCCGCCTGCGTCGACCACCGCGACGCCGACGGCGCGCCCGCCGGACTCGCCCTGGCCCTCGAATACGCCCGGGACGTCCTCGACGAGGACGTCCCCCGGCTCCTCCTCGCCGCCCTCGAAACCGCGCTGCGCACCGCCGCCGACGACCCGGCCGCCCCCGTCACGGACGAGCGCCTCGTCCCCGCCGCCGACCGGCGCGCCCTCGACGCCCGCCGCGACCGCGCCGCCGCCGCGCCCGACGCCCCGCCGGGCGCGGACGCCCCCGAGGACGATCCCGCCGACCGGGAGCTCGTCGACACCCTGCGCGCCCTCTTCGCCGAAGCCCTCGGCCTCGACGAGGTCGGCCCCCACGAGGGCTTCTTCACCATCGGCGGCCACTCCATGAGCGGCGTCCGCCTCGCCAACCGGATCCGCGCCCGGCTCGGCGCCGACGTCCAGGTCCGCGACCTCCTCCTCGCCCCCACGCCCACCGCCCTCGCCCGGCGCATCGGCGCCGCCGGCGACGAGCCCGACGCCGCGCCGCGACTCCGGCCCGTCGCCCGCGCCGACCGCCCCGAGCGCCTTCCGCTCTCGTACGCGCAGCGCCGCCTCTGGTTCGTCGACACCCTCGAAGGCCCCAGCGCCTCCTACAACATCCCGCTCGTCCTGCGCCCCGCCGCCCCCCTCGACCCGGCCGCCCTCGCCGCCGCGCTCGCCGACCTGTCCGACCGGCACGAGGTGCTGCGCACCCGCTACCGCGCCGTCGACGGCGAGCCCCACCAGGACGTCCTCACCGGCGTCCGCCCCACCCTCGACGTACGGACCGTCCCCGCGGCCCGGCTCGCCGACGCCGCCGCCGAAGCCGCGGGCCACGTCTTCGACCTCGCCGAGGAGACCCCGCTCCGGGCCGCCCTCCTCACCCCCGACGACGGCACCGGACAGGTCCTCGTCCTCCTCGTCCACCACATCGCCGCCGACGGCTGGTCCACCGGCCCCCTCCTCGCCGACCTCGCCACCGCCTACACCGCCCGCACCGAGGGACGCGCCCCCGGCTGGGACCCGCTGCCCGTCCAGTACGCCGACTACACCCTCTGGCAGCGCGACCTCCTCGAAGGCCCCCGCGCCGAAGCCCACCGCGCCTTCTGGCGCGACGCCCTCGCAGGCGCCCCGGCCGTCCTCGACCTGCCCGTCGCCCGCCCCCGGCCCGCCGAGGCCGGCCACCGGGGCGCGCACGCCCCGATCAGCGTCGACGCCGCCACCCACGAGGCCCTGGAGGCCCTCGCCCGCCGGGGCGGAGCGACCCTCTTCATGGTCCTCCAGGCCGCGCTGGCCGCCGTCCTCACCCGGCACGGCGCCGGCACCGACCTGCCGCTCGCCACCATGACCGCCGGCCGCGACGACGACCGGCTCGGCGGGCTCGTCGGCTTCTTCGTCAACACCCTCGTCCTGCGCACCGACACCACGGGCGACCCGGCCTTCACCGAGCTCCTCGACCGCGTCCGGCGCACCGACCTCGCCGCCTACGCCCACCAGGAGCTCCCCTTCGACCGGGTCGTCGAACACCTCAACCCGGTGCGCACCACCGCCCACCACCCGCTCGCCCAGATCGTCGTCCAGCTCCACCACGACTACACCCGGGGCGTCCCCGGCGCCGCCGCCGCGCACGGCCTCTTCCGCGAGGACGGGCCCGCCCTCCTCACCACCGTCACCACCAAGTTCGACCTCACCTTCGCCCTCACCGAGCGGCGCGGACCCGACGGCCGGCCCGCGGGCCTCGCCGGCGGACTCGAATACGCCACCGACCTCTTCGACGCCCCCACCGCCGCCCTCCTCGCCACCCACCTCGAACGCACCCTGCGCGCCGTCGCCACGGATCCCGCCGTGCGCGTCGGCGACCTGCCCCTCCTCACCGACGCCGACCGCTTCCGGCTCACCGGCGACCACAACGACACCGCCACGGTCCCGGCCGAACGGGGCACCGTGCACGGCGTCATCGCCCGCCGCGCCGCCCGCGTCCCCGGGGCCACCGCCCTCGTCGCCGACGACGAGACCCTCACCTACGGGCAGCTCGACGCCCGCGCCGACGCCCTCGCCGCACGGCTCCGCGCCGCCGGCGTCCGCCGGGGCGACACCGTCGGCGTCCTCCTCGACCGCGGCGTCCCGCTCGTCGCCACCGCGCTCGCCGTCCTCAAGAGCGGCGCCGCCTACCTGCCGCTCGACCCCGGGCTCCCCGAGGCCCGCGTCCGCCTCATGCTCGAGGACTCCGGCACCCGGCTCGTCGCCACCGACCGGCACCACACCGCCCCGGAGGGCGTACCGGTGCTGCGCGTCGACACGGACGGGACCGGCCCCCTCGCCCCGGACACCGCCGAGGACGCCTCCGAGGACGACCTCGCCTACGTCATGTTCACCTCCGGCTCCACCGGACGCCCCAAGGGCGTCGGCGTCACCCACCGCAACCTCGTCGAACTCGCCGCCGACCGCGACGTCTCCCTCGGCCCCGGCCGCCGGATGCTCGTCCACTCCGCGACCGGCTTCGACGCCTCCGCCTTCGAACTGTGGGTGCCGCTCCTGTCCGGCGGCAGCCTCGTCCTCATGCGCGGCGACGGCACCGACCTCGCCGAGACCGCGCGGGCCGTCCGCGCGCACGGCGTGACCACGGCCTACTTCACCGTCGGCCTCTTCCACGTCATGGCCGACGAGGGGCTCGACACCCTCCGCCTGCTGCGCGAGGTGTGGACCGGCGGCGACGTCGCCTCGCCCGCCGCCGTCCAGCGGGTCCTCACCCACTGCCCCGACACCGTCCTCGTGCACTCCTACGGCCCCACCGAGACCACCTTCGCCTCGCACAACCAGTGGTTCACCACGGGGCAGCGCACCCTGACCGGCACCGGCCTCCACCTCGGCCGGCCCATGGACAACACCCGCAGCCACGTCCTCGACCACGCCCTGCGACCCGTCCCGCCCGGCGTCCCCGGCGAGCTGTACATCGCAGGAGGCCACGTCGCCCGCGGCTACACCGGCCGCCCCGGCCTCACCGCCGAACGCTTCGTGCCCGATCCCTTCGAGGCCGACGGCAGTCGCATGTACCGCACCGGCGACCGCGTCCTGTGGACCCCGGACGGCGAACTGCGCTTCCTCGGCCGGGCGGACGGGCAGGTCAAGCTCCGCGGCGTCCGCGTCGAACCCGGCGAGGTCGAGCGGGTTCTCGCCGCCCACCCCGCCGTCGGCCAGGCCCTCGCCGTCGTCCGCGAGGACCGCCCCGGCGACAAGCGCCTCGTCGCCTACGCCGTCCCGCGCGCCGGCGACGCCGTCACCGCGACCGAACTCCTCGCCGAAGCCCGCCGGGTCCTGCCCGAACACCTCGTCCCTGGCGCCGTCGTCGTCCTCGACGCCCTGCCGCTCACCGTCAACGGCAAGCCCGACCGGGCCGCGCTCCCCGTCCCCGACCGCCCCGCCGCGACCCCGGGCGGACGCGCGCCCCGCAACGCCCGCGAGGAGGTCCTCTGCGCGCTCTTCGCGGAGATCCTCGACGTGCCCCGCGTCACCGTCGACGACAACTTCTTCACGCTCGGCGGGCATTCGCTCCTCGGCGTCCGCCTCGTCAACCGGATGCGCGGCGTCCTCGGCGTCGAGCGCACCGTCCGCGACCTCTTCCGCGCGCCCACCCCCGCCGGCCTCCTCGGCGAGGACGACGGCCCGGACGCCGGCGCGACGGCCTCCGCCCTCGGCGTGCTCCTGCCCCTCAGCCCCGCCGGGTCCCGCCGCCCCCTCTTCTGCGTCCACCCCGGGACCGGCGTCGGCTGGGCCTACGCCGGCCTCGCCCGCCACCTCGGCCCCGAGCAGCCGCTGTACGCCCTCCAGGCCCGCGCGCTCGGCGACCCCGGCCACCGGCCCGGCAGCGTCGAGGAGATGGCCGACGCCTACCTGGAGCGGATCCGCCGGATCCAGCCCTGGGGCCCCTACCGGCTCCTCGGCTGGTCCTTCGGCGGCCTCGTCGCCCACACGATGGCCGTCCGGCTGCGGGAGGCCGGCGAGAGCGTCGAACTGCTCGCCCTCATGGACGTCCACCAGACCGGCCCGGGCAGCGTGTCCGTGCTGCCGCCCGAGGAGACCGCGGCCCGCCCCGCCGTCGACCCGGCCGAGGCGATGGACCGGATCCGCCGCGAGGACCCCGTCCTCGCCGGGTTCTCCACCGCCGAGCTCCGCGCCGTGCTTCGCGCCTCCGAGACCCACGCCGAGCTGATGGCCCGGCACGTCCCCGGCCGCGCCGACACCGACCTCCTGTTCTTCACCGCCCGCAGGCCCGGGGAGCCCGAAGGCGCCCTTGCCGCCACCTGGATTCCCTTCACCGAAGGAATCGTGGAGAACCACACGCTCGAACAAGGCCATCTCCACCTGGCCGAACCGGAACCACTCGCACGTATCGGAAACATCGTCTCGGAGAAGCTCTCCGCCCTGCAGAAGAAAGAATCGAGGACCCAGTCATGAGCGATTCCGTCAACCCCTTCGACAACGCCGAGAACCCCTTCCGCGTCGTCGTCAACCACGAGGGGCAGCACTCCCTGTGGCCGGCCTTCGCCGCCGTCCCGGCCGGCTGGACCAGCGTCTGGGGCCCCGGTGACCGGGGAGAAGCCCTGGAGTACATCACCACCAGCTGGACCGACATCCGTCCCCGGAGCCTCGTCGCCCAGTACGCCTGACCCTTCTCGCGGCCTTCTCGCGAAAGGCGCCGCGCCCCGCATTCCCAGCGGGGCGCGGCGCCTTTTCCATGCCCTTCCCGAAAATCCCCTGAAAAGCGAAAGTGCCGGTCGTTGCTGCCGCTTCTCCTTCCCCTTCCGGAACCCTCCGAGAATTATTCTTCAAGCATGAAGATTCTCTTGAGCGGGACCGCCTCGGACTCCCATACGTGGAATCTGGTGTACCTCCGGCTCTTCCTGGAGGAGCTCGGGTACGAGGTCGTCGGGCTCGGCCCCTGCGTGGACGCCGAACTCCTCGCGGACGCCTGCCGGCGGCACGCGCCGGACGCGGTGGTGCTCAGCAGCGTCAACGGCCACGGCTACCGCGACGGCCTCGCCGCCGTCCGCCGGCTGCGCGCCGAACCCGCCCTGGCCGCCCTGCCGGTCGTCCTCGGCGGCAAGCTCGGCGTCGCCGGCCACCGCCAGGACGACGACGTCGCCCGGCTCCTCGACGCCGGCTGCGACGCGGTCCTCGGCGACGACCTCGCAGCCCTGCGCGGCTTCCTCGCCGTCAGAGCCCGTACGGAGGTCCCGGCGTGACCGCGCACCCCGCCGGCCCGGCCCCCTCCTTCGGAGCCTTCGTCACGGCCTCGGCCGCCGCCGGCCGGCTCGTCGTCCAGCCCCGCATGGGCTTCGGCGACCCCCGCGCGATGCGCGACGGCCTCGCCCGCACCCGGGCCGCCACCGCGCACACCGCCGGCACCCTGACCGTCGACAGCTACACCCGTGTCGGCGACCTGGCCGGCGCCCGCGCCGCCGTCGCCGACGGCACCCGCCTCAACGGCTACCCGATCGCCGCCCACGCGCCGGCCACCACCCGCGCCGTCCTCGACGGGCTGCACGGCGCCGGCTTCCCCGTCCAGGTCCGGCACGGCTCCGCCCGTCCCGAGCCCATCGTCCGCGCCCTGCTGGCGGCCGGGCTCGACGCCACCGAGGGCGGCCCGGTCTCCTACTGCCTGCCCTACGGCCGCACCCCGCTGCGCGACTCGGTCGCCGCCTGGGTCCGTGCCTGCGCCCTGCTCGCCGAGGGCGCCCGGCCCGGCTCCACCCCGCACCTGGAGAGCTTCGGCGGCTGCCTCCTCGGCCAGCTCTGCCCGCCCGGCCTGCTCGTCGCCACCAGCCTCCTGGAGTGCCTCTTCTTCGTCCGGTACGGGCTCCGCAGCGTCTCCCTCAGCTACGCCCAGCAGACCCACCCCGGCCAGGACGAGGAGGCCCTGCGCGCCCTGGGCCGGCTCGCCGCCGAGTTCCTCCCCGCCGACGTCGAACGCCACGTCGTCCTCTACACCTACATGGGCGTCTACCCGCACACCGAGCGGGGCGCGCTGCGCCTGCTGGAGGACTCCGCGCGGCTCGCGGTCCGCGCCGGGGCCGGACGGCTCATCGTCAAGACCGCCGCCGAGGCCCACCGCATCCCGACCGTCGACGAGAACGTCCGCGCCCTGGAGACCGCCGCCGCGGCCGCCGCCCTCGAAGAGGCCCCCGGCCCCGACGACGGCGCCGACAGCGAGGTCTACCTGGAGGCCCGCGCCCTCGTGGAGGCCGTCCTCGACCTCCACCCCGACCTCGCCCGGGCACTGCCCGACGCCTTCGCCCGCGGCCTCCTCGACGTCCCCTTCTGCCTGCACCCCGACAACCCCGGCCGCTCCCTCGGCTTCATCGACCCGGCCGGCCGCCTCCGCTGGGCCCGCACCGGAGCCATGCCGCTGCGCCCCGACGCCGCCGCCGACACCGCCCCGCTGACCGCCGACGGCCTGCTCACCGCCCTGTGGCACGTGGCCGGCAGCTACGACGGACGGCGCGCCCCCGCCGGCGAACCCCCCGACGGCCCCGCCCCCGGGGGCGGCCACGACCACTCCTCCGCCACCCCGCTCACCGTCTGACACACCACCGGACCGTCCCGCCCGCCTCCCGCACCCGCCCCGGGCCACCCGGCCGCGAAGAGCACGACCACGGTCGCCCCGGCCGCACCGCCCACCCACGGGCCGCCCGGCCACACCGCACGCACCCCGTCCCCACGACACACGCCCCGGACCGCCCGGCCGCGGAGCACGCGTCCGGCCCCCTCCCCGGCCGCCGCACACGCCACCCGCCCGCACGAAACAGGAGCCCCGACATGGACCTGACCGCCGCCACCGCCGACGAGACCGCGCCGGGCACCCCGCCGCCGCTCGGCGAGCACCTGCGCTCGCCCCGGCTGCGCACCGCCATGCTCGTCCAGCAGGAGGCCCTCCAGGCCGCCCGCGACTACCTGCGCGGCGAGGGCTTCACCGAGCTCCTCCCGCCGCTCGTCGGTCCCGTCACCGACCCGGGCGGGCGCGGCGCCAAGGCCCTCGACGTCGACTACTACGGCCACCCGTACAAGCTCATGACCAGCGCCATCCTCTACAAGCAGGCGTCCCTGCGGGGCTTCCCCCGGCTCTTCTACATCGCCCCCAACGTCCGGGTGGAGCCCGAGGAGACCGCCACCACCGGCCGCCACCTCGTCGAGTTCCACCAGATCGACGTCGAGATCGCCGACGCGAGCCGCGAGGACGCCCAGGAGATCGCTGCCGGCCTCCTCACCCACGTCACCGAGCACGTCTGGACCGCCGTCCCCGAGCTGCTCACCGGACTCGGCCGCGAGGAGGCCGACTTCGCCGACGTCCGCGCCGGCAAGTACGACGTCCGCACCCACGAGGAGGCCGTCGCCCGGCTGCTCTCCCTCGGCCACCCGCAGAACCCCGACGGCGAGATCGACTGGACCGGCGAGCGGATCCTCTCCCTGGAGAGCGACCGGCCGTTCTTCGTCGACGACTACCCCAAGGGATCCCGCGGCTTCTACGACCGCGAGGACCCCGAACGCCCCGGCGTGCTGCGCAACTTCGACCTCATCGCCCCGCACGGCTACGGCGAGCTCGTCTCCGGCAGCGAGCGCGAGGCCGACTACGCCACCCTCGTCACCCGGATGCGGGAGAGCGGTGAGAACCCCGCCAAGTACGCCTGGTACCTGAAGGAGGCCCGCGAGGGCATCCCGTCCAGCGCCGGCTTCGGCATGGGCCTCCAGCGGCTCGTCCGCTTCCTCACCGGCCTGGACGCCCTCTGGCAGGTCAGCGCCTACCCGAAGCTCCCCGGGGTGGTGGCCCCGTGACCACGCGCCCGACCGCCCCCGCCGCTCCGGCGCGGCCCACCGCCCCCGCCCTCACCGCCCCCGGCTTCCCCGAGGAACCGGTACGCGCCCGCGCCCGGCTCGGCACCGCCGCCGTCTTCCCCGACCCCGCGGCGTACGGCAGCCGCCTCTTCGGCCCGACGGCCGCGGCCGCCGGCGACGCGCTCGACCGGATGCGGATCGTGCCGCCGGTCTTCATGCCCGAGCGGCTGGAGAAGCTCATCGACCTCGCGCGGGAGCCGGAGTTCGACGACGTCGACCTCACCACCCGCGTCGGCGGGTTCACCGCCCGCCTGCCGCTCTACCTCTCCGCCTTCGGCTCCACCCGGGCCGGCAGCGGCGACCTCGCGGTCCACGCGAGCCGCCAGGCCGCACGCCTCGGCATCCCCATGGTCATCGGGGAGAACATGGTCCCGGTCCACGGCTACCGGCGCGGTGGAGCGGGCGGAGGCGACGCCACCCGCTCCGCCCTCCTCGCCCGCGTCGAGGCGTACCTGGAGGCCGCCCCGGACGGCACGGGCGGCATCGTCGTCCAGCAGTCCACCGAGGACGCCGACTCCGAGGTGTGGAACCTCCTCTACAGCGACCCCGCCTTCCGCCCCCTCCTGGAGACGGGCCGCCTCGCCTTCGAGCTGAAGACCGGCCAGGGCGCCAAGCCGGGCCTCGGCGGCATGACCGTCGTCGACCGGGCCGAGGCCGAGCAGCTCGCCCGCCGCTTCACCGTCCGCGAGGTCTTCGGACCGGACGCGCCGCGCAGCCTGCGCTGTGCCACCCCGGGCACGTTCACCGAGGAGATCCTCCGCCAGCAGCTCCGCTTCATGCGCAACAACTTCCCCAAGGCCCGCACCTGGGTGAAGTTCCACCCCGGCCGTGACATCGGCCACGCCGCCCGCACCGCCTGGGCGGCCGGCGCCGACGCCGTCACCGTCGACGGCGCGGAAGGCGGCACCGGCTGGGCGCCGGGCGTCTTCCTCGACCAGGTCGGCCTGCCGCTCGCGGAGGCCCTGCGCCGGATCGGCACCCCCACCGGCTGCCTGCTCGCCACGGGCGGCGTCTGGGAGGGCGGCCGCGCCGTCCGCGCGCTCGCGCTCGGCGCCGGCGCCGTCGGCCTCGGCCGCGCCGCCCTCGTCGCCGTCGACGAGGACCCCGAGCACGGCCTGGAGCGCCTGGTCGGCGCGCTCGCCCTCGAACTCCGCCTCCTCGTCAGCGCCCTCGGCAAGTACGCCCCCGCCGCCCTCGCCCCCGACGACCTCTGGTCCCCGCCCCCGTTCCCCGACCCGTACGCCGGCCCCGACCCGTACGCCGGCCCCGCCCCGTACGCCGGCCCCGCGCCGGACCCCCACCGGGCTCCGACGCACCCCCGGGCCCCGGGCCCGGCTCCGGTCCACGCCCCGACCTCGGCGCCGGCTTCGGTCCACGCCCATGCCCATGCCCATGCCCAGACCCAGGCCCCGGCCCCCGTTCACGCCCAGGCCCCGACCCCTGCCCCCGACCAGGCCCCGCCGACCGCCTCCGCCGGTCCCTCCGCCCCCGGCCCCGCTCCGGCCGACGGACCGGGCCGTTCCGCGTGAACCGCCGCCGTCCGCGCGCCGCCGCCGTCCGCGCCCGCTTCTCCGTACGGGAGGTCCCCGGCATCACCGTCACCGCCGCCGGGAGCCGCGCCCCCCTTCCGTACGGGCTCGACGGCACCGCCCGGCGCACCGCGCAGCGCGCCCTGACGGAGGCCGGCCGCGCCTACCTGGGCGGCCACGTCGAGCTCCACGCACCCCGGCGCACCCCGGCGCGCGTCCTGCGCCGGGCCGCCACCCGGGCGGTCGCGGCGGCCGTCGCCACCACCCTGCGCGCCGCCCCGGCAGGCCCCCCGGCCACCGACGCGCCCGCCCCCGACGCGTCCGCCCCCGACGCGTCCGTCCCCTCCCCGGCCACCGACACGCCCGCCCCCGCTCCGGCCACCGGCACCCGCCGGCCCCCGGCC
>NZ_JNXJ01000066.1:0-22415 GCF_000716625.1 Streptomyces bikiniensis | reverse complement strand
GACGTTGCGGTCGGAGCAGCCGCCGGACGAGGACCAGGTGATCCCGGAGGACCGGAACATCGAGGTCGCGGTGGCGTGGCTGATCTTGGTGACCGCGTGGGCCTCGCCGGCGGAGGCGAGGACGCCGACGCCGGGCGCGAAGAGGGCGCCGAGGACGAGGGCGAGGGCGGTCAGGACGGACCGGAGGCGCATGCGGAAACTCCTTGTTCCGAGGGGTGGGGGGCGGTGCGGTCCCGCCCGGGGCGCAGGCCGTGCGGGCAGGACGATCAGGGAGAGCCGGACCCGGCGTACGGAGCGGCTCAGGGGATGGGGTCACGGGGTGCCGGTCGGGAGGGGCCGGGCTCGTGGCACGGCTCGGGGGTGGTCAGTACGTGCGGCCCGCGTCCGGCAGCGTCCAGGGAGACGGCGGCGCGAGACCGTCGTGGAGGACGATCGGCATCTGCTGCGGGCGGACGGAGTCACCCTGGCGGAGGATGCCGAAGTGCGGATGCGGACCGGTGGAGTCGCCGGTGTCACCCGTGCGGGCGATCGGTCGGCCCGCCGTCACCCGCGTCCCGTCGCCGACGGGGCGGCTGTCGAGACGGCGGTACCGGCGGCGGACCCCGTCGATCGCGACGCCCGGGCCGCAGGAGCCGTCGAGCCGGGCGGTGCCGCCGTGCCGGCGCGGGAGGAACCGCGGGCCGGCGACGTCGTTTCCGGCCGCCCCCTTCTGCGGCAGAGGCCGGGCGGGCGGGGCCGCGTACGAGGGGACGGTGCCGAGCAGCCCGGGCAGCGGGGCCGCGAGCGGCACGGTGACCAGGGCGCGGATCCTCGCGGGAGACGGGCGAGCCGCGGGGGCCGTGGCGGAAGCAGGGGGCATGGGCGGTCCTCTCCGTTCCTGTGACTGCCGGCCCGGGCGGGATCGGGGCCCGTGCGGGGGCCTCCACGAGCCCCGGCCGGGAGGGCCGACCGGCAGGCACACGGTAGGGAGGGACGGGCCCGGCCGGACATCGACGTGATGTCGATCCCTCCGTCGGCGGCCTGGACCGTTTAGCCCTTTGACGGAAGGGCGTTCCCGTTCCTCCGCTGGTGGGCCGGGAGGCCGCCCACCGCCCGTGCCGTCAGCGCCAGCCACAGGTCGACCCGGTCCTCCGCCCGGTCCTGCTGCCGCCCCGTCAGCCGCGCCACCTTCTCGATGCGGTTCTGGACGGTGTGCCGGTGCAGGCCCAGCAGGGACGAGGTCTCGGCCCAGGAGCCGTTCGTCTCCAGCCAGACCCGCAGGGTCTCGGTGAGTTCCCCGCCCGGGTCGGCGGCGTCGAGCGGGGCCAGGACGGTGTCGGCGAAGGCCGCGAGGGTCGCGGGGCTGCCGAGACCGATCAGGAGCCTGACCGAACCCGCCTCGGAGGCGCTCACGGGCCGCCCCAGCTCGGTACTGGAGGACAGCAGGGCGATCGCCTGCCGGAGCGAGAGCGCCGCGTGCTGCGGTGCGACGGCCGGTCCTATCCCCGCGGGAAGGCCGGTGGCGAAGCGGCGGAGCACCGCCGCCGTGTCGACCTCCTCCGGCACCACCAGCTCGACCGTCTCCCCGGTCACGCGCGCGAGACCTCCGGGCACCGCCAGGGCGAGGTCGGCCGCGAGCTCCACCGGTTCGCCGGTCGCGTGCACGGCCACGGCGCGGACCGACGCCGAGGAGACGTCGGCCGTCCGCAGCAGGGCCCTGGCCTGGTCGGCGGTGACGTCGGGACGGAAGAGCCGGGCGAGGAGGGCGGCGCGGCTGCGACGCTGCGGCTCGTCGGCCAGGTGGCGGCGCTCCAGTTCGACGGAGAGCAGGGAGACGAGGACGCTGATCAGCAGCCGGGCCTCCGGCGAGTCCGCGTCGAGCAGGACGAGGAAGCCGCGCAGCCGGGTCGTGCCGAGCGGCTGGACGACGAGCCTTCCGCACGGCAGGTCCGCGCCGCCGCTTCCCCGCAGGCCGTGCAGGGCGACGGTCTCCAGCACGGAGGCGGCGTTCTCGAGCAGTTCCGGCCCGTCGGTCCCCGCCGCGCCCAGGAGGCGGCCGGCCGCGTCGCACACCGCCACACCGGAATGGACCGCCTGGTGCCAGGAGGAGAGCAGGCCCGTCAGTCCGTCGCCGGAGGCGGCCGCGGAGGACAGCAGGCGCTGGGTGCGCAACGTCCTTTCCAGCAGGCGCCGTTCCTCGGACGCGCGGGCCACGAAGACGGCCTTGGTGATGGAGGCGAAGGAGACGGTCGGGGGAGCGGTGAGCAGGGGCAGCCCGGCGTCCTCCGCATGTCTGCTCAGGTCGTCGGGGACGCTCCGCAGCGGCAGTCCGGGACCCGTGCCCACGATGAGGGCGGCGGCCTTGCCGGCACTGAGCTCGTGCACGTACGCGGCGTAACCGGGCTCGTCGGCCGTGAGCAACAGCCCGTTGGTCATGACGACTTCGGCGCCTTCGAGCCAGGCGGCGGGTCGGGTGTTCTCGGTCGCGTGCGCCGCCTCGACCACTCGGCCGAGCCCCGCACTGCCCGCCACGAGGCTGAGACGGAGTGCGGGGATGGCCAGCAGGTCACGAACGGTGAGAGGCATGGGACGCATGGTCCATCACGAGGCTGTGCCTGTCGACCGTTTGTCCAACACCTCGGGCCGGCCGTGCGGGCCCGGGGGCACGGGGAGGAGTGCGGCCGCCGCCGCGTACGGGCAGCGGCAGCCGCTGCGTGCGCGGGTCACGACACGGGGCGCGACGGCCTGCCCTGACGCTGGACGCGGTCGACGGCGGCCACCGCGTACCAGCAGTCTCCCGAGGGGTCCTGCTCGACGTGCACGGCTCGTTTCCCGCCGGGGATCACGGCGACGAGCGAGGAGTTCCCGGCCTGCGGACGCCCGCCGGGGTCACCGGGGAACCGGTGCACCGCGTAGCGGAACGGGACGTCCTTCCGGCCGTGGGTCCCGGCGGTGATGCGCAGGGTGACCGCGCCGGTCTCCTTGTCCCGGCGGATCCCGACGGCGGGCCGCCGCGGAAGCGGGCCCCCGTCGAGCCGGGCGGGCAGGGGGCCGAGGACGGGCTGCTGCCAGTGGGCGAGCCGCATGGCGGCGAAGTCCCCCACGCGGTCCGCGCGGACGTCCTTGGCGCTGAAGAAGAGGTCGCCTCCCACCTCCGGGAGCGTGGCGTTGAGCGTCAGGTGGCGGGTCAGCTCCCTGCCGTCCTGCCACGGAGCGGGCTGCCCCGGCGCCCCCGACTTGTAGACCGCCTGCCCGATCCACAGCTCCGTGCCGGTGCCCCGCACGACGTCGGCCCACCACGGGGCGAGGACGGCGTAGTCGGCCACGGGCAACCCGATGTGCCAGTACACCTGAGGCGCGATGTAGTCGAGCCAGCCGCGCTCGACCCATCCCCGGGTGTCCGCGTGCAGGCCGTCGTACGACTGGAAGGCGGCGGTGGGCGAGCCGAGCGGGTCCGTCGAGGCGTTGCGCCAGACGCCGAAGGGACTGATGCCGAAGAGCGCGTCCGGGCGCGTGGCCCGTACGGCGTCCCGCATCTCCCGCACCATCAGGTCGACGTTGTGGCGGCGCCAGGCCGCCTTGTCCGTGAAACCGGCGCCGTACGCACGGAACGTCTCGTCGTCGGGGAAGTCGGAGCCCGCCACCGGATACGGGTAGAAGTAGTCGTCGAAGTGCACGCCGTCGATGTCGTACCGTCGGACGGCGTCGAGCATGGCCTCCCGGCAGAAGCGGCGGGCGGCCGGCACCCCGGGGTCGTAGTAGAGCTTGCCGCCGTAGGAGACGGTCCACTCCGGGTGGACCCGCGCCGGATGCCAGGGCACCAGCGCGGCCGGGTCCGCCTGCATGGAGACGCGGTAGGGGTTGAACCAGGCGTGGAAGGCGAGGCCGCGCTCGTGCGCCGTCTCGACCATGAAGCCCAGCGGATCGTAGCCGGGGTCCCGGCCCTGTGTGCCGGTGAGCCACTGGGACCAGGGTTCGAGGGGGGAGGGCCAGAACGCGTCGGCGGTCGGCCGGACCTGGACGAACAGGGAGTTGAAGCCCAGGGCGAGGGCCTCGTCCGCGAGCCGGGTGAACTCCGCGCGCTGGGCGGCGGCGTCGAGACCGGTCCGGCTCGGCCAGTCGATGTTGACGACGGAGGCGATCCACACCCCGCGCATCTGCCGCCCGACCGGGTCGACGGGGGGCGCCGCGGCCCCGGCCGCCGACGGCGCGAGCGCGGCGGCGCAGCCGGCCGCCGCGGCGGCGAGCAGCGTGCGGCGGGGGAGTGGGGAGGAGACCGGGGAACCGGTGGTGCGCATCGGTGTCATGGCTGCCTTCGCGGACGAGGTGACGAGGGGACGGGAGGCGCTGGAGCGGGGTCCGAAGCCGGCCCCGCTAGTAACGTGCGTAACTCTGGATCGCTGACATCGCGTTATGTATCTTCTGTTTCGCGCGTGTGCGGGCGACGGCCGCACCACTGGCGTCGGGTCGGGTCCGCTCCCCGAGCGGCGCGGTGGGCGCGAGGGGCCTTCCGGCGTCGGGTGGCCCCGGCGATCGAGAAGGAGGCGAACGACGGCCGGGCCGCAGCCCCATGCTCGTCCCGCCGTACCCGCGGCGGCAACGACCCGATGTCCAGCCTCCTTCGCCGAGCGTGGACATTCCGTCGATCGTCGACCCGTCGTCCCGGTCCCTACCGTGTCGCCCCAGCCGCACCCCAAGAGCCCTCTCCCCGGCCGCCCTCGACGGCTTTCCCCGGTCCTCCGCCGGACCGCCCTCCTGAAATGAGTACAGCGCACCATGAATCCAAGCCGTTCCACCGCCCTCGCGGCGGCAGCCGTCCTCACCCTCGTCGCCTCGGCGACCGCCTGCGGTTCCGACGGGCCGGCGAAGCCGAAGAACGCGCCGGGCAAGCCCGGTGGCGCCTACTCGGTGGCGCTCACGGAGCCCGACCACCTCCTGCCGGGCCGCACCACCAGCAGCTACTCCCTCCAGGTCCTGCAGGGCCTGTTCGACCCGCCCGCCGCGCTCGACCCCGAGAACGGCAGCGTGAAGCCGCTGGCCGCCGTCTCCTGGACCACCACCGACAACGTCGTGTGGACCGTCAAGTTCCGCTCCGGCACCACCTTCCACAACGGCGAGAAGGTCACGGCCGCCAGCTTCGCCGACGCGTGGAACGCCGCGGCCTACGGACCCAACGCCTGGGACGCCAACTACTACTTCGCCCAGATCAGGGGATACGACGCCCTCAACCCCTCGAAAGAGGGCGCCAAGCCCTCCGCGCGGACCCTGTCCGGCCTGAAGGTGCTCGACGAGACGACCCTCCAGGTCACCCTGAAGGCGCCCTTCGGACAGTTCCCCATGCTGCTCTCCTTCCCCGCCTTCGCCCCCCTGCCCAAGGCGGCCACGGCGAACCCGGACGCCGCCGACGTCGCTCCGATCGGCAACGGCCCCTACCGGATCGACGGCGCCTGGGAGCGCAACCGGAAGATCCGGCTGGCGAAGTTCACCGGCTACCGCGGCCCGCGCAAACCCATGGCCGACCGCGTCGACTTCAAGATCTACACGAGTCGCGAGACCGCCTTCACCGAACTCCAGGCCGGCAACGTCGACGTCCTGACCACCGTTCCGGCCGCCAACTCCGCACAGGCCGAGCGGCTCTTCGGCGAGCGCTTCTCGATCCGGCCCAGCGGCACCATGGACTACCTCGGCCTGCCCGTGAAGGACCCCCGGTTCACCGACCCCCGCCTCCGCAGGGCCCTCTCCATGGCCATCGACCGCAAGGGCATCACCCAGGCCATCTACAACGGCGTCTACAAGCCCGCCACCTCGCTCGTCGGCGACATGATCCCCGGCCACCGGACGGACGCCTGCGGCCGGACCTGCGCGTACGACCCCGTGGCCGCCAAGCAGCTCTTCGAGGCCGCCGGCGGATTCGAAGGACGCCTCGAACTCCACTTCTCCAACGCGGACACCACCTACGAGCAGTGGATGACCTCGATCGCCAACCAGCTCAAGGAGAACCTCGGCATCCAGGACGTGACGTTCCGCAAGATGGCCCCCGCCGACCTCTCCGCCCTGCTCGGCGAAGGAAGGAGCAAGGGACCCTTCCGGCAGAACTGGGTGATCGACTACCCCAGCATCCAGAACTACCTCGACGGGCTCTACTACCCGGGCAATCGCTCGGGCTGGAGCAACGAGGAGTTCGACGCCCTCGTGGCCGAGGGCAACGCCGCACAGGGCCCGCGGGCCATCGCGTCGTACCAGAAGGCGGAGGACATAGCCCTGCGGGAACTGCCGTACATCCCCCTCTGGAACTGGCAGGACCAGTCGGCGTGGAGCGACCGGATCGACAACGTGATCATCGACCCCTACGCCGCCGGCCTGCACCTGGACCGTGTCACCGTCAGCGACTGACGCCGCAACCGACCCTCCGCGGAGCACCCGGTGCCCGCACAGACCTACCCCTGGGGGCCGTCCGTCGTGTGGAGATTCGTCGCCCGTCGCCTGCTGCACGCCCTGCCCGTACTCCTCGGCACCACCTTCCTCATCTACACGCTCGTCTTCGTCCTGCCCGGCGACCCCATCCAGGGACTCGCCGGCGACAAACCCGTCCCGCCGGCGGTCCTCGCCGAACTGCACGCCCGCTACCACCTCGACGACCCCCTGTGGGTGCAGTACACGCACTACCTCACCGGCCTGCTGACCGGCGACCTCGGCACCACCTTCACCGGCCGCGACGTCTCCGAACTGCTCGCCGACCGATGGGCCGTCACGCTGCAGCTCGGCCTGACCGCCTGGGTCCTGGAGGTCGTCCTCGGAATGGCACTCGGCGTCTGGGCCGGGCTCCGGAAGGGCAAGTGGGACGACAGCGCGGTGCTGTTCGGCACCACCCTGGTCATTTCCGTGCCGGTCTTCGTCGTCGGGTACCTGGCCCAGCTCGTCTTCGGCGTCCAGCTCGGCTGGCTGCCGGTGGCCGGGACCGAAGGCGGATGGCCGCTCGCCTACCTCCTGCCCGGCCTGGTCCTCGCCTCCTTCGGCCTCGCCTACGTCGCCCGGCTCACGCGCAGCTCCCTCATCGAGAACCTGCGGGCCGACTACGTGCGCACCGCCCACTCCAAGGGACTGAGCCGCCGCCGCGTCGTCGTCCGGCACACCCTGCGCAACTCGCTGATCCCCGTGGTCACCTTCCTCGGGCTGGAGCTCGGCGGTCTGATGGCCGGCGCGGTCGTCACCGAGTACATCTTCAACCTGCCCGGAGTCGGCCAGCAGCTCTTCCAGTCCATCCAGCTGCGCGAAGGCCCCGTCGTCGTGGGCACCACGACGGCCCTCGTGCTCGTCTTCCTGCTCGCGAACCTGCTCGTGGACCTGCTTTACGGGCTGCTCGATCCGAGGATCCGCCATGACTGACACCACCAGGCCCCTGGAGGTCGCGGGCGACGCCGCGGAGCGGCCCGCGACGCCCGACCCGGCGCGCCCGCCGTCCGGGGAGCGGGCGTCCCTCAGCAGGGACGCCCGGCTCGAACTGCGGGCGCGGCCCACCGTGTGGATCGCCCTGATCACCCTCCTGCTGATGACGGCGATGGCGCTCGCGCCCGGGGTCCTCACCTCGCTGCTGACCGAAGGGGGAGACCGCTGCGACCTGGCCCACTCCAAACAGGGACCCTCCGCGGGCCACCCCTTCGGATTCGACCTCCAGGGCTGTGACTACCTCGCCCAGGTCATCCGGGGCACCCGCCCCTCCCTGATCGCCGGCCTGGCCGTGACCGCGGCCTCCCTCCTGATCGCCGTCGTGCTCGGACTGCTCTGCGGCTTCTACGGAGGATGGCTCGACGCCCTCGTCTCCCGGGTGACCGACGTCTTCTTCGGCCTTCCCTTCGTGCTCGGCGCCACCGTCATCCTCGTCGCCTTCCCCGACCACGGCCTCGGCGCCATGATCCTCGTCCTGACGGTGCTGGGCTGGACGACCATGACGCGCATCATGCGCTCCCAGGTCATCGCCCTGGCCGGCGCCGACTACGTCCGGGCCGCCCGCATGCTCGGAGCCCGGCCCGCACGCCTCATGGTGCGCCACATCCTCCCCAACGCGATCACCCCGGTCGTCGTCGTCGCCATGCTGAACGTCGGAGCGGTCATCTCGGGCGAAGCGACGCTCGACTTCCTGGGGGTGGGACTCCAGTACCCCGAGGTCTCCTGGGGGCTCCAGCTGAACGCGGCCCAGGCCTTCGTCCTCGACCACCCCCACCTCCTGGCCTTCCCCGCACTCTTCCTGTCGGCGACCGTCCTGAGCTTCATCCTCCTCGGTGATGCCGCACGCGACGCCTTCGACCCCCGGCTGAAATGAGCGCACATGTCCCGTTCCGTACCACCCCTCCTGGAGGTCGAGGACCTCTGCGTCGAGTTCCGCACCCGGCGCGGCACGATCCGGGCGGTGAACGGACTCTCCTACACCCTGCGCGAAGGCGAGACCCTCGCCCTGCTCGGTGAGTCCGGCTCGGGCAAGTCCGTCGCGGCACAGGCCGTCATGGGACTGCTCGACACCCCTCCGGCGCACATCACCCGCGGAACCGTCCGGCTGCGCGGCGACGACCTCCTCGCGATGCCCCCGGAGCGCCACCGCGAGGTCCGCGGCACCCGCCTCGCCATGATCTTCCAGGACGCGCTCACCGCCCTCAACCCCGTGCTGACCGTGGGCGACCAGCTGGCGGAGATGTACACGGTGCACCGGGGCCTGGGGCGCAAGGCCGCCCTCGCGCGCGCCGTCGCCCTCATGGACCGCGTCCGCATCCCCGCCGCCGCGCGCCGGGTCCACGACTACCCCCACCAGTTCTCCGGGGGCATGCGCCAGCGCGTCATGATCGCGATGGCGCTCGCCCTCGACCCGGAGGTCGTCATCGCCGACGAGCCCACCACCGCCCTCGACGTCACCGTCCAGGCCCAGATCATGCGCCTGCTCCGGCAGCTCCAGGCCGAGACCCGCATGGGCCTGCTGCTGATCACCCACGACCTCGGCGTCGTCGCGGAGGCGGCCGACCGCATCACCGTCATGTACGCCGGCCGCACGGTGGAGTCCGCGCACGCGGAGGACCTCTACGCCCGGCCCGGCCACCCCTACACCCGGGGCCTCCTCGACTCCGTGCCCCGCCTGGACCGCCTGGGCAAGCCGCTCGTCCCCATCACCGGCACCCCGCCCCCGCCCTCCTCGGTCCCCACCGGATGCGCCTTCCACCCCCGGTGCCCGCGGGCCGAGCCGCGCTGCGCCGCCGACGAGCCCCCCTTCCGGACGCTGACACCCACCGGACACCGCAGCGCCTGCCACTTCGCCGAGGAGGTCCACCATGCCCCCGTCGGCTGAGACCGCTCCACCGCTCCTCCGGGCCACCGCGCTCACCCGCCACTTCCCGGTCACCGAAGGAGTCCTGTTCAAACGCCGCACCGGGGCGGTCCGAGCCGTCGACGGCGTCGACCTGACCGTCCGTCGCGCCGAGACCCTCGGCATCGTGGGCGAATCGGGATGCGGCAAGTCCACGCTCGCCTCCCTCCTCATGGCCCTGGACCGCCCCACCTCGGGGACGGTGACGATCGAGGGGCAGGACCCCTTCGCCCTCTCCGGCCCCGACCTGCGCGCGCTGCGCCGCCGCGTGCAGATGGTCCTGCAGGACCCGTACACCTCGCTCGACCCGAGGATGACGGCCGGCCAGATCGTCGGGGAGCCCTTCGCCATCCACCCCGAGGCCGTGCCCCGGGCCGACCGCGGCCGCCGCGTCGCCGAACTCCTCGAAACCGTCGGCCTCGACCCCGCGCACCGCGACCGCTACCCGCACCAGTTCTCCGGGGGGCAGCGCCAGCGCCTCGGCATCGCCCGCGCCCTGGCGCTGGGACCGCGGCTCCTCCTGTGCGACGAGCCGGTGTCCGCCCTCGACGTCTCCGTCCAGGCGCAGGTCCTCAACCTGCTCGACGACCTGCGCCGCGAACTGCGCCTCGCCTGCGTCCTCATCTCGCACGACCTCGCGGTCGTCCAGCACCTCTGCGACCGGATCGCGGTCATGTACCTCGGGAAGATCGTGGAGACCGGCACGCGCGAACAGATCTGCACGAGCCCCCGCCACCCCTACACCCGCGCCCTCTTCGCCGCGGCGCCCGTACCGGACCCGAGGCGGCGCACGCCCGACGACGCGCTCCTCCTCGAAGGCGACCTGCCGTCACCCGCCGCACCGCCGTCCGGGTGTCGCTTCCGGACGCGCTGCCCCCACGCCCGCGAGCGGTGCCTGACGGAACCGACACTGCGCGTACGGGACGGGACCGACCACCCGACCGCCTGTCACTTCCCCGGGGAGACCACCAGATGAAGGACGCACGCGTGACGAGACGAACGACGCGCCGCCGGGCGGCGGGCCACGGAGCGGTCCTGGCCGCCGTGCTCACCGCCGGCCTCGCCATGGCCCCCGCCCGGGCCCAGCCACCCGACGCCACTCCTCCGGCCCGGGCGCGGTCGTCCGACGACGGACGCGCCCCGGTGGAGGCGGCGAGCCGGGCCGAACTCTTCCGCGCGGCCGGCGAACGCCACCGCGTACCCGAGAGCGTGCTGCTGGCGGTGTCGTACCTGCAGAGCCGCTGGGACGACCACGGCGGCGCTCCGAGCGTCGACGCGGGATACGGACCCATGCACCTGACCGACGCCCGGGCCACGCTCGCCGGGGCGACCCACCACGCGGACGGCGACGAGGACCCGCGGGGCGACACCTCCCGGCCGTCCCTCGCCCGCCGCGAGACACCCGTCGACACCGACCGCCTGCCGGCCGCCCTGGAGACCCTGGGGCGGGCCGCCGCGCTCACCGGGCTCCCCGCCGACCGGCTCCGCACGGACCCCGGGGCCAACATCGAGGGCGGCGCCGCGCTCCTCGCGGCCCACCAGCGCTCCGCAGGCCTGCCCCCGAGCACGGACCCGGCACAGTGGTACGGGGCCGTCGCCGCGTACTCCGGCGCCACCGAGGCCGGCGCCGCGCGCCGCTTCGCCGACGACGTCTTCCGCCTCGTCAACACCGGCGAGACGCGGCGCACCGACGACGGAACCGTCGTCACACTGTCCCCGGCGCCCGTCACCCCCGACACCCGCCAGGCCGACCGGCTCGGCCTCGACCCCACCACCCCCGGCGCCGACTGCCCTCGTGACCTGGGCTGCGACTGGATCCCCGCGCCGTACCGGATGCTGTCGGAGGAACCGGGCGACTTCGGCAACCACGACCTCTCCGACCGTCCCCGCAACCAGGGCATCGACTACATCGTCATCCACGACACCGAGGCCACCTGGGACACCACCCTCGCACTCGTCCAGGACCCCGCCTACGTGTCCTGGCACTACAGCCTCCGCTCCGCGGACGGCCACGTCGCCAACCACCTGCGCGTCAAGGACGTCGGCTGGCACGCCGGCAACTGGTACGTCAACGCCAAGGCCGTCGGACTGGAGCACGAGGGCTTCCTCGCCCAGGGCGGCCAGTGGTACACCGAGGCGATGTACCGGACGTCGGCCCGTCTCGTGCGCCACCTGGCCGAGAAGTACGACGTCCCGCTGGACCGCGCCCACGTCATCGGCCACGACAACGTCCCCGGCACCGTGCCCGCGACCGTCGCCGGCATGCACCAGGACCCCGGGCCCCACTGGGACTGGGCCCACTACTTCGACCTGCTCGGCAAGCCGTTCAAGGCGGACGGGAGGACCGGCTCGCCGCTGGTGACCGTACGCCCGGACTACGCCACCCACACGGAGCCCTACTACTGCGGCGCGACCCCGGCCGACCTCTGCCCCGTCCACGGATCGGCCTCGATCACCCTGCGCACCGAACCCCGCGACGACGCCCCCCTGGTCACGGACATCGGCATCCGTCCCACGCCGGGCACCTGGTCCGTCTACAACCACGCCGCCCGGGTGAGCACCGGTCAGAAGTACGTGGTCGCCGAGCGCCGGGGCGACTGGACGGCCCTGTGGTACCTCGGCCGGAAGGGGTGGTTCGAGGACGACCCCCGACGCCCGAAGACCCTGCCCGCCAAGGGCCTGGTGGCCCAGCTGCGGCCCGGCCTCGACAGCGCCCCGCTCTACGGGCGCGCCTACCCCGAGGCGGCGGCCTATCCCGCCGACGTCCCCGTCCAGCCCCTCGTACCGCTGCCGTACACGCTGCTGCCCGGGGAGTCGTACAGCGTCGGCCAGACCGTCGACGGCGAGTACTACCACTCCAAGACCTTCGAGCCGGCCGGCCACACCGTGGTCCGCGGCGCGCTCAGGTACCACCAGGTGCAGTACGGCCACCGCGTCATGTTCGTCAGGGCGGACGACGTGATCCTCCGGTCCGCCGCCACGATGCCCCGCGTCGCGCACTGAGCGCGGGACCGATCCCGACCGGCCCGGGGCCCTGAGCGGGAACCCGGGCCGTTACCATGTGGGCCCCGTCCCGGCATCGGCGTCCGGCCGGTCCCCACCGGAGCCACGCCGGGGCTACGAGAGAGCGGCAGGAAGACCGTGACAGGCGAGAACCGAGGGCGAAGCGACGACCCCTGCGAGCCGCAGGCGGTGCTGCACCGCTGGTCGGAGGCCTGCCACTTCACCGATGCCGCCTTCCGGGGCACGGCCTGGGACGACGGGGCCCTGTGCCTGCGGAGCGTCGAAGGGCGCGAGACGCACGTCGACCACCACGGCCACGCCAGCCTGGAGTGGGAGTACGCGAGCTGCTCCACCGGCTGGCGCGACCTGCCCTTCCCCGCCGAGGAGCTGATCCCGTCGTGGACGGCCCTCACGCCGTCCGGCACCCGGCTGACGGTGCGGCTGCGCGTCCGCGACGCCGCGGGAGACACCTCGCCCTGGTACGTGATGGCCCACTGGGCGACGGACGACGACGTCGTGCACCGCACCACCGTGCCCGGCCAGACCGGCCCGTTCGGGACCGCGGACGTCGACGTGTTCGTCGCGGCCCCCGGCAGGCCCGCCGCCGCCTACGAACTGGAGGTCCGGCTCGCGCGCACCCCGGGAGCCCCGCACGGCCCGGCCGTCCGTGCCCTGTACCTCGCCGCGTCCTCCACCCCTCCCGACCACCGTCCGGCGGTGAGCGGCCCCGGCGGGGCCTGGGGCACGGTCCTCGACGTCCCGCGCCGCTCCCAGGAGGTGCACACCGGTCACAGCCCGCAGTGGGACGGCGGCGGAGAGGCCTGGTCGGCGCCCGCGTGCACCGCGATGCTCGTCGAGTACTTCGGGCACGGTCCGGACGCCGGCGAGATGGCCTGGATCGACCCCGCCGACACCGCCCCGCAGGTCGACTTCACCGCCCGCGCGGTCTACGACTACGCCTACAAGGGCTGCGGCAACTGGGCCTTCAACGCCGCCTACCCGGCCCGCTACGGGCTCGGCGGGATGGTCACGCGGCTGCGCTCGCTGAGCGAGCTCGAACGCTTCATCCGCGCGGGCATCCCGATCGCCACGGCCCAGAGCTTCCGCATCGGCGAGCTCGCGGGCGCCGGTTACTCACCCGCCGGAAGCATCAAGATCGTCTGCGGTTTCACACCGGACGGCGACGTCGTCGTCAACGACCCGCTGTCGGCCACCGACGAGGAGGTACGGCGGACCTACCCGCGCGGCGAGTTCGAGCGCGTGTGGCTGGCGGCCTCGGGCGGCGGGGGAGTGGTCTACCTTCTCCACCCCGCCGATCTCCCCCTTCCTCCCCACGTGCCCGGCCTCGACCCCAACTGGTAGCCCTCGCGCCGACGCCGACGCCGACGCCGACGCCGGCCCTCGGCCCCGTCGTCCCGACCCGTACGACGAAACGTCGACGGTCCCGTCGAGGGGCGGGACCTTTCGTTGATCGTGCGGCCCGGCGGTGGCTCACTAGCGTGGGGCACATGACAACGGCTCCGCCCGGCTGACGCCCGTCGGACCGGGCCCGGCCGCCACCGACACCACTCCTCCGGGACGGCGGCGGACCCGCTCCCCGGACGTACGACGATGCCCCCGCGCGGCCGGTCCTCGGCGGCCGGTCGCCGCGCGCACGGCGGCGCTCAGGACTGACGGCCCGCCCCGCGCACTGCATCGCACGGCCCGCACGACACCGCACCCCCCCGTACGACACGGCGCACCCGCACCTTCCCCGTACGGCCGAACCGCTCCGATCCCTCGCGGTTCCCCCCGTTCACGACCCGACGCCCCCTCGCACGGCCCCAAGGCGGTAACCCCATGAACCACGCTCCCCCCACCCGCAGCACCTCGCCCGCGTTCCGGGCCTGGAACTCCGACATCAGTGCCGCTGACGTCGCCCGCCAGGACGGGACGCCGGGCTGGGTCTCCCTCGTCGGTGACGACGTGTGGTGGGACGAACCGCGCCCCCACGAGGCCGGCCGCCGCTGTGTCGTGCGCGCGAAGCCGGACGGCCGGGTCGAGGACGTGCTGCCCCCGGGGTTCGACGCCCGCAACGGCCTGCACGAGTACGGCGGCAGGTCCTGGCGCCCCACCGGCACCGGCCTGGTGTTCACCCACTGGGGCGACCAGTGCCTCTACCTCCACCACCCGGACGCCCAGGACCCGCCCGAGCCCCTCACGCCCGCCCGCGGGAACGTCACCTACGGGGACCTCTACGTACCGCCGTCGCGCGACGAGGTCTGGGCCGTCCGGGAGACGCGCCGCGGCGGGGTGCGCGACGTCGAGCGCGCCCTCGTGGCGGTCTCGCTCGCCACGGGCGCCGAACGGACCGTCGCCGCCACCCATCACTTCATGACCTGCCCTCGTCTCTCCCCGGACGGCCGCCGGCTGTCCTGGATCGGCTGGAACCATCCGGCCATGCCGTGGGACGGCACCGAACTGTGCGTCGCGCCACTGCGGCGGGACGGCACCGCCGGCACCCACAGCGTGCGTGCGGGCGGCCCCGGGGAGTCGGTGATCCAGGCCGAGTGGAGGGACGCCGACAGCCTCTGGGCGGTCACCGACCCCGACGGATGGTGGACGCTCCACCTCGTGTCCGCGCACGAGGGCCCCGCCCGCCCCGTCACGTGCGCCGAGGAGGAGTTCGGGGGCGCGTTGTGGAAGCCCGGCGCCACCTGGTTCGCCCCGCTCCCCGACGGGCGGGCCGTCGCCGTCCACGGCACGGGCGCCGGGCGCCGCGTGTCCCTCGTGGATCCCGACGCCGGTCCCGGCCTGCCCGTCCTCACCGATCTCGGCCTGCCCTGCACCGACTTCGTCCACAGCATCGACGCCGACGCGAACCGCCTGGCCACCGCCGGGGCGAGCACCCTCCTGCCGTACAGCGTCATCACCGCGGAGCTCCCCGGCCCCGGCGCCTCCGGCTCCCCGGGCGCCCGGATCCTGTCCACCCCCAGGACCGCGCCGGTCGACCCCGCCTGGCTGCCCCGCCCCACCGCCAAGGCCTTCCCGCGTCCGGCCGCGACGGCGACCGGCGACGCGTCCGGCCTCCCCGAAGCCCCGGTGCACGCGCACACCTATCCGCCCGCTCACCCCCACCGCGTCACGCCCGACGGGGAACGCCCGCCCTGGGTCCTCTTCGTCCACGGCGGCCCCACCGGCGACCACCCCATGGTGTACGACCTGGAGATCGCCTACTTCACCAGCCGCGGCATCGGCGTCGCGACGGTCGACTACGGAGGCTCCGTCGGCTACGGCCGCGCCTACCGCGAGCGTCTCAACGGCGCCTGGGGCGTCGTCGACGTGGACGACTGCGTCACCGTCGCCCGTGCCCTGGTTCGCGAAGGGCTCGCCGATCCCGAACGCCTCGCGATCCGCGGCGGAAGCGCGGGCGGCTGGACCGCGCTCGCCGCCCTCACGCACACGGACGTCTTCGCGGGCGCCGTCTCCTTCTACGGCATCACCGACCCCGTCACCTGGGCCGTCACCACCCACGACTTCGAATCCCGTTACCTCGACGGGCTGATCGGCCCGCTGCCTGCCGCCGCCGCCCTCTACGAACAGCGCTCCCCGGTCCTGGCCGCACCCCGCGCCAGCGGCCCCGCCCTGCTGCTCCACGGCCTCGACGACGCCATCGTGGACCCCGCGCAGTCGTCCGCCATGGCCCGCGCCCTCGAGGAGGCCGGCCTGCCCCACGAGCACGTCGAGTTCCCCGGGGAACGCCACGGCTGGCGGCGCGCCGAGACGATCCGGGCCGCTCTCGACGCCGAAATCCGTTTCTACGAAAGGATCTTCGGCCCACCGCACGGCTCCGGGGCGGAGACGACGCCTTCCGCGGCCCCCGCTCCCCGGTCATGACGGCCGCGACCACGCCCGCCGCGGCCGCGGGAAGCCCGCCGGAGCCGGACCGCACGCGCCCCCCGTTCCTCCGACGGGGCGACACGGTGGCCCTCGTCGCCCCCGCCGGGCCCGTGGGCGACCGCGAGACGGCCCTGGCCCGCGCCCTGACGGAGAGCTGGGGCCTCAGGCCCCGCACCACCTCCCGGCTCTCCGCGACCCACCGCGACTACTTGGCCGGTACCGACGGGACGCGCCTGGCCGACTTCACCGAGGCCTGGCTCGATCCCGAGGTGCGCGCGGTCCTCTGCGTACGCGGCGGGTACGGGACCCAGCGCGTCGCCGACCGCCTCGACCACCGTCGCCTCGCCGCCGCGGGCCCCAAGTTCCTCGTCGGCTCCAGCGACGTCACCTGCCTCCACCGGGCCGTGGGGGAGGGGCTCGGGCTGGTGACGCTGCACGCCCCGATGCCCGCGTGCCGTCCCGTCCACGACGACGAGGCCACCGCCGCGTCCCTGCACGCCGCGCTCTTCGGGCCCTCGCCGCACTCCTTCGGCCTGGACGGGCCCGTCCTCGCCCCGGGGCGCGCCGAGGGCCTTCTCACCGGCGGCAACCTCACCGTGCTCGCCTCGTCGCTCGGCACCGCCACCGCGCCCGTCACCGAAGGCCGCATCCTCCTCCTGGAGGACGTCGGCGAGGAACCGTACCGGCTGGACCGGTCCCTGACCCAGCTCCGCCGGGCCGGAGTCCTGCGGCGAGCGGCCGGCGTCGTCCTCGGGGACTTCACCGACTGCGGCCCTCCCGACCAGGTGGACGCCGTGCTGCGCGAGCGCCTGTCCGACCTGGGCGTCCCCGTGGCGGCCGGGCTTGCCGCCGGACACGGACCGCGCCAGCTGACCGTGCCCCTGGGGGCGCGCGCCGTACTGGACACGGCCCTGCGCCGCGTCGTCCTCCCTCCGTATGAAAGGAACACGGCATGACGCGCGTCCTCGTCTCCGCGGACATGGAAGGCGCCACCGGCGTCACCTGCCCCGACGACGTCGAACCCGGCACCGCCTCGTGGGAGCGCATGCGCCCGCTCTTCACCGGCGACGTCAACGCCGTCGTCGACGGCCTCCTCGCCGGCGGCGCGAGCGACGTGCTCGTCAACGACGCCCATTACACCCAGCGCAACCTCCTCCTCGAAGCACTCGACCCGCGGGCCCGCCTGCTCACCGGCCGTCACAAGCCGCTCGGCATGATGGCGGGGATCGAACGGGCCGACGCCGTCGTGTTCCTCGGCTACCACACGGGCGCCGGCGAGCAGGGAGTCCTCTCCCACACGTACCTCGGCACGGGGCTGACCGGCTTCCGCATCGACGGCGAACCGGCCGACGAGGGCCGGATGAACGCGCTGACCGCCGAGGAGCACGGCGTCCCCGTCGTCCTCGTGACCGGAGACGACCTCACCTGCCGCGCAGCGGAGGCATGGGCTCCCGACGCCCTCGTGGCGGCGGTCAAGGAGTGCGTCAGCCGGTACGCCGCCGTCTGCCTCCCGCCCACCCGGAGCGCCGAGCTGCTGCGTGCCCGGGCCGCCGAGGCCGCCGCCCGCCTCCCCCGGCATCCGGTGCCGAGCGCCCCGGCGGACGCCGACCCGGCGCGGAGGCGTGGCGCTCCCGGCGGGCCCCACCGCTTCGAACTCGACTTCCACGCGCCCCATCTGGCGGCAGCGGTGCTCGCCGTCCCCACCGTCGAGGCCAACGGTCCGCGCGGAGTCGCCTTCACCGCACCGGACGCGACCACCGCCGCCCGCACCTTCAAGGTGTGCACGACCGTCGCCGGCGCGGCGATGGAGGACCACTTCGACTGACCGCCGCACCCCCCGCCCCCTGCCCGCACCGCCCTCGTGGAGCAGCCCGTGACCACCACCCGACCGTCCGGCCCGCACGACGGATACGCCACCGACGTCGCCGTACTCTGCTCGGACCTCCTGCGCATCGACACCACCAACTCCGGAGACGGGTCGGGACCCGGCGAGCGCCGGGCCGCCGAGTACGTCGCCGAAGCCCTGGACGCCGCCGGTGTCCGCGCCACCCTCACCGAACCGCGCCCCCGCCGCACCAGCGTCCTCGCCCGGATCGACGGCGAGGACCCCCGCCTGCCCCCGCTGCTCGTCCACGGGCACCTCGACACCGTGCCCGCCGAGCCGCGCGACTGGACCCTGCACCCCCTCTCCGGAGACCTCCACCACGGCTGCCTGTGGGGACGCGGAGCCGTCGACATGAAGGGGACCCTCGCGACGACCCTCGCCCTGGTGCGCGCCTGGGCCCGCACCGGACAGCGGCCGCGCCGCGACCTGGTCCTCGCCTTCCTCGCCGACGAGGAGTCGACCGGCGCGTACGGCTCGCGGCACGTCACCACCGCGCACCGGGACCACTTCACCGGCGTCGAGGAGGCCATCAGCGAGTCCGGGGGCTTCTCGATCACGACGAGGAGCACGCACGACGGTCCGGACGCGCGCGTGTACCCCATCGCCGTCGGAGAGCGCGGTACGGCCTGGATGCGGCTCACCGCCCGCGGCACGGCCGGGCACGGCTCGGGCCCCGGAGAGGACAACGCGGTCGCGGAACTGGTCCGCGCGCTCTCCCGGTTGGCCGACCACCGCTGGCCCACGCGCCTCACGCCCGCCGTCGGCGCCCTGCTCGACGCCCTCGACCGGGCCCTCGGCTTCCCCGTGGACCGCACCAGGCTGGAGGAGGAGGCGGGCCGCCTCGGCCGGCTGGGCGAGCTGTTCGACTGCACCGTCCGCAACACCGCCCACCCCACCGTGCTCACCGCCGGCGGCAAGGTCAACGTCATCCCCTCGCATGCCCGCGCCGAGGTCGACGGCCGCTTCCTCCCCGGCGAACGGGACGCCTTCCTGGAGACCGTCGACCGGCTCCTCGGCCCCAAGGTGACCCGCGAGTTCATCAACTGCGAAGAGGCCGTCGCCGCCGACCACGAAGGGCCGGCCTTCGGCGCGATGGCCGCGGCGATCCGCAGCCACGACCCCCACGCGCACCCGGTGCCGTTCCTCCAGTCCGGCGGCACCGACGCCAAGGCCTTCGCCGGGATCGGCATCAGCACCTACGGCTTCGCACCCCTCCTGCTCGACCCCCACCTGCACTACTTCGGCATGTTCCACGGCGTGGACGAGCGCGTGCCCGTGTCCGGCCTCGAATTCGGCGTCCGCGTCCTCCACCGGTTCCTCACCACCTACTGAGCCACGTTCCGAAGGGCGAACGACCATGCACCTTCCTCCGCACCTCTGGCCGGCCACGACCACCAGCGGCCCCGACGGCATCGCGATCGGCGGGGTGCGCCTGGGCGACCTCGCCGACGAGTTCGGCACACCGGCCTTCGTCCTCGACGAGGACGACTTCCGCGCCCGCTGCCGGGCCTGGCGCGACGCCTTCGCCGGCCACGACGTCTTCTACGCCGCCAAGGCCTTCCTCTGCCACCGGGTCGCCGTCTGGCTGAGGGAGGAGGGACTGGGCATCGACGTGTGCTCCGCCGGTGAACTGCGCATCGCGCGGCGCGCCGGAGTGCCCGGGGCCTCCCTCGTCCTCCACGGCAACAACAAGTCCCCGGCCGAACTGGCGGAGGCCGTCGACCACGGCGTCTCGCTCGTCGTCGTCGACTCCGACGACGAGATCACCCGGCTGTCCGACATCGCCGCCCGACGCGGCAGGCGCCAGCCCGTCCTCGTCCGCGTCACACCGGGAGTCGAGGCGCACGCCCACGCGCACATCACCACCGGCACCGACGACCAGAAGTTCGGCTTCTCCCTCTCCAGCGGCACCGCCCACCGCGCCATCTCCCGCATCGTCAACGCGCCCGGCCTGGAACTCGTCGGCCTGCACAGCCACCTCGGCTCCCAGATCACGCGCCCCGACGTCTTCATGACGGCCGCCGACCGGCTCGTCGCCCTGATGGCCGACACCGCGCGCACGCACGGAGTGCTGCTGCGGCGCCTCGACCTCGGCGGCGGCCTCGGCATCGCCTACCTCCCCGAGGACGAACCACTGGACGTGCGCGACCTCGCTCCCGTCCTCGTGGAACGGGTCCGGAAAGCGTGTGCCGACGCGGGCATCCCCATGCCCCGGCTCGCCGTCGAACCCGGGCGGGCGATCGCGGGCCCCAGCACGGTGACGCTGTACACCGTGGGCACCGTCAAGCGCCAGCGCGGCCTGCGCACCTGGGTGTCCGTCGACGGCGGCCTCACCGACAATCCGCGCCCCGCGCTCTACGACGCGACCTACACGGCCGTCCTCGCGGCCCGGACGACCGCGAGGGGCGCCGACGAGACGGTCACGGTCTGCGGCCGGCACTGCGAGTCCGGCGACATCGTCGTGGACCCGGCCCGCCTGCCGGCCGACCTCGCCGTCGGTGACCTCCTCGCCGTACCGGCCTCCGGCGCGTACCACCGCTCCATGGCGAACAACTACAACGCCCAGCCCCGGCCGCCCGTCGTCGCCGTGCGCGCCGGTGCGGCGCGCCTCGTCGTCCGAGGCGAGACGCTCGACGACGTCCTGCGGCTGGACGTCCCGTGACCCGTCCGCCGGGCGCGCCCCCCACCGCCCGTCCGCACCACGCCCCGCCCCCGCCGCCGAGGAAGGAACCCGTGGAGAGCCCGGAGAAGGCCGCGACCGTACTGCAGGAGGCGCTGAGCCGGGGCGTCCTCGGCGAGGACCGCCCCGTCGCCGGGTTCGTCGACGTGCAAGGGGTGCGGGACGGCGTCGCCGCCCTGCACGAGGCCTTCGCCCACGTACCGGACGTGCTGCACGCCTTCGCGGTCAAGGCGGCACCCCTCGTCCCCGTCCTGCGGCTGCTCGCGGACGCGGGGATGGGCTGTGAGACGGCGAGCCCGGGCGAGACCCGGCTGGCCCTCGCCGCCGGGTTCGCACCCGACCGCATCGTCCTGGACTCGCCGGCCAAGACCCGCACCGAGATCCGCGAGGCGCTCACCCTGGGCATCGCCCTGAACGCGGACAACCTCTCCGAGCTGGAACGCGTCGACGCCCTGCGCCCCGCCGACTCCCGCTCCGTCGTGGGCCTGCGCGTCAACCCGCAGGTCGGCGGCGGCACCATCGCCGCGATGAGCACGGCGACGGCGCACTCCAAGTTCGGCGTCGCCCTCGACGACCCGGGCGCACGCGCCCGGGTGCTCGACGCCTTCCGGCGGCGGCCCTGGCTCACCCGCCTGCACGCCCACGTCGGTTCCCAGGGATGTCCGCTGCCGCTGATCGCCCGGGGCCTCGCCGTGCTGCACCGGCTCGCCGAGGAGATCAACGCCCATGTGGGACGACGTCAGGTCACCAGCCTCGACCTGGGCGGCGGACTTCCCGTCAACTTTCTGGACGACACGGTCACACCGACGTTCGAGGAGTACGTCCGGGTCCTCACCGACACGGAACCGGCCCTGCTCGACGGCCGGTACCAGGTGGTCACGGAGTTCGGCCGGTCGCTGCTCGCGAAGAACGGTTTCACCGCGGCCGTGGTCGAGTACGTCAAGGAGTCGGGGGGCCGGAGGATCGCGGTCACCCACGCCGGAGCGCAGGTGGCGACCCGTACGGTGTTCATGCCCGGGGCGTGGCCGGTGAGGATCACGGCGCACGGCCCGGACGGGCGGCCCAGGACCACCCCCGCGGTGCCGCAGGACGTGGCGGGGCCGCTCTGCTTCGCCGGCGACGTCGTGGCCCACGAGCGGCTCCTGCCGGAGCTTGCGGAGGGCGACGTGGTGGTGCTGCACGACACCGGTGCCTACTACTTCTCCGCCCCCTGGGCGTACAACAGCCTTCCCCGGCCGGGGATCTACGGCTTCCTCCACCGGGACGGCGGGGTCGAGCTGGCGCCGGTGCGGACGCCGCAGACCCTCGGGGAGGTGGTCGAGGAGAGCGGAGCGCCCCACGCGACGGCGCTCCTGACGGGGTTCGACCCGTCGGCGTCCTGACCGGGGCCGACCGTCTCGGAAGCGGCGGCACCGGTCACGGGGACCGAGGGCCGAGCCGCCCGCTCCCGGGCCGGTCCGTCAGGCGTCCCACCCCGTGACGGCACCGTCGAGCGCCGTCGCGAGGGCCGGGGACGCGCACGACGGCGTCCGCACCACCCCCGTACGGCCACGGCAACGGTGGACGCGGGGCTCCGCCCCGCGCCGCACCGGGGTGACCGCCGAGGCCGGCGGCGGCCGGTGTCGCGGTCGTGGCCGCCC
>NZ_JNXJ01000065.1:0-23374 GCF_000716625.1 Streptomyces bikiniensis | reverse complement strand
TGCGGAAGCTGCGGTGTTCCACCACACGCATCACCGCCCTCGTTCAAGCCGTCCTCACCCTGCATCTGGCCAGCTCAGACCGAGGATGAAAAACGCTCACGGCCTTTCGAGGTGCGGGAGGGGTCAGACGGTCTCGGGAAGCTCGTCCAGTCCTTCGGCGACCAGCTTCGCGAGGCGGTCCAGAGCGGCCTCGGCGCCCTCGGCGTCCGACGCGAGCACGATCTCCTCGCCGCCCTGCGCGCCCAGGCCGAGCACCGCGAGCATGGAGGCGGCGTTCACGGGGGTGCCGTCGGACTTGGCGATCGTCACCGGAACGCCGGAAGCCGTGGCGGCACGGACGAAGATGGACGCGGGGCGGGCGTGCAGGCCCTCGGCCCAGCCGACGTTGACGCGGCGCTCAGCCATGGTGTTGCCCTTCAAGTCTCAAGCGGGTTGTCTAGACCAGTCTCTCACGGGATGCGAGGTGCTCACGCCGACCTCCGGCCCGGCCCGGACCGCCTCTCGGCCCTCCCACCTTGCAACGCCCGCCCCCACCGCGCGACCGGTGCCCCACGCGTGGCGCCGCCGTAGGCTGACCCCATGCAGAGCGCGTCGGAGCAGCCGGAAGCGACGGAACCGCGGGCGACGCCGGCACGGCCGGCCCCGCCCGAGCACGCCTACCCCGACCACTGGGAGGCGGACGTCGTGCTCCGCGACGGCGGCACCGCGCGCATCAGGCCCATCACCACCGACGACGCCGACCGGCTCGTCAGCTTCTACGAGCAGGTCTCGGACGAGTCGAAGTACTACCGCTTCTTCGCCCCCTACCCGCGCCTCTCCGCCAAGGACGTGCACCGCTTCACCCACCACGACTTCGTGGACCGGGTCGGACTCGCGGCGACCGTCGGCGGCGAGTTCATCGCCACCGTCCGCTACGACCGCATCGACGACCGCGGACTGCCCGCCTCCGCCCCGGCCGACGAGGCCGAGGTCGCCTTCCTCGTCCAGGACGCGCACCAGGGCCGGGGCGTCGCCTCCGCCCTGCTCGAACACGTCGCGGCGGTGGCCCGCGAGCGGGGCATCCGGCGCTTCGCCGCCGAGGTGCTCCCCGCCAACACCAAGATGATCAAGGTCTTCACCGACGCGGGCTACACCCAGAAGCGCAGCTTCGAGGACGGCTCCGTCCGGCTCCACCTCGACCTCGAACCCACCGACCGGTCCCTCGCCGTCCAGCGCGCCCGCGAGCAGCGCGCCGAGGCCCGCTCCGTACAGCGACTGCTCACCCCCGCCTCCGTCGCCGTGGTCGGCGCCGGCCGCACACCCGGCGGCGTCGGCCGCACCGTCCTGCGCAACCTCCTCGGCGCGGGCTTCACCGGACGCGTGTACGCGGTGAACGCCGCGTTCCCCGACACCGGCGGGGACACCGGCGACGGGGGCCCGGCCGAGCTCGACGGGGTCCCCGCGCACCGCTCCGTCGGCGCCATCGGGGAACCCGTGGACCTGGCGATCGTCGCCGTTCCCGCCGAACGGGTGCCGGAGGCCGTCGCGGACTGCGGCGAGCACGGGGTGCGGGGCCTCGTCGTGCTCTCCGCCGGATACGCCGAGAGCGGCCCCGACGGGCGCGAGCGGCAGCGCCGGCTCGTGCGGCAGGCCCGCTCGTACGGCATGCGGATCATCGGCCCCAACGCCTTCGGCATCATCAACACCGCCGACGACGTGCGGCTCAACGCCTCGCTCGCGCCGCAGATGCCGGCCGCCGGGCGGATCGGGCTCTTCACCCAGTCCGGCGCGATCGGGATCGCCCTCCTCGCCGGACTGCACCGGCGGGGCGCCGGGCTCTCCTCCTTCATCTCGGCCGGCAACCGCGCCGACGTCTCCGGCAACGACTTCCTCCAGCACTGGTACGACGACCCCGGCACCGACGTCGTCCTCCTCTACCTGGAGTCGATCGGCAACCCCCGGAAGTTCACCCGGCTCGCCCGCCGCACCGCCGCCGTCAAGCCGGTCGTCGTCGTCAAGGGCGCCCGGCACAGCGGCAGCGCCCCGCCCGGCCACCGGGTGCCCGTCACCCGTGTCCCGCACGCCACGGTCTCCGCGCTGCTCCGGCAGGCCGGGGTGATCCGCGTCGACACCGTCACCGAGCTCGTGGACGCCGGGCTGCTCCTCGCCGCCCAGCCGCTGCCCGCCGGGCCCAGGGTCGCGATCCTCGGCAACTCGGAGTCGCTCGGCCTCCTCACGTACGACGCCTGCCTCACCGAGGGGCTGCGCCCGCTGCGGCCCCTCGACCTGACGACCGCGGCGGTCCCGGCGGACTTCCGGGACGCGCTGGCGGCGGCCCTCGCGGACGAGACCTCCGACGCGGTCGTCGTGACCGCGATCCCGTGGGTCGGCGAGGACGGCGCCACCGAGTTCGGCGACGGCGAGGTCCTGGCGGCCGCCCTCCGCGAGGCCGTCGCCTCCGCCCCCGCCCCGACGAAGCCGGTCGTCGTCGTCCACGTCGAGATGGGCGGCCTCGCGGAGGCCCTGGCGGTGGCGACGAGCACGAGGCCGCCCGGGGCGGGGCGGGGGGCCGGGGCGGGTACGAGTACGAGTACGAGTACGGGAGGGGTTACGGAGACGGGTACGGGGAGCGGTACGGCCGCCGGGCCCGGAGCCGTACCGGCGACGGCGCCCGCCACGGAACCGGAACCGGCACTGCGACCGGCCACGGCCCCCGGCCCGGCCACGGCCCCCGGCCCGGCCACGGCCCCCGGCCCGGCCACGGCCCCCGGCCCGGTTCCGGTGTCCGGTCCTGTCCGGGGCCCCGGACAGGCCCTGGCCGCGGAACCGGCGCAGCGCCCCGGCCCGGCCCCGGACCCCGGCCCGGTCCCGGACCCCGGCCCGGTCCCGGTTCCCGCTGTGGAGGGTTCCCCGGACGGCGGGCGCGCCCCGGACGGAGACCGCTCTTCGGTCACCGTCACCATCCCCGCCTACCCCGCCGCCGAGCGGGCCGTGCGGGCGCTCGCCGAAGCCGTGCGGTACGGGCAGTGGCGGCGGCAGGCGGCCGACCCCGGGCGGGTGCCCGAGTACGAGGACATCGACGAGACCGGGGCCGCCGCCCTGATCCGGCGGGTGCTCGGCGGCGCGGACGCGGACCCGCGGGGCGTCACCCTCGGCACCGACCAGGCCGGCGAACTGCTCGCCCGGTACGGCATCACCGTCCTGCCGACCCTGCCCGCCCCCACGCCCGACGCCGCCGTCGCGGCCGCCGCCCGGCTCGGCTACCCCGTCGCCCTCAAGACCACCGCCCCGCACCTCCGCCACCGCCCCGACCTCGGCGGGGTCCGGCTCGACCTGGCCACCGAGGAACAGCTCCGCACCGCCTACGCCGAGCTGACCGAGGTCCTCGGCAAGCCCGAGGAGCTCCAGCCGGTCGTCCAGGCGATGGTGCCCCGGGGCGTCGACACCGTCGTCCGCTCCGCCATCGACCCGGCCGTCGGCGCCGTCCTCTCCTTCGGCCTCTCGGGCGCGGCCTCCGAACTCCTCGGCGACACCGCCCACCGGCTGGTCCCGGCCACCGACCGGGACGCCGCGGAACTCGTCCGCTCCCTCCGGACCGCCCCGCTGCTCTTCGGCTGGCGCGGCTCCGCCCCCGTCGACACCCCGGCCCTGGAGGAGCTTCTCCTCCGGGTCTCCCGACTCGTCGACGACCACCCCGAGGTGGTCGCCGTCTCCCTGGAACCGGTGGTCGTCGCGCCCCGCGGCCTCTCCGTCCTCGGCGCGGCCGTCCGCCTGGCCCCGCCCCCGCCCCGCACGGACCTCGGCCCGCGCAGCCTGCCGAACTACTGACGCGGGGAGTCCCATGTCACAGCCCCCGCGCTCCCCCGCGACCCCGCCGTCCCCGCAACCGGCCGAGGCGTCCTTACCCGGGGCTTAGGATGGAGTCCATGGCGAAGACCGGTACGACGACCCAGGGGCTGCGCGCGGCGATCGAGCGCAGCGGCTACTACCCGGCCCTCGTGGCCGAGGCGGTGGAGGCCGCCGTCGGCGGCGAGGCCGTCGCGTCGTACGTGGTGCACCAGGAGACCACCTTCGACGCGAACGAGGTCCGCCGCCACGTCACCGTCCTCGTCCTGACGCCGAACCGCTTCATCGTCAGCCACACCGACGAGCAGGCCGCCGACACCAGCTCCCCGACCCCGTACGCCACGACCTCCACCGAGTCCGTGAAGCTCGACCGGATCTCCTCGGTCGTCGTCAGCCGCGTGGTCGCCAACCCCGAGTCGTACACGCCGGGCACCCTGCCCCGCGAGGTGGTCCTCACCATCGGCTGGGGCGCCGTCTCCCGCATCGACCTGGAGCCCGCCGCCTGCGGCGACGCCAACTGCGACGCCGACCACGGGTACACGGGCAACACCACCGCCGACGACCTCAGCCTGCGGGTGAGCGAGGCCGGCGACGGCCCGGACACCGTCCGGCAGACCCTCGCCTTCGCCCAGGCGCTCTCCGAAGCCACCGCGGCCACCGCCGCCCCCACCCGCTGATGGCGCAGCCTGCCGCCGTGTCCCAGGGCTGGCCCGACGACCCGGTCCCGCTGGCCCCGGAGACCGCGCCGGTGCCCGAGTACGCCACCGGTTCCCTCGGCGACCTCCTCCCGACGCTCGTCGCGGGCCAGGGGGTGCCCGGCTTCACCCCCCGGATCGCCGAACTCGCCCCGGCCGACCGGAACTGCGTCTTCCTGATCGACGGGCTCGGCTGGGAGCAGATCAAGGACCACCCGGACGAGGCGCCCTACCTGACCTCGCTCCTCGGCTCCTCGCGGGGCGGCACGGGCCGTCCGGTCACCGCCGGGTTCCCCGCCACCACCGCGACCTCGCTCGCCTCCGTCGGCACCGGCCGGTACCCCGGCACCCACGGGCTGCCCGGCTACACCGTGCGCAACCCCGACACCGGCGAGCTGATGAACCAACTGCGCTGGAAGCCGTGGACCGCGCCGCGCGCCTGGCAGCCGTACCCCACCGTCTTCGGGCTCGCCCACGAGGCGGGGGTCCACACCGCCCAGGTGTCCTCCCCGGTCTTCGAGCAGACCCCGCTCACCCAGATCGCGCTCAGCGGCGGAACGTTCCACGGGCGGCTCTCCGGCGAGGAGCGCATGGACTTCGCCGCCGAGCAGCTTGCCGCCGGCGACCGCTCGCTGGTCTACACGTACTACAGCGAACTCGACGGCGCCGGGCACCGCTTCGGCATCGACTCCGATGCCTGGCGGGGCCAGCTGATGTTCGTGGACCGGCTCGTGCAGCGGCTCGCCGAGCAACTGCCGCCCCGCTCGGCCCTGTACGTCACGGCCGACCACGGCATGGTCGACATCCCCTTCGACGAGCAGCACCGCATCGACTTCGACGAGGACTGGGAGCTGCGCGCCGGCGTCGCCCTCCTCGGCGGCGAGGGGCGCGCCCGCCACGTCTACGCCGTGCCCGGCGCCGAGGCGGACGTCCTCACCTGCTGGCGGGAGGTCGTCGGCGAGCAGTTCTGGGTCGCGGGCCGCGACGAGGCGATCGCCCTCGGCTGGTTCGGGGACGAGGTCGACGAACGCGTGTACGGGCGGATCGGGGACGTCGTCGCGGCGGCCCACGACGACGTGGCCATCACGGCCTCCGTCAACGAGCCCCACGAGTCCGCGATGACCGGCATGCACGGGTCCATGACCCCCGCCGAGCAGCTCGTCCCGCTGCTCGAAGTGCGCTCCTGACCCCCTCCGCCTCCCCTCTTCTCCACGCCCCGAAAGGTCCCCGCCCCGTCATGCCCGAGCTGGTCTTCTTCTCCGGAACCATGGACTGCGGGAAGAGCACCCTGGCGCTCCAGATCGCCCACAACCGCGACGCGCGCGGCCTCCAGGGCGTGATCTTCACCCGTGACGACCGGGCGGGCGCGGGCAAGCTGTCCTCCCGGCTCGGCCTGGTCACGGAGGCGGTCGAGGCGCCGCGGGGCATGGACCTGTACGCGTACCTCGTCGGCCAGCTCTCCCAGGGCGGCAAGGCCGACTACGTGATCGTGGACGAGGCGCAGTTCCTCGCCCCCGAGCAGATCGACCAGCTCGCCCGCATCGTGGACGACCTCGAACTGGACGTCTTCGCCTTCGGCATCACCACCGACTTCCGCACGAAGCTCTTCCCCGGCTCGCAGCGGCTGATCGAGCTGGCGGACCGCATAGAGCAGCTCCAGGTCGAGGCCCTGTGCTGGTGCGGCGCCCGGGCCACGCACAACGCCCGTACGGTGGGCGGGGAGATGGTGGTCGAGGGCGAGCAGGTCGTGGTCGGCGACGTGAACCGCCCGGCGGAGGAGGTCGGTTACGAGGTCCTCTGCCGCCGCCACCACCGCAAGCGGATGACCGCGTCCTCGGCCCGCGCGGGCGCCCTCTCCCCGGACGTCCTGCCGGTCAACCACGCCTGACGCACCTGCCCGGCCGGGGAGGGGATCCGCCGACCCCCGTCCGACGGATCCCCTCCCCGGCCGAGCAGGTCCCGGCTCAGCGCCAGGTCTGGTTGCGGCCGCCGTTGCACCGGATCGTCCGCAGCCCGAACGCGCTGTCGTCCAGGCACTCGCCGGTGGCCTGGCTCTGGAGGGTCACCTTGTCGCCGCTCTTGTGCGGGAACCAGCTCTGCTCGCGCGACGAGTCGCAGGTCCGTGTGTCGAGCGTGACTCCGTTGTCGTAGAGGCACTCGTTGGTCGCGATGTTCCGGAGCCGACGGGTGCCGTCGTTCCACGCGCGCACGTTCCACTGCTGGTGGACGCCGCCGTTGCAGCCGTATCCGCGCAGGCCGTACTGGCGGCTGTCGTCGAGACAGGACCCGGTGGCCATGTTCGCGAACGTCTGGACCGCGTCGGCCGCGCGCGGGACGCCGGCGTCGGTGCCCGCCCCGGCGTGAGCGGGCGGCTGAGCCCCCACCGCCGTGGTGCCGGTGGCCAGGAACCCGGCCGCGGCCAGAAGCGCGAGGGCTCCCGCGCGGAAGGAATGCGCACGCATCTCTCTTCTCCTCTCGTCGTGCCGCCGCGAGCGACTCCGGCGGCTCCGCGCCGGCCGGGCCCGGTGACACGTCGGTCGATGCGTGGCGCGGCCGGTCGGCGCGGGCCCACCGTAGGTTCGGACCTGATCGCGGGGCCAAGCTTTCGAGCCCCGTCGAAACCACCGGAACGGGCGCGACGGCGGCGCGGAGTCCGGTCAGAGGAGACGTGAGCCCGGCTCCAGGAGGGCCATGCCCATTGACGTCACGGTGTGGAGGACCGCCTTGCCCTCGCGCCGGGTGGTGACCAGGCCGGCCTTGCGGAGCACCGAGGTGTGATGGCTCACGGTCGCCGGGGAGATGTCGAGCCTGCGCGCCAGATCGGTGGTGCTGCGGCCGCCGGCCGCCGCCTCCAGGACCGCGGCGCGCGTGCGCCCCAGCAGGTCCTCCAGCGCCCGACCGCCGGATGCGCGCGTGTCGTCCCACAGCGTGCCGCAGGCCACGGCGTCGGTGACGGTCGGGACGGCGAGGACGGGGGCCTCGTCCGGATCCAGTACGGGATGCATCAGTTCGGCCCGCCGCGTGGAGAACACCGTGGGGGCGATGACGAGACCGCGCCCGTTCAGATGGACGTCCGCCTCGTACGGATGCTCCAGTTCGAGGACCGGCGGCCGCCAGCGCAGCGTCGGGCCGCACAGGCTCTTCAGCAGGCGCTCGACCCCGCCCTCGGCCATCGCGTTCACGTACGCGGCGCGGACCTCGGCCAGATGCGCGCGCACCCCGTCCCAGTACGGGGCGACGGCCACGCCGTGGCAGGCCCGGAGGGCCGTGGCGACCTGGAGCCACGTCTCGCGGTCGCCGTCCACCAGGTTGCGGGCCCAGGTGCGGTGCGCGGGGCGGAAGCGGATGTTCTCGAACTCGACGCGCAGCAGGGCGCGAGGGGCGCCGAGCAACCGGTCCACCGCCTCCTCGATGCACGCCGAGTCGCCCGCCAGGCTCCTCACGTCGACCTCGGGACCCAGGGGCGGCAGCAACGCGGCGAGGGGCCGCGCCCGTTCGTCCAGGCGCCCCCGGACCGCGACCCGCCAGCGCCGGAAAGCGGGGCCGGCGTCGGGGGCCCGCAGCAGCTTCACGCTGTCGAACGTCTCGGCCGCCGTACCGATCGACGCGGCCACCCGGGTCCGCATGAGGTCCTGGGCCGTGAAGTGGATCCGTTTCACCGAGCGTCCCGTTCCCATGTTCCCGTTCGTACGCGCCAGTCTGGGATCCGGGGCGGCGGCCGCACAACGCCCGATCAGGCCAGGCGCCTTCGACGGAGAGCAGAGGACCGGGTTCCGAGGTGCGTCCTAGTCGGTGGGCGACGAGCTCCGCTGGACGGTGAACGTGAGGCCGGAGAAGTCCCGGCCCTGGAACACCTGCTGCTGCGTTCCCCCGCTGATGCTGTTGTGGACCCGGCCCTCCGGCTCCACCTCCCGCGCCCGCTCCCACCACTCTTCGAGGAGGTCCCGGAACTCGGGGTCGAGCGCCGCCGGACGAGGGTGGCGAGTCCCTGCCACACATGACGGCCGGCCTCGCCGCCGAGTCCTCCGGCCAGGGCCGCGAGGGCGGCCGCCGTGATCGGGTCCATCGTGCGCTCCCCGGGTCGACTTCTCCGTACACCACGGGAAAGTCCGGTGCCCCGGCGCAGCCGTTCCCGATGTGACCGTCCTTCCGTCGGCACGCCCTGTGGGCAGCAGGGTTGGGGAATGGCCGAGGACACGTACAAGACGATGGACGGGCGTGCAGAGGTGGTCGTCCGGGCTCGCCGCACAGGGGAACCGCACCGGCATCTGCACGGCGTGGCCCCTCCTCCGCCGGCGCCCTTCCAGATCCCGCCCGCCGCGGCGCACTTCGAGAACCGCCTGGCCGAGCAGGACAGGATCACCCGGGCCGTCGAGGACCACACCGGCCGGGCCGGGCCGCCGGTCGTCGGCCTGGCGGGCATCGGCGGCGTCGGCAAGACCGCCCCGGGGTTCCACGAGGCCCGCCGGCTCAGCGAGCGGTGACCCGACGGAGTCCTGTACGTCGACCTCGACGACCTGCGCGGGGACGGCGTGGTGGAGGTGCCGGACGCGGTCGCGGAGCTCCTGGGCGGACCCGGCGTCGCCCCCGCGTGGCCGGAGCGGCCCTGGACTTCGAGGAGCCGGTGCAGCGCCCCGGCGGACCGGACGGCGACGAGCACGGCCCGCTGCCCGCTGCCCGCAAGTGGTTCACTCTGTCCGAGAAGCCGTCAACTGGTCGAGTACGGCGTCGTTCACCGGCTCCGTCCCCGTCAGCGTGCCGAGCAGGGCCCGGGTCAGGACGGTCGCGGCGGCGACGCGGGTGTCCTCCTCCTGGTCGCCGGTGGCCCGGCCGATCACGGCGTCCCGTACCGCCCGTGAGATGTCGGGCTCCCCGAAGAGGTCGGGGAAGGAGAGCGCCATCATGCAGACGCCCACGTTGGCCGAGAGGATCGACTGGCCGGCCCGTTCGGGGGGCATGCGCAGGCGTCCGGCGTCGCGGCAGCGCTCCACGGCCTTCAGCAGGATCGCCTGGGCCTCCTTGATGGCCTGCGGCTTGGCGTCGCCCGTCGGCGTGAACATCAGGCGGTAGAGGTGCGGGTTGCGCAGCGCGAACGCGACGTGGCTGTCCCAGGCCGTGCGCAGGTCCGCCACCGGGTCGTCGGTGAGGGGGTTCCGCCTCTTCTCGGCGAGGAAGCGCGCGAAGCCGAGGTCGGCCACCGCCGTGAGCAGCCCCTGCTTGTCGCCGAACTGACGGTAGATCTCGGGCATGCCGACCTTCGCCCGGTCGCAGATGGCCCGGGTCGAGATCGCCAGCGCGTCCTTGGTGGCGAGCAGTTCTCCGGTCGCTTCCAGGATGCGTTCTCGGGCCGTCGACATGCCCCCACGGTAGCAGCGCTAACAGGCCGGACCTGGGCGAATCCTCCGGTCTGGGCCGCATGGCCGCAGCGGCGTCCACATCCTTGTAATCATTGATTACGAACTGTGTTAGCGTTGCAAACGTTCGCGGGCGGCCCCGCCGGAGCCGTCCCGCCCGACCGAAAGGAACCGCCATGACCGCGTCCACCACCCTGCGCGAAGTGATCGGCCTCCCCCAGGAGCCGCCGCGACTGGGCGAGTCGGTCCTGATCATGATCGACTTCCAGAACACCTACCGCACCGGCGTCATGCGGCTCGATGGGGCCGAGGAGGCCGTGGCCGCCGGCGCCCGGCTGCTCGCGGCCGCCCGCGCCGCCGGTACGCCGGTCGTCCACGTCGTCAACGACGGCGGCGAGGGCACCCCGTACGACATCCGGGCCGAGATCGGCGCCATCAGCGACGAGGTCGCCCCGGCCGCGGGCGAGAAGGTGGTCGTCAAGCAGTTCCCCAACGCCTTCCACGCCACGGACCTGGAGGAGGTCCTGAAGGGCCTCGGCACCGGCGGCGACCTGGTCCTCGCCGGGTTCATGACCCACATGTGCGTCCTGTTCACCGCCCAGGGCGCCTTCAACCTCGGCTACCGGCCGACCGTCGTCGCCGAGGCCACCGCGACCCGCCCCCTGGAGGCGCCGGACGGCACCGTCCTGTCGTCGGACGCGCTGGCGGCCGCGAGCCTGACGACGGTCTCCGACCTGTTCGGGACGGTGGTCCGCACGGTCGACGACCTCGCGGGACCCGCCCCCGCCCCGGCTCCGGCCTCCTGACCCGTCGAGGGCCGGGCCGAGGCCGGAGACGGCACCGGGAGTTCACCCGGGGTGTACCCGGGCATCCCCCGCCGATCGTTCGAAGGTCGCCCGCCTCGGCGGTAATGACGTCCGGCCCGTACGTGACGACCCCACCTCCGGGCGTTCCGCGCCGTACGACCCCTGGAGGACGCGTGCCCCCCGTCGCCGAGACCGTGCCGGACCAGGTCGAGGGCGAGGAGGACGCGGGGCCCGGCCCCCGGACCGGCGCCCCGGCCCGGCGGGGGCCGCGGGCCGCGGGCGCCGCCGCCCTCCTCACCGCCCTGCTGTTCTGCCTCGCCACCGCGCTCTCCCGCAGCCACCCCTTCGGCCCGGTGACCAGGAACGTCGTGGACCTGGGCCAGCAGTACCTGCCGTACCACGCCTACTGGCGCTCCTTCCTCCGCGGCGAGACGCACGGCGACGCCTTCCTCAACTGGAACTCCGGCTTCGGCGCCAACTTCCTCGGTGACATCGGCACCTATCTGAGCAGCCCCGTCGACCTGCTCGTCGTGTTCTTCCCGGCGGACCGGATCGAACTCGCGCTGTACGTCGTCACCGCCGTCAAGATCACCGCCGCCGGCGCCGCCATGGCGGCCCTGCTCCTGCGGCTGCGCCCCGGTCCCTGGCCGGTCGCCGCCGTGCTCGGCACCGCGTACGCCCTCTCGGGCTGGACCTTCAACTTCGGCTCCACCGTCCCGATGTGGCTCGACGGACTCGCCGCCTTCCCGCTGCTCTGCCTGGTCGGCGAGTGGGCCCGCACCGGCCGCCGCCCCGTCCTCGGGCCGCTCGTCGTCGCCCTCGCCTGGATCGCCAACTTCTACACCGCGTACATGGCGACCCTCGGCGCCGCCGTCGTCCTCGCCGTCCGGCTCCTCACCGCCGAGGAGGCCGCCACCGCCCGGCGGCGCCTCGCCGGGGCGCTGCGCGCCGCCCGGAGCGTCCTCGTCGGCGTCGGACTCGCCGCACCGCTCGTCGCGGTCGTCTTCCTCGGCACGAAGACCGCCGACCCCACCCCCGAGGTCACCTTCGCGCCCGCGGCCTGGGCGGACGTCCTCGCCCGCTTCCTGCCCGCCACCGCGAGCACGGCCAGCCCCGCCCTCTTCATCGGCACGCCCGCCCTGCTCCTCGCCCTGACCCTGCCCTTCAACCGGACCGTCGCCCCGCGCGTCCGGGCCGCCCTCACGGCCGCCGTCGCCCTGGTGGCGCTCTCCCTCCAGTGGGAACCCACCCATCTGCTCTGGCACGCGGGCGCCTCGCCCAACGGCGTCCCGTACCGCCAGGCCTTCGTCCTGTGCGGCCTGCTGCTGATCGCGGCCTGGTACTCGGTCGCCGGGGGAGTGCCCCGGCCGGCCGCGCTCCTCGCGGGCGGCGCCCTGCTCGGCGTCCTCGCCCTGGCGGCCCGGGGGAGCGTCGACATCGACCCGTGGACCTTCCCCGCCTTCGGCACGGCCGCGCTCCTGGCCCTCGCCGCCGCCCTCCTCGCCCTGACGGCCGCCCGCAAGGGACCCTCGGGCGCCGTCCACAAGGGACCCCCGGGCGCCGCCCGCAAGGGGTCCCCGGGCGCCGCCCTCGAAGTCCCCACCCGCGCCGCCCGCCTCCTCCCCCTCCTCGCCGTCGTCCTCCTCGTCGCCGCCCAGGCGGGCGAGGCGGCCGTCACCGGCAAGCGGATCGAGGAGCAGCAGCGCGCCGAGGTCGCCTGGTCGCCCCGGACCGGCCCCTGGCACGAGGCCGCGGCGCGCGAGGTGGCCCGCGCGGACGCCTGGCCCCGCCACCGCACCGACCCCGGGGAGGTCCCCGGTGGCAACGACGTCCTGCTCGTCGGCGGACAGGGCGCCGACCACTACAGCAGCCTCACCTCCGAGACGACCTCCCGCACCCTCGTCTCCCTCGGCTTCGGCGCCTACGCCAAGGGCCGGCACCCGGTCACCCTCGACAACCCCGTGACCGACGCCCTGTTCTCCGTCGGCACCCGGATCCGCTCGGAACCCACCGGGCCCGTACGGCAGGACGCACCGCCCCGCGCCACGGTCACCGCCACCACCGTTCCCGTACCGCCGCTGGTCACCGTCCGCCCCTCGCCGCGTCCGGCCGGCCCCTCCGGGGACTCCGCCTTCGCCCGGCAGGAACGCCTGCTCGGCGCCTCCGTGTACGAGCTGCCCGCCCTCCGCCGCACCGACCGCACCCTCACCGCCCGCTGTCCGGCCGGCTCCGAAGTCTGGTTCTGGGCGCCCGAGTACCGGGGCACGGCGGCCCTCGCGGAGCAGAGGCCCGTGAAGTTCGACGGCAAGCCGCCGGCCGTCAGCGCGGCCATGGGCGCCCTCGGCAACGTGCCCGCCTCCGGCGAGGTGCGGATCGCCCTCGACGCCGAGGGCGAGCCGCGGCTGCCCGGGGAACCGGTCGGCTGCCTGGTCCGCGCCCGGCTCGACACCGCCGTGGACCGGCTCACCGCCACCGGCGCCACCCGGGTCCGTACCACCGGACACACCGTCACCGCCGAACTCCCGCCGGGCAGTACGGGCGTCGCCGTCCTCGCCGTACCCCGGATCTCCGGCTGGAGCTGCGCCGCCGGGGACGCGGACCTCCGCCCCGCGCGCGCGTACGGGGGGCTCGTCGCCGTCCCCCTCGACGGGCGGGCCGACACGGTCCACTGCTCCTTCCGGCCGCCGGGCCTCCGGCTGGGCGGCGCCGTCGGCGCGGCCGCGCTCCTCGCGCTCGCCGCGACGGGCGTCCTGCACCGCCGGCGGACCCGCGGGTGACGGGCCGCACCGGGTTCTCCGAGAGGACGGAAAGAGTTCACCCGGCGTGCACACGAGGCTCGTTCGCCCGGAGAAGCGGAGCGTTACCGTACCCGCCGTGAACGGCGTCCAGCCGTGAGCGGCGTTCAACAGTCCGATTCAGCGTGGGGAAACCGAGTGCCGAAACTGTCCGTCGTCGTACCGTTCCACAATGTCGGGGCCTATGCCCCCGACACCCTGCGCAGCCTCGTGAACAACGCCGATCCCGCATTCGAGTTCCTGCTGGTCGACGACTGCTCGACGGACGACACCCCGGAAATCCTCGACCGCTGGCGCGACCGCCTGCCGAACGCCACCGTCATCCGGCACGAGACGAACCTCGGCGTCGCCCAGGCGCGCAACACCGGGATCGACGCGGCGCGCGGCGACTACCTCACCTTCCTCGACGGGGACGACTGGTACGCACCCGGCCACCTGAGCGCCGCCGTCGCCGGAATCTCCCGCCTGGAGTGCGACTTCGCCCGTACCGACCACGTCCTGTCGGAGGGCCGCAAGCGCCAGATCCGCTACGCCCCCGCCAAACTGCGCGACACCGTGATGGACCCCAGGGACGGCATCTCGCCGGCCGGCATGGTGACGATGGTGGACTATCCCTTCGTCCCCTTCGGCATGTACAGCAGCCGCCTCTTCGAGAACGGCGCGTCCCGTTTCGAAACGTCCCTGAGGACCGCGGAGGACCGCCTCTGGATCTGGCGGCTGCACCTCAAGGCCCGCACCTTCGCGGCGCTCTCCCTGCACGGCGTCTTCTACCGGCGGGGCGTCACCACCTCGCTCACCCAGATCACCGACAACCGGCAGCTGGACTTCATCCCCTCGTACGACCTCCTGCTCGCCGACGTCTCCGAGGACGCCGAGGCGGACCGGTTCCTGCCGAAGGCGGTCCGCACGTACTGCGCGATGATCGCCTTCCACATGGGCAAGGCCGAGAAGTACGACCCCGCCGTCGCCGCACGGCTGCGCGCCAACGTCGGCGACGCGCTGCGCCGCATGCCGCAGCGGGTCCTCGACGAGACCCTCGCCACCATGGACACCCGCCGCAGCACCCTCCTCCGGAGCCTGCGCGAGACCGGAAGGACCGCCTGAACCATGGCTCCCGACACGACTTCCGGCACGGTCCCGACCCCTGCCTCCCGGACGCCTTCCGACGCCCGCCCCGTCCAGGTCTTCCAGGTCTCCACCCTCTACGGCGCCGCCACCCTGGCCGCCGCCCTCGACGCCGGGCTGTTCGGCCCCCGCGAGGACGCCCGCCGGCTCCTGCTCGTCTCGCACAACGCCGAGATCCCGGAGACCGCGCTGCGCCTGGAGGCCATGACCGGTTACGACCGGATCGCCGCCCGCTTCGACGGCGTCCTCGACTGGAACGAGACGATCCACCCGTACCACCCCGCCGCCTGGGCCCCCCGCCCCGAGGAGGCCCCGCTCTGGCAGCGCGTGCTGCGCACCGCCTGGGACCTGGGCGACGCCCCGGTGGAGCTGGCCGTCGAGTCCATCCAGGTCAACCCCGCGAAGGCGCTCGCCGTCGCCTTCGCCGAGAGCTCCGTGCACGTCTACGCCGACGGCCTGATGAGCTACGGCCCCACCCGCAACGACCTCGCCCAGTCGGTCGCCTGCCGCGTCCGCCGGGTCCTCCACCTCGACCTGGTGCCGGGCCTGCGGCCCCTCCTCCTGAGCGAGTACGACGTCGAGCCCGAGATCGTCCCCGACGCCGCCTTCCGTGCCGTCCTCGCCGAGATCGCCGAGGAGGCCGCCGACGACCCGGCGCTCGCGCGGGCGGCCGCCGACGGGCCCACGGCCCTCCTGCTCGGCCAGTACCTCGCCGCCCTCAACCTCCTCACCGCCGAGGAGGAAGAGGAGCTGCACGTACGGATGCTGCGCGGGGCGGCCGCCGCCGGACACCGCTCGGTCGTCTTCAAGCCGCACCCGAGCGCCCCCGTCCGCTACTCCCGGGCCCTCGACGCGGAGGCGGAACGGACCGGCGTGCGCCTGACGGTCCTCGACGGGCCGCTGCTCGCCGAGACCTTCTACGAGCGGTGCAGGCCCCGGCTCGTCGTCGGCTGCTTCTCCACGGCGATGCTCACCGCCGCCGTGTACTACGGCGTGCCCGTCGCGCGCGTGGGCACGGCCGAGGTCCTCGCACGGCTCACCCCCTTCGAGAACAGTAACCGCATCCCGCTGACCGTGGTCGACCACCTCGTCGCGGACCTGGAGCGGGGCGAGGAGCCCGCCGTCCCCGGACCGGCCCCCGCCTCGCTCACGCCCCTGGTCCGGGCCGTCGGCTACTGCATGCGGCACACCAGCCACCCGGGGCTCCGGGAGGAGGCCGCCCGCTTCCTGGCCGCCCACCACGACACCCCCGGCACCGCCCACCACTTCGACGCCGAGCGGCTGACCCTGCTCGGCCTGCCGGGCGGAACGGCGGCGCCGGCCCCGGGCGCCGCGTCCCGGCTGCGCCGGAGCCTCGCGCGGAGCCGCCGCGGCTGACCGGCCGGGGCCGCACGCGCACGCGGCCCGTCCCGGTCAGCGCCCGCCCGACCTGACCAGGGTGAAGACCGCGCCCTCCGGGTCCGCCACCAGGGCGAGCCGCCCCGCCGTGCCGTCGCGCGGCGGGGACAGCACCCGGCCGCCCAGCTCCACGACGAGCCGGGCGGCCGCGTCCACGTCGGCCACCTCGAAGTACGTCATCCAGTGCGGGCCCCGGTCCCGGGGCAGCGCGTCGCCGACACCGTGCAGGGAGGCCACGGGGGACCCGTCCACGAAGAGCGTCGCGTAGTCGTTCCCGGGCGAGTCGACCGGCTCCAGCTCGAAGCCGAAGACCGTCCGGTAGAACTTGCCGATCGAGGTCTCGTACGTGAGCAGCTCGTTCCACACCGGGGTCCCCGGCGGCCCCGCCGTCGCCGTGCCGTGGTGCGCCTCGGCCTGCCAGACGCCGAAGACCGCGCCCGTCGGATCGGAGCAGATCGCCATCCGGCCCGCCTCGCCGGCGTCCAGCGGGCCCACCGCGACGGTGCCGCCGCAGGCCCGGACGCCCTCGGCGGTCTCGTCGGCGTTCCCGGTGGCCAGGTAGGGGGTCCAGGCGATGCGCAGGTGCCGGTCGACCGGCAGCCGGCCGATGCCCGCCACCTCCCTGCCGCCGAGCAGGGCGCGGACGTACGGGCCGAGCTGCTCGGGGCCGGGCACGAACTCCCAGCCGAAGAGCGCTTGGTAGAACTCCTGCGTGGCGTCAAGCCCGTGCACCATCAGGCTCACCCAACAGGGTGTGCCGGGTGGGCGCCGAGTCGCCTCGGTCATCGTCACCCTCTCCTCGGACCATCGTCGTGGCCGTGCCCCCGGCCGATGGTGGCACCGGTGGCGGCGCGGTGCGCCCCGGCCGTACCGCGTCGTGGCGCGATCCCGCGGGAAGACGCCGGGTCCGTCCCGCGCGGCCGTGCGGCTGCGCGAGTATGGCATCCATGAAGCCCATCATCTCCGCAAGCGAACTGCTGAGCGAGTCGGCCGGGGCCCGGCCGCCGGTCCTCCTGGACGTCCGCTGGGCGCTCGGCGGCCCGCCCGGACGGCCCGCCTACGAGGCCGGCCACCTGCCCGGCGCGGTCTACGTCGACCTGGACACGGAGCTCGCGGGACCGCCCGGGAGCGGCGGCCGCCACCCGCTGCCCGACCCCGAGGTCTTCGGCGCCGCGATGCGCCGCGCGGGTGTCTCGGCGGACCGGCCGGTCGTCGCCTACGACGGCGGCTCCGGCTGGGGCGCCGCCCGCGCCTGGTGGCTGCTCCGCTGGGCGGGCCACCCGGACGTGCGGGTCCTGGACGGCGGCCTCGCGGCCTGGACGGGCGAACTCACGGAGAAGGTCCCCGCGCCCGAGCCCGGCGACTTCCGGCCGGAGCCGGGCGCCCTCGGCCTGCTCGACGCCGACGGGGCGGCGGCCCTCGCCCGCTCGGGGCTGCTCCTGGACGCGCGGGCGGCCGAGCGCTACCGCGGGGACGTGGAGCCGATCGACCGCGTCGGCGGGCACATCCCGGGCGCGGTCTCGGCCCCGACGACCGAGAACGTCGGCGCCGGGGGCCTCTTCCTGGCCGCCGGCGCCCTGAGGGACCGGTTCACGGCCCTGGGCGCGGCCGAGGGGACCCCGGTCGCGGTCTACTGCGGCTCCGGCGTCTCCGGCGCCCACGAGGTGCTCGCCCTGGAGATCGCGGGCATCCCGGCCGCCCTCTACGCCGGCTCCTGGTCGGAGTGGTCCGCCGACCCGTCCCGCCCGGTGGCCACGGGCCCGGACCCGCGGTAGCACCGGACGCGACGGGGCCCGCGCCGCAACCGCGGCGCGGGCCCCGTCGTACACCTCCGTACGGAGGTCGGTTCCGTACGGAGGTCAGTCCTGCTTCTTCCTCCGGGTGCCGAAGACGATCTCGTCCCAGCTGGGCACCGCCGCCCGCCGCCCCGGGCGGACGCCGTCCGCCTCGGCCTGGCGGTCCGTGGTGCCGGTGAGGCGGTCGCGGTGGCCCGAGACCGCGCGGGGCATGAGGACGTCGGCGTACGCGGCGCCCGCGCCCGCCGAGGCGGCCGGGGCCGGCGGCTCCTCCACCTCGGGCTCCTCGGCGGGCTCGGAGGAGTCCGGCTGCTCGGGCACGACCATGTCGCCCCGGAAACTCGGTACGGCCTCCAGGAGGCTCGTCAGGGAGTCCCGCTCGTCCTCCCCCTCGGACGAGGGGGAGGGGGCCCGCTCCAGCTGGCGGTCCAGGGCGCGGTCGAGCGGCCGGTCCCGGGGCAGCCGGGCGATGCGCGGCACGAACGGGAAGCTGGGCTCCGGCGCGGCGGCGATCGTGTCGTCCGTCTCGCCGATCAGGGCCCGCGCCTCGTCGTCCACGGCCTGGACGAGCCGCCGGGGCGGGTCGTACGTCCAGCTGGCGGTGTGGACCTCGCCCGCGACGCGGTAGACGAGCAGCACCTCCCAGGTGCCGTCGTCCCGTCGCCAGGAGTCCCACTGCACGGTGTCCTTCTCGGCGCCGCGCAGCAGCAGCCGCTCCTGCACCGCCTCGCCGAGCTGGGGGCCGCTGTTCTCCCCGGGCCTGCGGACCGGGGTCTTGCGGGCCCGCTCCGCCATGAAGGCGCGCTCCGCGAGCACGGGGCCCTCGAAGCGGCGCACGCGGTCGACGGGGATGCCGGCGAGCTGGGCGACCTCCTCCGCGGAGGCACCGGCTCGTATCCGCGCCTGGATGTCGCGGGGGCGGAGGTGGCTCTCCACCTCGATCTCGATCTGGCCGAGGCGCGCGCGGTCGTTGCGCACGGCGGCGCGGAGCCGCTCGTCGATCGGAAGTGTGTACTCCGTGCTGTCAGCAGCCTTCAGCACCAGTCGTGTGCCGTCGTTGGAGACGGCCACGACACGCAGTTCGGGCATGGGGACCTCCCGGGTGGTGCCTGCCGACGTCACGTGCGTCGCTGCTTCCGCTAGTCGAGTGTGGCCTGCCCGGGTGCAGCCTGCCACTACCTTGCCGAGTTGCCCGCGTGTCGGGCGTGGACCCTGGAACGCCGTTATGGCACGGTTACCCATCTGCTACGCGGAGTGACTGGCGGTCACTCTGTGCAGCCGGTTCCCGTGCGATGTCGAGCGCCGCCGGTTCGAGTGCCGTCTCCGGCCCCCTTCCCGCGATCCCGGGCACCCGTGAGGGCGTCCGGACCCAGGTTTCGTCAATGTACTCCATTCGGGCCACCTGGGTGGACCGGCGCGCCGCCCAACTTCTCGGGCCGTGCGGGAGTTGAGTCTCCGCGATCTTGCCCCGTGCGTGGCGCTCTTCACAGAAAGAGCGGAAACGGAACTATTCACTTCCCCCATTTGTCCCTTCTGGGTGCAAGGCACTCGGATGAGTCAGCAGGGGTTGGAGATGCGCCAGAGGCCGGAGACCGACACGGACGAGCCGAAGGAGGCGGAGGAGGAAGCGGCGGCGGAGGGGCGGGAGAAGGACGCGGAGAGCGGCAGGGGAAGGATCGACCTGAGCGTGGCCCAGGTCTCGGGCAGCGCCCTGGCCGCGGTCGTCGCCGCCAAGCTCGCCTCGACCCTCGGGGTGTACGGCACGATCGTCGGCGCCGGAGTGATCAGCGTCATCGCCACCTGCGGCGGTCCGTTCTTCCAGTACGTCTTCCGGCGCACCGGCGAGCAGGTCCGCGGCGCGACCGCCGCCGCCCGGCCGAAGCCCCGCCGGCTCCCGCTCGCCGCCCGCACCGCCCGCGGGGCCACCGCCGTCCCCGCACCCCGCACGGACGACCCCACCCTGCTGCTCGCCGCGGTCCCGCCGCCGCTCCCCGAGCGGGAGGAGTTCGGCGAGGCGACCGTCCACGGCACCCGGGTCCGGGGCTGGAGGCGCCCGGCGGTCGCCGCCGCCCTGGTCTTCGGCGTCACCATGGGCGGCATCACCACCTACGAGCTGGTCGCCGGGGAGGACTTCAGCGGCCGGCAGGGGACCACGACCTTCGGTTCGGCCGTCCGCGGCGGCGGCGACGGCGGACAGGACGCGCCGGAGCCGGGCGGGGAGACCACCCCCGCGCCCTCCGGTTCCTCCGACGGCACCGGGCGGCCCGGGGACGGCGCCGGCTCCGGGCCGGGGGCCACCCCGAGCCCGGGCGGCGGGGAATCCGGACGGCCGGACACCGGACGGACCGGAACCGGGACCCCGTCGACCGGGCCGTCCTCCTCCGCCCCCACCGACGGCGGGACGACGCCCTCGCCCGGGCCGACCGGACCCACCACGGGACCGACCGCCCCGACCGGGGAGCCGTCCACCGGCACGGGGCCGACCGGGGACCCGACCGCCCCGTCGGTCCCGGCCCCGTCGGGACCCGGCGCCGGGACGGGCGCGGAACCCGGAGCCGAATGACGGACCCGCCCGACGTGAACGGCCGCCACGCACCCGCGTGGCGGCCGTTTTCACGCGCCTGCCTTTTCGGCGCGTCGCCCGTCCTCGCGCGTCGCCCGTCCTCGCGCGTCGCCCGTTCTCACGCGCCGGCCGTTCTCACGCGCCGGCCGACGAGTCAGTCGCCCAGCACCCGCCGCAGGTAGTCGTTGGCGAAGAGCCGGTCCGGGTCGAGCCGGTCGCGCAGCGCCGTGAACTCGGCGAAGCGCGGGTAGACCTCGGAGAAGTAGGCGGCGTCGCGGGTGTGCAGCTTGCCCCAGTGGGGGCGCCCCCCGTGCGCCGTCATGATGCGCTCCACCGCGGTGAAGTACGCCCGGTGGGGCGTCCCCTTGTAGAGGTGGACGGCGATGTAGGCGGTCTCCCGGCCCTCGGCCGTGGACAGCGCGATGTCGTCCGCCGGGGCCGTGCGCACCTCGACGGGGAAGCTCACCTTGAGCGGCGACCGCTCGACCATCGCCTTGAGCTCGCGCAGCGCGGCGACCGCGGCCTCGCGCGGCAGCGCGTACTCCATCTCCACGAAGCGCACCCGGCGCGGCGAGGTGAAGACCTTGTACGGGATGTCGGTGTACGTACGGGCCGACAGGGCCCGGCTGGAGACCTTGGCGAGCGCGGGGACGACCGGCGGCACCGCCCTGCCCAGCGAGCAGGCGAGCTGGAAGACCCCGTTGGAGAGGAGCTCGTCCTCCACCCAGCCGCTGATCCGCCCGGGAGGGGCGGCGGGGCCCGCGCTGCGGTTGTTGCGCTTGGTGTTGCAGTTGTCCGTGTGGGGGAACCAGTAGAACTCGAAGTGCTCGTTCTCCGCGTGCAGCGCGTCGAACTCCGCGGTGACCCGGTCGAAGCTCATCGGCTCCTCGCGCGCGGTGAGCAGGAAGACCGGCTCCACCGCGAAGGTGATCGCGGTGACCACGCCGAGGGCGCCGAGCCCGATCCGGGCGGCCGCGAAGACCTCCGGATTCTCCTTCTCCGAACAGGTCAGCAGCTGCCCGTCGGCCGTCACCAGTTCGAGGGCGCGGATCTGCGCCGCCGTCGACGCCGAGTCGCGGCCCGTGCCGTGGGTGCCGGTGGAGGTGGCCCCGGCGACGGTCTGCTCCATGATGTCGCCCATGTTCGTGAGCGACAGGCCCTCCCGGGCCAGCGCCACGTTGAGCCGTTTCAGGGGGGTGCCGGACTCGACCGTCACGGTCATCGCCCCGCGGTCGATCCGCCGGATCCCGGTCAGCAGCCCCGGCCGGATCAGCACGCCGTCGGTGGCCGCGATCGAGGTGAAGGAGTGGCCGGTGCCGACCGTCTTCACCCGCAGCCCGTCCTCGGCCGCCCGGCGCACCGCCTCGGCGAGCTCCTCGGCCGAGGCCGGGCTCACCTCGCGGACCGGCCGGGAGGTGACGTTCCCCGCCCAGTTACGCCACGGACCGCTCGCCGTCCTGCTGCTCCCCGACCCCGCTGTCGTCGTCCCGCTCACGCTGCCCCTCCCGGTTCGGTGCCGGCGTGCGCAGCCGGCGGTGTCCGAGGAGACCCACCACGACCGCGGCCGCGCCCGAGACGACGGGCACCACGTACCCCGCTTCCGCTCCCGACGCGTCGACCACCCAGCCGGCGGCCGAGGAGCCGAGCGCCACGCCGATCGCGAGACCCGTACCCGTCCAGGTCATGCCCTCGGTCAGCTTGGTGCGCGGTACGTGCGCTTCGACGAGGGCCATCGTGGTCACCATCGTAGGTGCGATGGAGAGGCCCGCGACGAAGAGCGCCACGGCCAGCAACGGCAGGTTCCCGGCCAGTAGGAGGGGGATCATACTCACGGCCATCGCGCAGACGCCCAGCAGCCACCTGCGGGACGGCTCGCCCTTGAGGTGGAGCAGTCCGAAGACGGCCCCGGCCAGACAGGAGCCGAGGGCGTAGACGGCCAGGACGAGGCTGGCGGCGGCCTTGTGCCCCCGCTCCTCGGCGAAGGCCACGGTCACCACGTCCACCGAGCCGAAGACGGCGCCGGTGGCGACGAAGGCGAGGATCAGGACCCGCAGGCCGGGGGAGCGGAGCAGGGAGGCGTCCCGCTCGGCGCCCCGCCGGGGGTGCGGCCGGGGCTCCGTGGAGCGCTGCGCGGTCAGCCAGAAGACGCCGATCGCGAGGAACACCCCGGCGAGCAGCGGACCGGCCTCGGGGAACCAGGTCGTCGACAGGCCGATGGAGATGATCGGGCCGAAGATGAAGCACACCTCGTCGACGATCGACTCCCAGGAGTACGCCGTGTGCAGGCTCCGTCCCTCGCCCCGGTAGATCTCGGCCCAGCGGGCCCGGATCATCGCCCCGACGCTCGGCACGCAGCCGATCGCGGCGGTGAAGACGAAGAACGTCCAGTCCGGCGCCCCCTGCTGCACGCAGAGGAGGAGCCCGGTGCCCGCGGCGAGCGACACCAGCGTCACCGGCCGGAGCACCCGGCGCTGCCCGTGCCGGTCGACCAGGCGCGAGACCAGGGGGCCGAGGACCGCGGCGGACGCCGCGAGCGTCGCCGAGAGCGCGCCGGCCAGGCCGTAACGGCCGGTGACCTGCGAGATCATGGTGACGATGCCGATGCCCATCATGGACAGGGGCATCCGGCCGAAGAAACCGGCGATGGAGAACGACGCCGTTCCGGGCGCCGCGAAGATCGCGCGGTAGGGACTGGGCAAGAGGGTCTCCGGAATCTCCGTGCTTCGGAGCTGGCTCCGCGCGACGACTCGGCACGCACCCCTGCGCGACCGCCGGGCACGTGTAGTTAACAGCTAAAGCCTACGGCTTTGAACTGAATGGATCATCCCCCTTTTCCGGGCGTCCGGCGCCGACGGCCGCCGGCACCCCTTCCGACGGGCCGCGCCACCCGCCCCCGGGGTCGGGTGGGAGGATCGGTGCCATGTCCGATCAGCACGATCCCGCCCCGTACGACGCCCTGCTGCTGCTCTCCTTCGGCGGTCCCGAGGGCCCGGACGACGTGGTCCCGTTCCTGGAGA
>NZ_JNXJ01000064.1:0-24135 GCF_000716625.1 Streptomyces bikiniensis | reverse complement strand
GATCCGCGGCCACCGCATCGAACTCGGCGAGGTCGAAACCGCCCTGCGCCGCCTGCCCGGCATCACCGACGCCGCCGCCACCGTCCACCACGGACGCCTCGTCGGCTACCTCATCGGCACCACCGAGGACCCGCGCACGGCGCTCGGCGCGCTCCTGCCGGACTACATGGTGCCGAGCGCGCTGCTCACCCTGGACGCGCTGCCGCTCACCCCGAACGGCAAGGTCGACCGCAAGGCACTGCCCGCCCCCGACCCCTCGGCGCACACCACGGGCCCCGCGCGGAAGCCCCGCACCGAGGCCGAGCGCGTCCTGGGCGAGGTCTTCGCGACCGTGCTGGGCCTGCCCGCCGTCGGCATCGACGACAGCTTCTTCGACCTGGGCGGCGACAGCATCCGCTCCATCGAGGTCGTGGCCGGCGCCCGGCGGGCCGGGCTGCGGGTCACCGCGGCCGACGTCTTCACCCACAAGACGGTGGCCGCGCTCGCCGCGGCCGTCGACGAGGCCGAGCCGGTCGAGACCGTCGGCACCGACGACGGCGTGGGCGCCTTCGCCCCCACCCCCGTCGTGCTGCGGCTCCTCGAAGGGGGCGGCCCGATCGACGGGTTCAACCAGTCCGTCGTCCTCACCACCCCCGCGGACCTGGACCTGGAGCGGCTCACCGGCGCGCTCCAGCGGGTCGTCGACCACCACGACGCGCTGCGGCTGCGGCTGACCGGCGGGAGCGCCGCCGACTGGCGGCTCGTGGTCGGTGAGCCGGGCACCGTCCCGGTCGCCCCGCTGGTGGCCCGCGTCGACGCCTCGCACCGCGCGTACGAGGACGAGACGCTGCTGCGGCGGGCGGTCGCCGCCCAGTCGGAGGCCGCGCGCGACCGGCTCGCCCCGCGCGAGGGGACCGTCCTGCAGGCCGTGTGGATCGACCGCGGGGCCGAGCGTCCCGGCCGGCTGGTCCTGATGCTGCACCACCTGGTGGTGGACGGCGTCTCCTGGCGGGTGCTGCTGCCCGACCTGCTCGCCGCGTACGAGCGGCCCGGCGCGGCGCTCGACCCGGTCGGCACCTCCCTGCGCCACTGGGCCGGCCTCCTGCGCGGGCAGGTTGCCGCCCGCGCAGGCGAACTCCCGTACTGGACGAAGCTGCTGGACCGCGAGGAGCGGCCGGTCGGGGCGCGGGCCCTGGACCCGGCCCGGGACACGTACGCCACCGCCCGCACGCTGCGGCTCGCCCTGCCGGCCGAGCACACCGGTCCGCTCCTGGAGCACGGCCCGTCCGCCTTCCACGCGGAGGTCCAGGACGTGCTGCTGGCCGGCCTCGGCCTCGCGGTCGCCGAGTGGCGCGGCCGGAGCCTGCTGGTCGAGGTCGAGTCGCACGGGCGCGAGCAGTCGGGCGAGGGCGTCGACCTGTCCCGGACGGTCGGCTGGTTCACCAGCACCCATCCGGTGCTGCTGCGGGCCGCCCCGCTCGGCGCCGAACAGGCCGTCAAGGAGATGCGCGAGCAGCTCTCGGCCCTCGCGGACCACGGACTGGGCCACGGCGTCCTGCGCCACCTGGGCGACGGTCCTTCCGCGCTGCCCGCGCGCGATCCGCAGCTCGGCTTCAACTACCTGGGCCGGTTCGCCGCGGTGGAGTCGTACGACGGCGGCTGGGCGGCCGCTCCCGAGGCCCGGGAGGGCTTCGCGGCGACGTCCGGCGGGATGCCGCTGGGCCACACCGTGGAGGTGGACGCCCTGGTCGAGGACGGCCCCGACGGGCCGGTCCTGGTGGCCACCTGGACGTGGGCGGGACAGCTCCTCGCCCCGGACGACGCGGGCGCCCTGGCCGAGGGCTGGTTCCGGGCGCTGCGCGCGCTGGCCGAGCGGGCCGGCGAACTCGCCGCGACCCGGCCGGCCGACGGCGGGACGGCCGGGCGGCGGCCCGCGCTGCTCACCGAGGCGTTCGAGACGCTGCTGCCCATCCGGCCGGACGGCAGCCGCGAGCCGCTGTTCTTCCTGCACGGCGGCGTGGGCCTCAGCTGGCCCTACCTGGGGCTCGCCGAGCACCTGGCGAAGGAATTCCCGGTCTATGGTTTCCAGACGTCCGGAATCATTTCGGAAGCACCGCTTCCGACGAGCATCCCGGAAATGGCGGAAGAATACGTCCGCAGAATTCTGGAAATTCAGCCCACCGGGCCTTACCATCTTCTCGGCTGGTCCTTCGGCGGACTCCTCGCCCACGCGGCGGCCACCCGCCTCGAAGGACTCGGGCACCGGGTCGCGCTCCTCGTGAACCTCGACGGCTACCCGGTCCCGGAGCCCGACGGCATCCCGGACGACCGGGCGCTGCTCGCCAAGATCCTGGAGTACTGCGGGTACGACGCGGCGGCGTTCGCCGGCGGCGAGCCCACCCTCTCCGAGGTCCTGGAGCTGTTCCGGCGGGACGCCAACCCGCTGGCCGGCCTCGACGAGGAGCAGCTCGCCCGGCTGCTGCGGATCGTGCGCAACCACGCGGTGCTCAGCGCCGAGTTCGCGCCGGACCGCTTCGGCGGGGACGTGCTCTTCCTGTCGGCCGCCGAGGGCACCGCGCAGGACTCCCCGACGGTCGCCGTGTGGGAGCCGCACGTCGGCGGCCGGATCACCCACCACAGCATCGCCTCCGACCACGACGGAATGATGCGGCCCGCACCGCAGCGGGCGATCGGCCGGATCATCGCCGCCCACCTCGACACCCTGCGCTGACCGGCGCGCGGGGGAATCCGCCGGAATCCCGGCGGATTCCCCCGCGGCCCCCGAGAAAGCAGGCCGCGGAATCCCGAACGGGTCGGGCCGCGGAATCCCGGACGTACACACCGAGGAAGAGAAACCATGAAGAACAACCCGTTCGACGACGACAGCGGCACCTTCCTGGTGCTGGTCAACGACGAGGGGCAGCACTGCCTCTGGCCCGAGTTCGCCGCCGTACCGGACGGCTGGACCACCGTCCTCCCCGCCGGCCCCCGCGAGGCCGCGCTCGCCCACATCGAGCGCACCTGGACCGACATGCGCCCCGCTTCCCTCATCCGCAACGCCGCCTGAGAACCAGGCCGTACCGACCCGAGAGGCAACCGCCATGACTGCGAACACCGTGGACGTCACGGCCGTACGGGCCATCATCGTCGACATCCTGGAGCTGGAGGACGACGAGCTCACGGCCACCAGCCTGTTCATCGAGGACCACGGCGCCGACTCCCTGGGCGCCATCGAGATCCTCTCCCGCATCGAGAAGGAGCTCGGCGTCGTCATCCCCCAGGACGACCTCGCCAAGCTGGTCAACCTGGAGGCCGTCCTCGGCGTCCTCGCCACCGCCGAACGGCGCCGGCCGTGAGCGCCGACCGCACGGCGCCGGCCGGGGGCGCCGCACGTACGGAGCCGGCCGGGAGCGCCGCCCGCACGGAACCGGCGGGGAGCACCGCACGTACGGCGGCCGCCCGCCCCGTCGCGGAGCCGCGCCGCGTCGTCCTCACCGGCTGCGGCGCGCTCTCCAGCATCGGCGACGGGGTCGCGGAGTTCACCGAGGGCCTGCGGGCCGGGCGGGTCGGCACCGGGGACATCAGCGTCTTCGACACCACCGGCTTCCCCAGCCGCCGCGGCCACCAGGTCAACGGCTTCGACGCCGCCGCCCGGCTCCACCGCCTCGAGCCCGAACGGACCGGCCGCGCCACCCAGTTCGCCGCCGCCGCGGCCCGGATGGCGCTCGACGACGCCGGGCTCGACGAGGAGTGGCTGCGGGCCCGGCGCGGCACCGTCGTCGTCGGCACCACCGACGGCGAGGTCGGCGAGCTGGACCTGCTCACCGAGTCCGCGCTCGCCCTCGGTCTCGCCGCCTTCACCGGCGCGTCGCTGAGCCGCACCGCCACCGGCGGCCTCGCGCTCGGCGTCGTCCGCGAACTCGGCCTGTCCGACGTGGAGCCGTCCACCGTCGCCACCGCCTGCGCCGCCGGCAACTACGCGATCGGCGCCGGCTTCGACGCCATCCGCGCCGGCCGCGCCGAATGGGCCCTCGTCGGCGGCGCCGACGCCCTCAACCGCAAGACCTTCGCGGGCTTCGCCCGGCTCGGCCTCATCGCCCCCGACGAGTGCCGCCCCTTCGACACCGACCGGATGGGGCTGCTCACCGGCGAGGGCGCGGGCCTGCTCCTCCTGGAGTCCGAGGAGTCCGCGCGCGCCCGCGGCGCGGAGATCTACGCCGAGGTCCTCGGCTACGGCATCAACTGCGACGCCTCGCACCCCACGGCACCGGAGCGGGACAGCGTCGCCCGCTGCATCCGGCTCGCCCTGGAGAACGCGTCCGTCAAACCGGAGGAGGTCGACCTGATCTCCGCGCACGGCACCGGCACCCCCACCAACGACACCACCGAGATCGCGGCCATCCGCGAGGTCTACGGCGACCGTCCGCCGCGCACCGTCGGCGTCAAGGCGATGATCGGGCACACCATGGGGGCCGCCAGCGCCCTCGGCGCCATCGCCTCGGCGCTCGCCATCCGGCACGGCTTCGTCCCGCCGACGGCCAACCACCGGACCACCGACCCGGACTGCCCGGTCGACGTCGTACCGAACGCCTCCGTCCCGGCCGACGTGCGGATCGTGCAGAACAACGGCCTCGCGTTCGGCGGCAACAACGCCGTCGTCCTGCTCGGCCGCCACGACAGCCCCCGAGGGGAGTACGCCCGATGAGCACCGCGGTCATCACCGCATGGTCGGCCGTGTCGCCGTACGGCACGGGCCGCGCCCCGCTCGCCGCCGCGCTGCGCGCCCGCACCGCCGCGCCCGAGTCCGCCGGTCCCGAGGAGTGGACCTCGGACCCGGAGACGACCGCCCGCGTCGTGCCCGGCTTCGAGGTCCGCGACGCGCTGGGCAAGGCCGGCACCCGCGGCATGGACCGGCTCACCGGCCTCACCGCGGTGACCGTCCGGGAGCTGCTGGCCGGCACCGGGCCGGTGGGCGAGGACGAGGAGCTGGGCACCGGCCTCGTCCTCGGCATCGCCTCCGGCAGCGTCCAGGGGTTCATGGAGTTCACCAAGTCCTCCCTCGAAGGCGCCAGCCCCATCGACGTGTCGCCGTCGAAGACCCCCAACATGGCGATGAACCGGGCCGCCTCGGCGAGCGCGATCCGCCACCGCCTCAAGGGCCCCAACACCACCGTGGCGGCCGGCCGGCTCTCCGGCCTCGTCGCGCTCGACCAGGCGCGCCGGCTGCTCGCCGACGGGCGCGCCGAGCGGGTCCTCGCCGGCTCCGCCGAGGAGTACTCGGCGACCCGCGCGCACCTGACGCGCGCGGCGCACGGCGCTGGCACCGTCCTCGGCGAGGGCTGCGTGATGGTCCTGCTCGAACCCGTCGGCACCGCGACCGGCACCCCGCTCGCCGAGGTCCTCGCGGTCCACCACCGGGTCGCGCCGGACGGCGACTTCGCCGGCGCGCTCGCGGCCGCCGTCGACGCGGCGCTCGCCGAGGCGGGCACCACCGCGGCCGGCGTCTGGGCGGCCGTGCCCTCCGAGGCCCCCGGCACCGCCGGCGACCAGGAGCGCCGGGTGCACGAGGAGCTGTTCCCCGCGGCGGCCCGGGACCGGGCGGCGTCCGTGGCGCTGCTCGGCGAGACGGCCGCGGCGACCGGGGCGTACCAGCTCGCGGCGCTCCTGTCGGAGCCCGGCGCGCCGGGCCGGATCGCGCTGCTCACCGCCGCCGACCCGGACGGCCCGGTGGGCTGCGCCGTGCTGCGGCTGCTGACGGACGGAGCGGCCGGATGAGCGGCGGCACGGCGGCCGGTCCCCGGCCCGTCGCGCTGATCAGCGGCGGCTCGCGCGGCATCGGCCGGGCGGTGGCCCTGCGCCTCGCCCGGGACGGGCACGACGTCTCGTTCTGCTACCGCGGCAACGAACAGGCCGCCGCACTCCTGGAGAAGGAGCTCGACGGCCTAGGCGCCCGGGCGCTCGCCCGGCGGGTCGACGTCTCCGACGCCGCGTCCGTGCGGGACTGGGTGGAGGAGACCGAGGCGGACTTCGGCCCGGTGGCGGTCGCCGTCACCTCGGCCGGCGTCACCCGGGACAAGCCGCTGCTGATGATGGCCGACGGCGACTGGCACGACGTCATGGACACCAACCTCGACGGCGTCTACCACGTCTGCCGGTCCGTGGTCTTCCCGATGATGAAGCGCCGGGCGGGCAGCATCGTCACCGTCGCCTCCGTGTCCGGCCTGTACGGCAACGCCGGGCAGACCAACTACGCGGCGTCCAAGGCCGGCATCATCGCCTTCTCGCGCTCCCTCGCGAAGGAGGTCGGCCGGCGCGGCATCCGGGTCAACGCGGTCGCCCCGGGCCTCATCGACACCGACATGTCCGCCGCCCTCGACGAGCAGGTCAGGGCGCAGGTCGCCGACCGCACCGCGCTCGGAAGGACCGGGCTCGCCACGGAGGTCGCCGAGGTCGCCGCCTTCCTGGCCTCGGACCGCGCCTCGTACGTCACCGGCGCCGTGCTGCCCGTGGACGGCGGGCTGTGACCGCCGGGACCGCGGGGCCGGTCCCGGCGCTGCGGCCCGGCACCTGCCAGCTGTGGTGGGCGTCGGCCCGCGACGCCCACCCGCTGCTGCGCGGCCTCCTCGACGACGCCGCGCGGGAGCGCGCGGACCGGCTGCGGCAGCCCGCCGCCCGGGCCCTGCACCTCACCGCGCACGCCCTGGCCCGCACCGTGGCCGGTGCCCATCTCGGCGTCCCCGCCGGGGAGTTGGAGCTGACCGCCACCTGCAAGCGGTGCGGCGGCCCGCACGGGAAGCCCAGGCCGCGGGGGCCGCTCGGGCTCTCCTGGTCGCACTCCGGGGACCGGGTGGTGGTGGCCGTCGCGGCCGGCGCCGAGATCGGCGTGGACGTCGAGCGGATCGCCCCGTTCGCCGGGGAGACCGCGGACCGGGTGCTGTGCGGGCCGGAGCGCGCCGTCCTCGCGGGGCTCCCGGAGTCCCGCCGCCCGGCGGGCTTCGTGCGCTACTGGACGCGCAAGGAGGCCCTGCTCAAGGCGACCGGCGACGGACTGTCCGTCCCGCCGGAGCTGCTGCACGTCACGGCGCCCGACGCCCGGCCCCGGCTGCTGTCGTGGTCGGGCCCGGCGCGCCCGGGGCTCCCCCTGCACCTGTACGACCTCGACGCGGGCGCCGGCCACCTGGCCGCGCTCGCCTCCCTGGGCGCCCCGGTGCGCCCGGTCCCGTTCGACGGGTCCGCCCTGCTCGCCGCGGCCGTCGCGGCGGCCGCCTCCGGCACCTTCCGAGACCTCACCCCCTTCCCGCAGGAAAGGCCAGTCGCCCCATGAGTCAGTACGTCGTCCTCATCGCCGACGCGCTCAGCCCGCAGGCCGCGGAACTCCTCGCCCGGAACCCCGCGGTCGAGGTGCGGCACGTCGACGGCACCGACCGGGCGGCGCTGCTCGCCGCGCTGCCCGGCGCCGACGCGGTCCTGGTGCGCTCCGCGACCCGCGTCGACGCCGAGGCCCTGGCGGCGGCGCCGCGGCTGAAGGCGGTGGCGCGGGCCGGGGTCGGCCTGGACAACGTGGACGTCGCGGCGGCCACCGCCGCGGGCGTGCTCGTCGCCAACGCCCCCGCCTCCAACGTCGTCAGCGCCGCCGAGCACGCGGTCGCGCTGCTCCTGGCCCTCGCCCGGCACGTCCCGCGCGCGGACGCCGCGCTCCGGGAGGGGCGGTGGGAGCGCGCGTCGTTCACGGGCGTGGAGCTCGCGGGCAAGACGGCGGGCGTCCTCGGCCTGGGCCGGATCGGCTCGCTGGTGGCGCGCCGGCTGGCCGCGTTCGACATGGAGGTCGTGGCGTACGACCCGTACGCGGACGAGGAGCACGCCCGCGCCCTCGGCGTGCGGCTGACCGGGCTCGACGAGCTGCTCGCGCGGGCCCGGTTCCTCACCGTGCACCTGCCGCTGACCGCGGCCACGAAGGGGCTGGTCGGGGCGGACGCACTGCGCCGCGTCCGCCCCGACCTGCGGATCGTGAACGCGGCGCGCGGCGGGATCGTCGACGAGGACGCGCTGTACGCGGCGCTGGTGGAGGGCCGGGTCGCGGGCGCCGCCCTCGACGTGTACGAGCGGGAGCCCTGCACGGACTCCCCGCTGTTCGGGCTGGACAACGTCGTCGTCACCCCGCACCTGGGGGCGAGCACTCCCGAGGCGCAGGAGCGGGCCGGCACCCAGGCCGCCGAGTCGGTCCTGCTGGCACTCGCCGGAATGCCGGTCCCGGACGCGGTCAACACCCCGCTCCCCGCCGCACCGGAGCCGGTCGCGGTGCCACTCGCCACCGCGCCGAAGCCGGTCGCGGTGCCACTCGCCACCGGACCGGAGCCGGTCGCCGTATCGCTCCCCGCCGCACCGGAGCCGGTCGCGGTCGTCGGGCCGTTCGCCGCCGTGCCCGGACCGGTCGCGGCGGCCGGCACAGCGGCCGGCAGCGCCGAAGCGCCCGTGCCCGCCCGATGACGGTGGGGGGCAGCGCCGCGCGCGGGACGGCCTCAGGCGTCGGCGGCCGGTGTGCCGGCCGCCGCTCCGGCGTCCCCGCGGGGTTCCGCCCCGGCGGGGACGCCGGTGTGCGCGGCGCCGCTCCCCAGCCAGCCGCGCTCCATCGCCAGCGCGCCCGCCTGGTAGCGGCTGCGGGCGCCCAGGCGCGCCATCAGGTCGGCCGTGATGCGGCGGCCGGTGCGCACCGAGACGCCCAGCTTGCGGGCGACGACGTCGTCGGTGTGCCCTTCGAAGAGCAGGTCGAGGACGGCCTGTTCCTGACGGGTGAGCCCGTGCGCGTCCGCCGTCTCGACCCTGCTGCCGCCGAGCGGCTCCGCGCGCGCCCAGGTCTGCCGGAAGAGGGAGACCAGGGCGGTGACGACGCCGGCGCCGCGCAGGATCAGCACGCCGCGGGCGGCGGCCTCCGGGTCGATGGGCACGATGGCGACCCGGCGGTCGAAGATGATCATGCGGGGTGGGAGCTGGGGCAGGACCCGCACCTCGCCCCCGATGTCGTGCAGCCAGCGCGCGTAGTTGAGGGTGGTCGGATCGTTGCGCACCGAGTCCAGGTAGACGTAGCGGACCCGCACCCCGCGCTCCACCGCGGCCCGGTCCAGCGGGCGGGCCGCCTCCAGGGCCGCCTCGGTCTGGGCGCCGCCCGGGGCGAACACCTCGACGCTGCTCTCGGCGCTCTGCGCCAGCCGCTCGATCTGCGAGTTGATGGCGTCGAGGCCGGTGTAGCGGCGGACCTCGTCGGTCTGCGCCTCGCTGTCGTCGTCGTACTCGGTGAGCATCTGCGTGATGGCCAGACGGGTGGCGGCGACGGCCTGCTGGTGCTGGGCGAGCTCCCGCTCCTGGCGCTGGAGGAGACCGGCCAGGCCGAACTCCGGGTTGACGAGGCGCACCTTTCCCCGCTCCTCGGAGGAGTCCCGCACCAGGGTGAGTTCGGCCAGTCTGTCGAGGGTGCGCCGGGCGCGCTCGACGGTCCAGTCGAGCCCCTCGGCGATCTCCGCCACCCCTGCTCTGGGCCGCTTCAGAAGAATGCGGTACACGGCTTCGGCATCCGCATCCAGACCCAGTTGTCCCATCGCTCGACTCCCCCCGAAGTTCCCCCGACAACTGCGCGAAGTACACCGCAGCCACTTCAACTATCCCAGCCCGTTTCGAGCCAGGGCAACCTTACTCAGGGGTACACGAGCTGGTTCACTGGATATTCGTGGAGGCGCAACTCATGTACCTGGTGACGACCACCGTTCCCGTCGGAGCACTGCCCGGCGGGACCCCCCTGATCGACCGGATCCGCCGTACCGCACGGCCCGAGGACTGTCTGGAACACGTCCATGTGCTCCGGGCGCCGGACGGTGCGACGCATCTGACGCTCTTCCTCGGCCATCCCGACGGCGAGGAGACCGAGTTGGCGGCGGCCCGTCTGGTGGCCCGCGCCCTGCCCTCGGCGGCCGGCTCGGCGCTCCGCTGGGAACCCGCCCGTCCGCTCGTGAGCGCCCTGGAGGAGCTCGGCGCGGGGGCCGGAAATCGTCGGCATGACAGGGAGTTGCCATCACAGGACCCTGACAATCGTCAGTGCTGACTGGGACTCGTGACGAGTGTGAGGATCGGATCACCGAGAACGACCACCACCTCCACCGACATGAGACAGCCGAGGAGACGAGACGCATGCGCGCCATCCCCCACCCCACCGTGAAGCCGGCCACCCGCAGAGTCGCCACCGTGGCCTTAATCGCTCTCGCGGCCGTCGCGACGGCACCGTCGGCCATGGCCACGGAGTCCCCCGCGGGCCGGACGATCTCGACCACGGCGAAGACCATCGGGGACGCCACCAAGGAGACCCGCAAGGCCGTGGTCGACCTGCTCACCCCGCTCGGCCACACCTGGGGCAACTGACCATGACGACGCGGACCGAGCCGACCGCCGCCGCGGAGGTCACCGCCCTGCGCGCCCGCCTCGACGTCGTCGACGCGGAGGTCCGGGCCCTGGTGGCCCGCCGCCTCGAACTCTCCCGCGAGATCCAGCGCGTCCGGCAGTCCGCCGGCGGCGCCCGTACCGACCTCACCCGCGAGATGCGCGTCATCTCCCCCTACACCGAGGCGTACGGGCGGCAGGGGACGGCCATCGCGATGGCCCTCCTGGAGATCTGCCGCGGCACGGGCCACACCGCCCGCTAGGGGGCGCCGGGGAGGCCCCACCCAGCCGGAGGCACCCGTCACGCACCCCCGTGATCCCTCGGGCACGGAGGCGCCCGACACGGAATCCGTGACCCTTCGGACACGGGAACGCCCCACACGCACCCCCTGTGGCCCCTCGGACACGGAGGCGCCCGTCACGCACCCCCCGTGATCCCTCGGGCACGGAGGCGCCCGACACGGACTCCGTGACCCTTCGGACACGGGAACGCCCCACACGCACCCCCTGTGGCCCCTCGGACACGGAGGCGCCCGTCACGGAATCCGTGGCCCTTCGGACACGGGAACGCCCGACACGCATCCCCCGTGGCCCTTCGGACACGGAGGCGCCCCCAGCGGTCGCGTCGCCGTCGGTCGCCCGGCGTGCCACGACTCCCCCTCCGCCTCGCGATCGCACGCACCGGACACCTCCGACCCTGCTCCGAGACACCCCGCCCCTGCCCGAGACACCCCCGCCCCTGCCCCGCCGGGCAGACTCCACCACTTTCCGGACACCCCCGGCCCCGCCCCGAGACCCCCGGCCCCGCCCGAATACCAGGGCCCCACCGGGCGGCCCGCCGCCCGCGCCCCCGCCCGCCGCCCCCGTGCCACGGGACCGAGCGGGAGGGCCGATCCCCCGGCCCTCCTCCCACGAGAGGCTCCGACATGCCCGGTTCACCCGCCGGCTCCCCGCGCCGGCTCCCCCTCACCGAAGGCCAGGCCGGCATCTGGTACGGCCAGCGGCTGGACGTCTCGAAGCTCGCCTACGCCTACGCGGAGTCCCTGGAGCTGCGGGGCCCCCTCGAACCGCCCCTGCTCCAGGAAGCCGTCCGCCGCACCCTCGCCGAGGCGGACGCGCTGCGCACCGACTTCGGTGAGGACGACGACGGGCCCTGGCAGCGGATCGGCGCCCGGCCCGACCCGCCCGTGCCGCTCGTCGACCTCACCGGCGCGCCCGACCCCGACGAGGCGGCGGGGGAGTGGACACGCGCCCGCGTCCACACGCCGCTGGACCCCGCCGCGGGCGAGGTCCAGCGCCACGCGGTGCTCCGCCTCGCCCCCGACCGCCACGTGTGGTTCTGGCAGTTGCACCACATCGTCTCCGACGGCGTCGGATCGCTGCTGCTCGTCCGCCGCGCCGCCGAGGTGTACGGCGCGCTGGCCGCCGGCCGCACCCCGCCCCCCTCCCCCTTCAGCCGCCTCGACGCCCTCGTCGAGGAGGACCGCCGCTACCGCGCCTCGCCCGCCTTCGCCGAGGACCGCCGCCACTGGCGCGACGCCTGCGCGGACCTCGCCGACGTGCCCGGCTTCTCCGACACGGCCCTGCCCCCGGCCGGCGTGCCGCTCCGCGAGACCTGGTACGCGGACGACGGGCTGCGGGAACGGCTCACCTCCTTCGCGCGCGGCCACGGCGTGCCGTGGCCGCGCGTGGTGATCGCCGCGTTCGCCGCGTACACCGGCCTGGTCACCGGCGCGCCCGAGGCCGTGCTCGGGCTGCCGGTGTCCAACCGGCACGGCGGCGCGGCCGCGACCACCCCCGGCATGGTCTCCACCATCGTGCCGCTGCGCGTCCCGTGCGCGCCCGGGGACACCTTCCTCGCCGTGCTCGGACGCGCCTGCGCGGCGATCGACGCCGGCCGCGCCCACCGGCGCTACCGCCTGGAGGACCTCCGCCGCGACCGGCGCGCGCGGCACGGCGACGACCGCGTCTTCGGCCCCACGGCCAACGTCATGTCCCTCGACGCGGACGTGTCGTTCGGCCCCTGCGCCGCCCGGCTGCGCAACCACGCGCCCGGCCCCGTCGAGGACTTCATGCTGGGCGCGTACGCGACGCCCCAGGACCTCACCTTCACCCTCGACGCCAACGCCGCGCTCTACGAACCCGCCGACCTCGCGGGCCACCGGCAGCGGTTCGACTCCTTCCTGCGCCGGGTCCTGGCCTCCCCGGACCGTCCGCTCGACGCCGTCGGCGTCCTCGGCGACGAGGAGCGGCGGGAGCTCGTACGGATCCGTCCGCGCCGCGCCCCGGCCGACGGCGCCGACGGCCCCGCCACCCTCGTCGACGCCTTCCGCGCACAGGCCCGCCGCACCCCCGGCGCCACCGCCGTGACCTGCGGGCCCGACTCCCTGACCTACGCCGAACTGGACGCGCGCGCCGAGCGGCTGGCACGCCTGCTGCGGCGGCGCGGCTGCGGCCCCGGGCTGCTGGTCGGCGTCTGCCTGCCGCCCTCCGCCGACCTGGTGGTCGCGCTCCTCGGCGTCCTCGCGTCGGGCGCCGCGTACCTGCCCGTCGACCCGGAGCACCCGCCGGACCGGATCCGGGCGTTGCTCACCGACGCGCGGCCGGCGCTGCTGCTGAGCACCGCCGACGGACCGCCGCCCCCGGCCGTCCCCGGCCTGCCCGTCCTCCCCGTCCCGGGGCCCGGCGGCCCCGCGCCCGACGCGTCCGCGGACCTCCCCGGGGGACCCGGCCGTCCGCCGGCACCGGACGACGCCGCGTACGTCATCCACACCTCGGGCTCCACCGGGCGCCCCAAGGGCGTCGTCGTGCCGCACCGCAACGTCCTCGACCTGTTCGCCGCCGCCCGCGAGCTCTTCGACCTCCGTGCCGACGACGTGTGGTCCATGGCCCACTCCTTCGCGTTCGACTTCTCCGTCTGGGAGCTGTGGGGACCCCTCCTGCACGGCGGCCGGCTCGTCCTGGTGCCCCCGGACGTCCGCCGCGCGCCCGACCGCCTCCTGCGGCTCCTCGCCGACGAGGGCGTCACCGTGCTGAGCCGGACCCCCTCCGCGTTCCAGCAGCTGACGGACGCGTACCGGGCCGCCCCGCCGACCGCCCCCGGGCCGCCGCTGCGGTACGTCGTGCTCGGCGGCGAGGCGCTCGACTTCCGGAGCCTGGCCGAGTGGTACGCCCTGCACCCCGACGGCGGCCCCGAGCTGGTCAACATGTACGGGATCACCGAGACCACCGTGCACGCCAGCCACCTGGCGCTCGACCCCTCCCGCGCCGCCTCCCGGGGCGGGAGCCTCGTCGGGCGCGCCCTGCCCGGCCTCGGCCTGTACGTCCTCGACACCCGGCTCCGCCCGGTGCCGCCCGGCGTCACCGGGGAGGTGTACGTCGCCGGATCCCAGCTGGCCCGCGGCTACCTGGACCGGCCGGGGCTCACCGCCGAGCGCTTCGTCGCCGACCCGTTCGGCCCGCCCGGCTCCCGCATGTACCGTTCCGGCGACCTCGCCCGCCGCACCCCCGAGGGGCTCCTGCGGTACGAGGGCCGCGCCGACGACCAGGTGAAGGTCCGCGGCTTCCGCGTCGAACCCGGCGAGGTCGAGGCCGCGCTGCGGGCCCTCCCGTCCGTCGCCGCCTGCCGCGTCGTCGTCCGGGAGGACGCCGTCGGCGACACCGTCCTCGCCGCGTACGTCGTGCCCGCCGGCCCGGACGCCCCCGACCCGGTCGCCCTGCGCCGCGCGCTCGCCCTCCGGCTGCCCGCCCACATGGTGCCGGCCACCGTCACCTCCGTCGACCGCATCCCGCTCACCGCCAACGGCAAGCTCGACCGGCGCGCCCTGCCGGAGCCGACCGCCGTCCCGGGCGGCGGCGACGCCCCGGCCACGCCCGCCGAACGCCTGGTCGCGGACGTCTTCCGCGAGGTCCTCGGCGTGCCGGCGGTCGCCGCCCGCGACGACTTCTTCGCCCTGGGCGGCGACTCCTTCAAGGCCGTCCGCGCGGCACGCCGCATCGGCCGGGGCACCGAGGTCCTCGACGTCTTCCAACACCCCACCCCGGCCGCCCTGGCCCTCCGCCTCCGCCACCGCGACATCACCACGGCCCCCCGCATCCTGCGCCGGCTGACCACGGAGGGACAGGAGAACGACGGGGCGGAGGACCGGCCGGCACACGGGCCGGAGGACCGAGCGACGAACCGTCCGGCACACCGGCCGACGAACCGGCCGACGAACCGGCCGACGGACCTGCCGACGGGCCATCCGGCACACCGGCCGGCACACGACCCGGCCCGCGTGCCGGGCCCCGGCGCACCCCCCGCACCGCTCGCCCTCGTCTGCGTCCCCTACGGCGGCGGCACCGCCGCCGCCTACCACCGACTCGCCGCCGCGCTCGGCCCCGCCGTCGCGACCTGGAGCGCGGCCCTGCCCGGCCACGACCCGACGCGACCCGGCGAACCCCTCCTCGGCCTGGACGAGACCGCCGACCTGATCGCCGGGGAGATCTGCCGGACGATCGACGGCCCCTTCGCCGTGTACGGCCACTGCGCCGGCACGGCCCTCGCGGTGGCCGTCGCCCGGCGGACCGAGCGCCGGGGCCGCCGGCCCGAGGCCGTGTACCTCGGCGGCGCGCTGCCCTCCACCGCACCGGAGGCGGAGCTGGAGCACGTCCTCGGCCGGTCGGCCGACGACCTGTACGCGTACATGAAGGCGCTCGGCGGTTTCGACGGCGTCCTCGACGAAGCCGACCTGCGGACCGTCCTCGACGTGCTCCGGCACGACATGACGCAGGGCCTGCGCTTCCAGATCGAGACCGAACGGAACGGCCCGCCGCTCCTGGAGGCCCCGCTCGTCGTCGTCATCGGCGACGAGGACGCCGCCACTCCCGGCTACGCGCACGCCTACGCCGGCTGGAAGCGGTACGCCGCCCACGTCGAGCTGGCCGAGATCCCCGGCGGCGACCACTACTTCGTCACCCACCGGCCGCGCGCGCTCGCCGCGGTCATCACGGACCGCCTCTCCGCGCACCGGCGCCCCGGCGGCCCCCACGAGGAGCGCTGATGTCCCCCACCACGACCGCGCTCGTCACCGGCGGCACCTCCGGCCTCGGCCTCGCCGTCGCCGAACGGCTGCTGGCCTCCGGCGTCGTCCCCGTCCTCCTCGGCCGCGGCGAGGAGCGCGGCCGGGCGGCCCTGGAGACCCTCGGCGGCCGGGCCGTCTTCGTCCCCGGGGACGTGACCCGCCCGGAGGACGTGACCGGGGCGCTGGACGCCGCGGAGCACCGCGGCACCCTCCGCGCGGTCATCAACTGCGCCGGGGTGCCGCACGCGGAGCGCGTCGTCGGCCGCTCGGGGCCGCACTCCCTGGAACGGTTCGCCGAGGTCGTCACCGCCAACCTGGTCGGCACCTTCAACGTCGTCCGGCTGGGGGCCGCGCGCATGGCGGCCAACGAACCCGCCGGCCAGGAGCGCGGCGTCATCGTCAACACCGCCTCCCTCGCCGCCTTCGAGGGCCAGGTCGGGCAGGCCGCGTACGCCGCGTCGAAGGGCGGCGTCGTCTCCATGACGCTGCCGCTCGCCCGCGAACTGGCCGGCTCCCTCATCCGCGTCGTCACCGTCGCCCCCGGCTTCTTCGCGACCCCGGCGGTCGCCGCCGTGCCCGCCGCGGCCCGCGCGGAGCTGGACCGCGACCTGGTGCACCCGCGGCGGTGGGGCGACCCGGACGACTTCGCCGCCCTCGTCGCGCACGTCCTGGACAACCCGATGATCAACGGCGAGACGATCCGCGTCGACGGCGCCGTCCGCATGTCGTCCGGCCTGCGGCACCACGACACGAGGAACACACACCACCGGGAACGGCCCGACACGGGGGAAGCGAGTTCGACATGACGAGGTCCGACGCCAGTACGCACGAGCCCACCGACACCGACACCGGCATCGGCATCGGCATCCGCGCCATAGGCGTCTGCCTGCCGGAGCACGAGGTCACCAACGCGCAGCTGGTCGAGCGCTTCGACACCAGCGACGCCTGGATGCGCGAACGGCTCGGCATCACCGGCCGGCGGGTCGCCGGCCCCGGGGAGCACACCTCGGACCTGGGGCTCGGCGCCTTCGAGGACGCGTGCAAGCGCGCCGGGGTGGAGCCGTCCGACGTCGACCTGCTGATCTGCTGCACGTTCACCCCGGACCACATGGTCCCGGCCGTCGCCACGCTCATCCTGCGCAAGGCCCAGGTCCACGGCGTCCCCGGCTTCGACGTGAACGCGGGCGGCTGCGCGGGCGGCGTGTTCGCCCTGGACGTCGGCCACAAGTACCTGCGGTCGGGGCAGTACGAGCGGGTGGCGGTCGTCGTCGCCGACACGGTGGCCCAGCTGAACGACCCGGACGACCGCACCCAGCACGCGATCTTCGGCGACGGCGCCGCCTGCTACCTCCTGGAACGGTGCGAGGGGAGCCCCGGCATCGGCCGGACGCTGCTCGGCACCGACCCGGAGCGGTACTACACGGCGTACGTCGAGCGCGTCGTGGAGGAGGGCCGGCCGAACCGCTTCAGCGGCGCCAACCTGACCCGCATGGACGCCCGGGGCGTCAAGGACTTCGCCCTCACCGTGGTCCCCGGCTTCGTCGACGACGTCCTCGCGGCGGCGGACACCACCCTCGACGCGGTGGACCTGATCGTCACCCACCAGGCCAACCCGGTGCTCGTACGGGAGCTGGTCCGGCGCCTCGGGCAGCCCGAGGACAAGGCCGTCGTCGTCGCCGACCGGTACGGCAACACCAGCGGCTCCAGCGTCGTCATCGCCCTCGCCGAGGCCGAGCGCACCGGCCGGCTCTCCCCCGGCGACCGGGTCCTCCTGCTCGGCTTCGGCGCCGGCATGAGCTACGGCGGCACCGTCGTCCACTGGTGCGGCGCCGACGACTTCCCGCAGCGGGAGTGGTGACCGCCCCGCCATGTTCGCCGCCTACGCCGCCGAGCTCGGCCTCCCCGACCCCCTGGACGGCCTGCGCCTCGGGGAGCTCCCCGCTCCCCGGCCCCGCCCCGGCTGGAGCCGCGTCACCGTCCGCGCCGCCTCGCTGAACCACCACGACCTGTGGTCGCTGCGCGGCGTCGGCCTCTCCGCCGACCGGCTCCCCATGATCCTCGGCACCGACGCCGCCGGCGTCGACGAGGACGGCAACGAGGTGGTCGTGCACCCCGTCGTCGGCCTCACCGGCCACGGCCTCGCCCCCGGCGAGGCCCGCTCGATCCTCACCGAGAAGTACCAGGGCACCTTCGCCGAGCAGGTCACCGTGCCCACCGGGAACCTCGTCCCCAAGCCCCCCGGACTCTCCTTCGCGGAGGCCGCCTGCCTTCCCACCGCCTGGCTCACCGCGTACCGGATGCTCTTCACCCAGGCCCGCGTCCGTCCCGGCGGCTCGGTCCTCGTGCAGGGTTCCGGCGGCGGCGTCGCCACCGCCGCGATCGCCCTCGCCCGCGCCGCCGGCCTCCGCGTCTACGCCACCGGCCGCGACCCCCGCAGACGCGCCCGCGCCCTCGCCCTCGGCGCCACCGACGCCCTGGAACCCGGCGCCCCCCTCCCCCACCCCGTCGACGCCGTCCTCGAGACCGTCGGCGCCGCCACCTGGTCGCACTCGATCCGCTCCCTGCGCCGCGGCGGCACCCTCGTCCTCTCCGGCGCCACCTCCGGCGACCGCCCCACCACCACCGAACTCACCCGCATCGCCTCCCACGAGCTCAGCGTCGTCGGCTCCACCGTCGCCACCGCCGACGAACTCCGCGCTCTCCTCACCTTCCTCACCACCACCCGCACCCGCCCCACCCTCGACCACACCCTCCCCCTCACCCAGGCCCCCCAAGGCTTCACCCGCATGACCGAAGGCACCCACTTCGGCAAGATCGTCTTCACCCTCTGACCCCACACAAACCCGACACAAACAAACAAAAGGGACCCGCCCCAAAGGACAGGCCTCTCTCACCCGCACGCCTACCGCACCGCAACCACGGCGATACGGCACTCACCACACATCGACCGCCAATGCCTCCGACCCGCCGACCACCACGGTGATCCGGAGCTCCTCCACGCCCGGAACAGCCTCCGCGAGCCCCCTCGGCCGAGCAGTCGCGAAGGCCGCCCCGCATACGGCTGATCCTGCGCAACCCACCGGGAGCCGCTCGCTCCCGACACACCGCTCACATGACGGGGCGGTGGAAGGACGCGTACTCGTCCGCGATGTCGAAGACGCCGGCACAGCGCGGGCATTCCGCACGGCCGAAGAGATGGGCGATCCCGTCGGCGAGCACGGTTTTCCCGTCACGGACGGCAGTCTCGTGCATCCATCGACCGACGCCGGAAAGGCTCCCCGGAGACGCCGGCCCGAGTCCGCGCCGGTCCACGTCACCGAGGTGCCAGTCCCGGATCGCCGAGTAGCGCCCGTGGTCGCCGATGGCGATCGTCACCTCTGCAGCGCAGTGCGGGCAGTCGACCTGGTAGAAGTCATCCGAGAAGTCCCCCAGGGCCGCACTCCAGTGGTACTGCTCCTCCGCCGCGAGCAAGTGGAGGAAAGTCTCGAAGTGGTCGACCGGCCGCGACCGCAGGTGCCGGTCCAGCAGCTCCCGGAACTCCACGATCGCGTCGGCACAGCCCGCCAGCAGGTCGTCGCACCCGTGGCCCCCTGCCGCGCACCGCACGATCGCCCCGGCCGGCCCGCGCGCCCGCGCGCTCCGCGACGCGAGACGCACCAGACGCGGCAGTGCGGCGAAACCGGCGGGGAACACCAGGTCGCCCTCAAGAACCAGCCGGTGATCCAGCTCGTCCCACGCCCCTGCGTCGTCCTCGCGCTCGACACGTGCCAGGAGCTCGGGAACACGATCGTCGTCCCCGCAACAGTCCTACATCAGCGCCCAGTTCACCACATGAGCACTCAACAACCCTGAGGCAGCCGGGGACGACCCCGCGCACGACTCAGCGGACAAACCCCGGCGCCAAGGGGAGGGCGAACCCTCCCCTTCCCGTCCCTTCAGGCCGCCGACAGACGGAGCCCCGCCACTCTTCCGACCTGCGGGTACAACCCGCAGCAAGGAGTCGGCGGGGGTCGGAGCAGACCTGCAACCACGACTGAATCCGCCCTGCCGAGCCAGGGCGGTCGCCACCGCCCCTCGGCGCACCGAGGATCCACTCCTCCAAGGAGTCAGGCACTACACGTTGAAGCGGAACTCCACCACAACCACTCTGACCTGCGGTTATGTGGGCGCATCCCAGCACCATCCCAGCACGGGATTCACTGCCAAGTACGAGAAGATCCAGAAGCGCCAAGACTACGCGTCAACGCCCGCCCCGGATACAGACTGCGCAGCACTCCAGACGCTGTAATAGTTTCTGTACTAGACTTGCTGCCATGAAGTCACCCCGCCCCGGCGGCACGGAGAACATCTCCGTGTCGATGCCCTCTGAACTCCTCGGTGCTCTGCGCACCCGTACCGGTAAGCGCGGCGTGTCCGCGTACGTGACGGCGGCGGTCCGGCATCAGCTCGCCATGGACGGCCTCGCCGAGATCGTGGCCGCCTACGAAGCCGAGCACGAGCCGCTGAGCGAGGCCGAGGTCCAGGCCGCGCAGCGCGAACTATTCGGTGACGCACCGGCGCCCTACGCATCGAACGACAGCGCCGCATGAAGGAACCCGCGGCCAGGTCCCTGGTACTCGACTCCCAGGCACTGTCGCTGCTCCTGCGCAACGACCGCCAGATGATCACCCGGATCGAGGCCGCTCGACGCGTGGGGGTGCCCGTCCTCGTGTCGGCCCTGACGGTGGTGGAGGCCGTCTACGGGAAGACGGACGCCGCTCGGCTGCACTGGGTGCTCTCCCGGCTTCAGGTCCAGGACGTCACCCAGGCGGACAGCCTCACCGCGGTGCAACTGCTGAGCGACGCCGGCGGCCTGCACGGCCACAAGTACGCCATCGACGCCCTCGTCGCCGCGATGGCGCTCCGCTCCCCGGCACCCGTCCTCGTACTCACCTCGGACCGCGATGACTGGTCGAAACTGTGCGGCGACCGCGTACAGATCAAGGACGCCTGACTTCGGCGTCTACTCAGGTTGAACCCACCTGCTGATCGACTGCCGCTTCGTAGAAGGCATCCGCGAGGGCGACGATGATCGCGCTGATGGCCGGTCCGTCGGTGAAGAAGTAGTCAGCCATCGTGTTGTGGGCGTCCTGGTTGTCTGCGACTGCCTCCGTAACGGCAGCTTGGAAGTCCTGTGACTCCAGGAACTGCTTCTTGGAGTTCACCTTGGTTTGCTGTACCAGGTTCGGGTCGGCGAGCAGCCGCTGCACAAGGCCCTGTACGAACTCCCTGATTTGGGAGGCCGCAAACGTCTCGGCACCGAAGAGGTCGTTCATCTTGTCTATGACGACCTGAAGCGCGACGTACTTCGGATCCTTCTTCGCGCCCGTGCCAGCGGCGCTGATTCCCTTCAGTTGTCCGTCGCCCACGAGCGAGATGTCGACCGGGATCGCCTTGGTGTGCTTGACCCCGACCAGCACCACGTCGGAGAGGTCTACGTCGGCCGCCCAAGCGGACTCGGCAATCACCTTCTCCAGCAGACGCAGGAAGATCGAGAGCATCTCCATGTAGGGATCGCCGTAGTCGACGATCTGGGACATGAAGTCGTAGAGCCGTACGTAGGTGGAGACATCCTTTCGGAACAGGTCCAGCTCCTGGAGCTTTACCTTGTCCTTATCCTCGATCGCCCGCGCGTAACGGCGCCGGAAGTCGTGCTGTGCCGGGCTGATCGCTGCCGAGAGCGCGTTGTTGCCCTTCCGGGTCACCCACAGTTCGGCGACCTTGCGGACGTCGTCCTCGGTGTAGATCCCGGCCTGGGCGAGCTTGTTGGCCAGATGGACGACGACATACGGGTCGGTCTCGGTCTCCAGAGTCGCGTTCTTGAAGTACGGCTCGAAGGCCGTCTTGATGTCCTCGGGCTTGTTGGCGAAGTCGATGACGAACGTCTTGCGCTTCTGCTCCCCGCTAGCGGTCCGGTGGGTGCGGTTGAGGCGTGAGAGCGTCTGCACCGCGGTGACCCCTGGCAGCTTCTTGTCGATGTACATCGCCGAGAGCAGGGGCTGGTCGAAGCCGGTCTGGAACTTGTTGGCGACCAGCATGATCTTGTATGTGTCGCCTTTATACGCGGCCGCCAGATCAGCTCCGACGCCGGGGTTCATATTTGCCTCGGTGAACTCGTCGTCCTTCGATGGCTGCGGACCCCAGTCGCTGTGCCAGGTCTCGTCCTCGGGCATCGTCACCCCGCCCGAAAAGGCGACGAGGGTGCGGTAATTGTACGAGGCGTCCTCGGCTCGGCGCTTGGCGATGTAGGCGTCTATCGCCAGCTTGTACTTCACCGCGGACTTGCGTGAGCCAGTGACCACCATTGCCTTCGCCTTGCCTTCAAGGAGGTAGGCGACGTTGGCGTGGAAGTGCTCGACGATGATCTGTACCTTCTGGCTGATGTTCGTCGGGTGTAGCAGCACCCACCTCATCAGCCCCTTGCGGGCGGCGGCCTCCTCGACCTCCTTGCTCCCGTCACCGCTCTCCGCCCTACCCGCGATCTTCAACGCGGTGTCGTAGGACTGGTAGCCCTTAAGGACGTCGAGAATGTATCCCTCTTCGATCGCCTGCTTCATCGAGTACAGGTGGAACTCGCGCGGCTTCCCGTCGGCCCCCTTGCGGCCGAAAAGTTCGAGGGTCTTGCTCTTCGGCGTGGCGGTGAAGGCGAAGTAGGAGATGTTCTCCGACTCGGCTCGCTCGGTCATCTCCGATGCCAGCACCGACTCCACATCGACCTCGCCGCCCTCCTCGATCTCCTTGATCTCCTCGGCTGTCAGCACCTGCTTCAGCTTCGAGGAAATCTGCCCCGACTGGGAAGAGTGCGCCTCATCAGCGATCACGGCGAACCGCTTGCCCTGCAGGCCGGCGTCGGTCCGGATCTCTTCCAGCGCATACGGGAAGGTCTGCACCGTCACCGCGATGATGAGCTCGCCGTTCTTCAACGCCTGTGCCAGCAGACCCGACTTCGACTTCGCGCCGGCCTTGCGGACGTCCTCGGGGCTGATCGTCGCGACAATCTTCTTGTTTCCGTCGATCTGCCGAATCGCATCCTGCAGCTGGGAGTCAAGCACAGTACGGTCCACGACCACGATGACGGAGTCGAAGACCTTCTTGTCGGCGGCATCATGCAGTCGGGCCAGCCCGTGGGCGGTCCAGGCGATGGTGTTTGTCTTGCCTGACCCGGCCGAGTGCTCGATCAGATACCGGCGCCCGACGCCCTCCTCCTTCACTGCGGCGATGATGCTCGTGACGGCCTCCCACTGGTGGAAGCGCGGGAAAAGCATGCTCGTACGCCGCACCGAGGTGCCGGTGGTGACGTCCCACTCTTCTTTGGTCTGCACGATCACCAGCCGCCCGATGATGTTCAGCCAAGCGTGCTTCTCCCAGACGCGTTCCCATAGGTACGACGTCGCCGACCCACCGTCCGCGCCAGGCGGGTTGCCAGCACCGCTGTCGAAGCCGATGTTGAACGGAAGGAAGTGGGTCTTCTCCCCCTCCAGCTTCGTAGTCATGGCCGCCAGGCCGTTGGAGACCGCGAAGTGCACCAGCGCCCGGTGACCGAACGACAGCAGCGGCTCCGGACGCCCGTTCGTCAGCGGTTTACGGTCGTGCTTGTACTGGTTGATCGCCTCGTCCAGCGACTGGGTGAAGTCGGTCTTCAACTCGACCGTGGCCACCGGGAGCCCGTTGATGAAGAACACCATATCGATGGTGCGCTGGTCGGCGGTCGAGAAGTGCACCTGCCGCACCACCCGCACCCGCATCGCCTCGTAATGCGACACGGTGGTCGCGTTGAGAGAGGTTTCAGGGCGGAACTGCGCCATCTTAAACCGGCCGCCACCGATGTATTGAACCCCGTTACGGAGGATGTTCAGCGTCCCGCCGCCATGCTCAAGCGGCTTATCCAAAGCGGCGGTCAGCACGTCAAGGAACTTCGCCTGCGAGCCCGCCGCCTTCAGCGCCTTCTCGTACGCAGGCTTCTGAGTCGCCTTCAGCCACGCGAACAGATCTGCCGGGAACAGCGCTCGCTCGCGGTCGTACTCGCCCCCGTCGTGGTCGTTCATCGAGTACAGCCAGCCGCGTGCCTTGAGGTACTCGCAGATCTCCTTCTCGAAGGCCGCTTCGTTGTGATCAGCCATCACGCCGCCTCCCGTACGTCGATCTGACCCATCACTGCAGCCGTGATCAACGCCGACCGGCGCTCAACGGCCAGATCGATGAATCGCTCCGCCTCCGCGATGAGCGTGTCGATCTTCGCCGTCTGGGCTGCGAGGTCCACAGCCGCACGCGGATGAGTCGGCAAGTTGATGTCAAACCGCGCGAGGTCCTTCATGCCAAGCGTGGGCTGAATACTGTCGCCGCTCGTTGCCAACTCAGCCTGACGCAGGAAGTGATTCGATCCGAGCCAGGCGCACAGTAGTGGCGCCACAGCCACGTCTCTGCAACGAAGCACCGCGACGGCCCTCGCTACATTCGCCCCGGCGAGCCACCGAGGAGCGACCGCAGCTTGCCCCATCTTGCCAACAACACCAAGGAGTACCTCTCCGCCACTGAGCGTTTTTCATCCTCGGTCTGAGCTGGCCAGATGCAGGGTGAGGACGGCTTGAACGAGGGCGGTGATGCGTGTGGTGGAACACCGCAGCTTCCG
>NZ_JNXJ01000063.1:0-25906 GCF_000716625.1 Streptomyces bikiniensis | reverse complement strand
GCTCCGGCGTGCTGCGCAAGTTCCTCCTCGCCGACGACTGCGGCCACGTCGCCCTGGAGTGGCAGCACACCCTCACCGGCGAACTCGTCGTCGTCGGCAGCGTCAGATGTGTATAAGAGACAGCCTCTACTCCATCGGCCCCGCCGGCGCGCGCTACGCCGACACGGTCCTGGACCTGCGCGGAGTCGGCGCCCCCGTGCCCCACCCCGCCCCCACCCAGGCGGAGTTCTTCGAGGACGAGCCGGTCGGGCTCCGGCGTGCTGCGCAAGTTCCTCCTCGCCGACGACTGCGGCCACGTCGCCCTGGAGTGGCAGCACACCCTCACCGGCGAACTCGTCGTCGTCGGCAAGGCCAGCGAGTGGCGCGGCCGCCAGGTCTCCAACGACCCGCGGAAGTTCGCCGAGGCCTGGTACTCCTTCCGGCCGGGGCCCGGCCTCAGCCTGGACAACCTCCCCGTCGCCGAGGCCACCTCGGTCCGCCCGCCCGTCGAGGGCGCCTCCGGCGCGCGCGGCCGCCGCCGCACCATGAAGGGCTTCCGCGACGCCCTGACCGAGGCCGGCAAGGCCTACCCGCACCTGGAGGTGGTCTGGGAGGAGATCCACGACCGCTGGAACGAGCACCTGGGCGAACTCGGCCTCGACCCCGAACTCTTCCGCTACCAGCGCGAGATGAACGCCGACGAGGGCGAGGCCGCCGGCCTCTTCGCGGTCAAGAAGGACTCCGACTTCACCGACCTGCTGCTGCGCGCCGTCACCGACACCCGCGACACCGACGGCCTCGCCGACCTCGTCGGCGGCTTCGGCAACAAGCTCGGCCGCCGCGCCGAACTCACCGCCGAACGCGACTTCACGGCCGGCTCCGTGGACCTCCTGAACCGGATCGTCGAGGCCGCCGGAGTCCGGGCCCACGCGCGCGAGGTCCACACCGCCGCCGAGCGCCGCACCCGCACCCTCGCCCGCCGGCTCTCCGCCCGCGCCGCCGAGGAGCGCGGCCGGGGCGCCGCACTCGCCCAGCAGGTCACCACCGCCTCCCACGCCGTCGCCGAGGCCGAGGACGCCCGCGGCCGCAGCGCCCTCATCGCCGCCGAACTCGCCTACCGGCACGCCTCCCTGGCCCTCGCCGCCGCCGAGAAGGGCGCGGCCTCCCAGCGCCGCGAACTCACCGACGCCCGCACCCTGCACTCCGCCTGGCAGGCCGCCGAGGCCGTCCTCCGCCACCGCGCCGCCGGCGACCGCTCCGCGCGCGTGGCCGCCGCCATCCGCGAGGCCGAGCGGGACGCCGCCCCCGCCCTCGCGGCCCGCGCCAGGGCCGCCGCCGACCTCGTACGGGCCCTCGCCGCCGCCGCCGAGGAGGGCGAGCGCCACGCGGCCGAGGAGGAGGAGCGCTCCACCGCCCTCCAGGAGGCGGGCGAGACGGCCCACCGCGACGCCACCGCCGCCGCGACCGGGGCCCAGCGCGCCCGCAGCGAGGCCGGCCACCTGCGCCAGCGGCTCGCCGAGGTCGAGCAGGAGACCGCCGAGGCCGTACGGGCCGGCTGGCTCGACGACACCGCGCCCGACGCCGACCCGGCCCGCGCCGCGCTCGCCGCCAGCGACGCCGAGAAGACCACCGTCGCCGCCTGGGACACCGCCCGCGAGACCGCCCGCGCCGCCATCGAACGCGCCCGCGAGGCCGCCGCCGCCGAGTCCCGGGCCGAACTCGCCGCCGCCCGCGCCGCCGACGCGGCCGAGGCCGCCGGGAACGCCTACGACGCGGAGCGCCGCGCCGCCGAGTCCCTGGCCGCCGAAGCACGCCTCGTCGAACTCCTGGGCCTGCCCGCCGCCGGGGACGACGGCGCGCCCCACGGGGGAGCGCTCACCGTCACCGACCTCGACCGGTGCGCCGACGAACTGCGCTCCCTGCTCGACGGTGCCGTCTCCTCCGCCGAGCGGCAGCTCTTCGACCTGCGCACCGCCGCCGCCGACGACTCCCGCATCCTCGGCGCCCTCGGCGACGGCGGCCTGCTGCCGCCGGGCCCCGACGTCCTCGCCACCGTCGAGCACCTCGGGGAGCACGGCATCCCCGCGCTCCCCGGCTGGCGCTACCTCGCCCAGGCCGTGGACCCCGCCGACCACGCGCGCGTGCTCGCCGCCCGCCCCGAGCTGGTCGACGGCGTCGTCATCACCGACCCCGTCTCGTACGGACGCGCCCGCGAGGTCCTGGCCGCCGCCGCCCTGCTGCCCCGCTCCGCCGTCGCCGTCGGCACCGCCGCCGCCCTGCTCGCCCCCGTACCGGCGCGGGCGGACGGGGAGGACCCCGGCGTCTTCCTCGTACCGCCGAACCCGGCCATGCACGACGAGCACGCGGCCGACGAGGAGCGGCACGCCCTGCGCGCGCGTGCCGCCGCCCGCGACGAGGAGATCCGCGCCCTCGCCGCCCGCCTCGCCGGCGACCGCTCCCTCGCCGCCCGGATCGGCGCCTGGCGCGCCGACTGCCCGCCCGGCATGCTCGCCGAGCTCGCCGCCGCAGCCGAGGCCGCCCGCGAGAGCGCCGGGACGGCCGCCGCGACCCTCGAAGAGGCCCGCACCGCCCGCGCGGAGGCCGACGAGACCGCCGCCGAGGCGATCCGCGTCCGCGACGAGCGCCAGGAGGCCGCCCAGCGCGCCCGCCGGGTCGCCGACGCCCTCGCGGGCCTGGCGTTCCGGCTGCGCGAGCGGTCCGCCTGGCAGGCCAGGCTCCGCGAACTCGCCGACGACGCCGCCGAGTACGAGGCCCGCGCCCAGACCTGCCTGGAGCGCGCCCGGGCCGCCGACGAGGACCGCCGCGCCGCCCAGCGCGCCGCCGACGACGCCCACCGCACCGCCCGCGCCCTGCGGGCCGAGCGCGCCGAGATCGCGGGCGCCCCCGACCCGCTCCCCGAGGCGGACCCGGCCGCGCCCCGCACCGCCCTGCCCACCCTCCGCGAGGCCTACCGGGCCGCGTCCCAGCTGTACGAGAAGGTCGGCGTCGGCGCCGACCTGCGCGCCGAGCAGGCCCGCGCCGAGAGCGACGAGTCCGCCGCCCTCGCCGAGCTGAACCGCCTCACCAACAAGGTCCGCACCCGCGCCGAACAGCTCCTGGAGTCCACCGACGGCGCCGACGGCCCGTCCCGGCAGGCCGCCGCCGCCCGCGCCGAGTCCCTGGTCCAGATGCTGGAGACCCGCGCCTCCGAGGCGAGCGAGAAGCTCGGCCGGCTCCGCGGCGAGGCCGAGCGCCTCGCCCCCGAGGACGGCGAGGCGCACACCGAACTGCCCGAGGAGCTGGTCCCCGCCGACGCCGAGCAGGCCCAGACCCTCCTGCGGACCGCGACCGCCGAACTGGCCTCCCGCAGCGCCGCCCTTGAGTCGGCCCGCGCCGCCCACGCCGGGCTGCTCCGCGACCACCGGGCCGCCGAGGACGCGGCCGGCGGCTTCGAGGAGACGGCGGCCCTGCTGCGGGACCTGCTCCGCGACCACGCGGACGAGGAGCAGGAGGAGGCCGAGCCGTACCCCGGCAGCCTGGAGGAGGCCCGTACGGCGGCCACCGAGGCGCGCCGGGCGCTGCGCGGCCGGACCGGCGAGCTGTCCGCCGCCGACGCCGCCGTGCGCGAGGCGAGCGACGTCCTCGTCCGGCACGCCAACTCCACCCGCTACGAGCAGGTCCGCACCCCGGCCCGCCAGCAGATCCGCGAACTCCCGGCGTCCGCGCTCCCCGAGCACGCCGCCAAGTGGGCCGAGGCCTTCGCGCCCCGGCTGCGGGTCCTCACCGACGAGCTGGAGCAGCTGGAGCGCAACCGGGACTCGATCGTGGACCGCCTCCGCGGCCTGGTCGAGTCCTCCCTCGCCACGCTCCGCTCGGCCCAGCGACTCTCCCGGCTCCCCGAGGGCCTGGGCGAGTGGTCCGGTCAGGAGTTCCTGCGGATCCGCTTCGAGGAGCCCGACCAGGCCACCCTCGCGGAGCGGCTCGGCGAGGTCGTGGACGAGGCCACCCGCGCCGCCGTCAAGAAGAACTCCGACCTGCGCCGCGACGGCATGTCCCTGCTCCTGCGGGGCGTGCAGGCGGCCCTCGAACCCAAGGGAGTCTCCGTCGAGATCCTCAAGCCGGACGCGGTGCTGCGCGCCGAGCGGGTCCCCGTCGGGCAGATGGGCGACGTCTTCTCCGGCGGCCAGCTGCTCACCGCGGCCATCGCCCTGTACTGCACGATGGCGGCGCTCCGCTCCAACGACCGGGGCCGCGACAAGCACCGGCACGCGGGCACGCTGTTCCTGGACAACCCGATCGGCCGCGCCAACGCCACGTACCTCCTGGAGCTCCAGCGGGCCGTGTCGGACGCGCTGGGCGTCCAGCTCCTGTACACGACGGGCCTGTTCGACACGACCGCGCTCGCCGAGTTCCCGCTGGTGATCCGGCTCCGCAACGACGCCGACCTGCGGGCGGGACTGAAGTACATCAGCGTGGAGGAGCACCTGCGCCCGGGGCTTCCGCAGACCGACCCGGAGGGGGAGGCGATCCACGGCGAGATCACGGCGACGCGCATGTTCCGCCGCCACCAGTCCGACGACCCGGCCCCGACGGACGCCGCGTAGAGGATCCTCCGGGCAACGGAGAGCGGCCCGGCCCCCACCGGGGCCGGGCCGCTCTCCGTTCTCCTCAGGCCGCCTCGGACAGCGGCGCCGCCTCCATCCGGTCCTCGTCGCGCCGCGCCCGCAGCGGCGGACGCGCCGTGCTGCTCGGCTCCGACACCACCCCGTTGCGCTGACGCCACACCTGACGGGTGATCCAGACGTCGAGCACGCTCCAGGTCGCCACGACCGTCGAGGCCACCGCGGTGAGCGTGATCGGGAACGCCAGCCACGAGCCCGCGAGGCTGCAGAAGAACGCCACCACCGCCTGGATGAGCGTCACCGATGTGATCAGCACGGCCCGCACCGCGGCGTTGCGCACCGGATCGGGCATCCGCCGCCGGCCCCGCTCCTCCTCCACCCACAACTGCCGCGCCGACCGCGCCTCGTGTTCCATTGCCCTGTCACTCCCCACCACTGAACGACTCCAGGGAGACGGCTGCCCGTTGTGAGCGCCTTTACGCGGACAGAACCCTCCCCGTACCCAATGACGCGCGACAGAGGGAAAAGGTTTCGCCTTGTCAGGGATGAAAGCGAGACCGCGTACGAACGGAACGCACAGTTCCAGCCATCTCCGCAGGCCGGCGGAGCGGCACGTCAGTGGGTGTCCTGCGCCACAGTGGCCGATCTCAACTCCCTGAATAACGGGACATCTCATGATCGACGCTCACTCGACAGGCTGAAAATAGCCCGGACACACCTTCGGGATGGTCGCGATGCAGTAGTAGGCTCGCGCCGCCGTTTGTTGAAACTCAAGGTTGACGCCGTGTGTTGACGCCCGACGTCACGACGTGAAGGACCCTCGCGACGAACGGGGGCCGAGCTGGGGGAGGCCATGCGCTTTCGCGGGAAGTCCATCCGCAGGAAGATCGTGGCGTTGCTGCTCGTACCGCTCGTCTCGCTCACCGGCCTGTGGGGCTTCGCCACGGTCCTCACCGGCCGCGAGGCCGACCAGCTCCTCGACGTCGGCTACATCGTGGACAAGGTCGGCTACCCCCTGGAGGACACCGCCCGGCTCATCCAGCTCGAACGCCGCCAGTCCCTCATCTACCTCGCCGACCCCCGCGGCTCCGACGCCCTCGCCTCGCTCCAGGACACCCGCCGGGCCACCGACCGGCAGATCGCCCGCATCCGCGCCAACGCCGCCGAGCCCGGCGTCCGCGAGGAGATGCGGCCCGTCACCGCCCAGCGGATCGACAGCCTCCTCGAAGCGCTCGACGGCCTCGAATCGATCCGCCGCTCCGTGGAGAACCGCGGCATCGGCCGCATGCAGGCCCTCGAGTTCTACAACCGCCTGGTCGACCCCTGCTACAGCTTCCTCATCACCCTCCACGCCCTGGAGAACGTGGAGATGGACAAGCAGGGCCGCGCCCTCGTCGGCGTCACCCGCGCCCGCGAACTGCTCTCCCGCGAGGACGCCCTCGTGCTCTCCGCGCTCGTCGCGGACCGCGTCACCGCCCAGGAGATCCGCGCGATATCCGACCTGATCGCCAACCGCAAGCAGTTCTACGACGTCAACCTCGAACTCCTGCCGGCCGCCGAGCGCACCCGCTTCGAGAAGTTCTGGCGCGGCCCCGAGACCCTGCCCCTGCGCACCGCCGAGAACGCCCTCGTCGAACAGGGCCCCACCGGCAGCCCGCGCGCCGTCACCGCCGCCCACTGGCAGGACCACGCCGGCCCCGTCCTCGACGCCCTCGCCCGCGAGAACACCGCCGCGGGCGACCGCTACCAGGAGCGCGTCCAGCCCGCCGCGTACGGCGTCCTCCTCAAGGCCGGCGTCGCCGGAGTCCTCGGCTTCCTCGCCCTGCTCGCCTCGATCGTCATCTCCGTCCGCATCGGCCGCGAACTCGTCCGCGACCTGCGCCGCCTCCAGAAGGAGGCCCAGGAGGTCTCCGGCGTCCGCCTGCCCAGCGTCATGCGCAGGCTCGCCGCCGGCGAACAGGTCGACGTCACCACCGAAGTGCCCCACCTGCGCTACGGGGAGGACGAGGTCGGCCAGGTCGGCCAGGCCCTCAACACCCTCCAGCGCGCCGCCGTCGAGGCCGCCGTCAAACAGGCGGAGCTGCGCCGCGGCGTCTCCGAGGTCTTCGTCAACCTCGCCCGCCGCAACCAGGTCCTGCTCCACCGCCAGCTCACCCTCCTCGACACCATGGAGCGGCGCACGGAGGACACCGAGGAACTGGCTGACCTCTTCCGGCTCGACCACCTCACCACCCGCATGCGCCGGCACGCCGAGGGCCTCGTCATCCTGTCCGGCGCCGCCCCCTCCCGCCAGTGGCGCAAGCCCGTCCAGCTCATGGACGTCGTCCGCGCCGCCGTCGCCGAGGTCGAGGACTACGAGCGGATCGAGGTGCGCCGGCTTCCCCGCCTCGGCGTGGGCGGCCCCGCCGTCGCCGACCTCACCCACCTCATCGCCGAACTCCTGGAGAACGCCACGGTGTTCTCCCCGCCGCACACCGCCGTCCAGGTGCTCGGCGAGCGGGTCGCCAACGGCTTCACCCTGGAGATCCACGACCGCGGCCTCGGCATGAACCCCGACGCCCTGCTCGACGCCAACCTCCGGCTCGCCGAGACCCCCGAGTTCGAGCTGTCGGACACCGACCGCCTCGGCCTCTTCGTGGTCAGCCGGCTCGCCCAGCGGCAGAACGTCCGCGTCTCGCTCCAGACCTCCCCGTACGGAGGGACCACCGCGGTCGTCTTCATCCCGGCCGCGCTGCTCACCGACGCGCCCGAGACGGAGGGCGCCGGCTTCCGCCTGGACCGCAAGGTCTCCGACCGCGCCGACGGCGACTCCACCGCCCTGCCCACCCGCCGCCCGGCGCTCGCCAGGGTCCCCGACGTCACCACCGGCGGCCCCCTCGACGGCCCCGTCGAGCTGGAGGCCCCGCTCGAAGACGACTTCGACGCGCTCCTCGACCGGTCCGCCGACCTCCTCGACGACACCGAGAGCGAGCGCGGCGGCCTCTTCAAGCCCCGGGAACGGCGCCGCACCGGCCTCGCCCCGGCGGGCGAGCAGCACGACCAGGCCCCGGACCGGACCGCCGCCGGCCGCGACGAGCCCGCCGACGAGGCCGTCCGCCGCCCCGTACCGCTGCCGCGCCGCCACACCCCGACCCTCGTCGTGGACCACGGCCGCCGCCTCGACGGTCCCGACCGCGCCCACCCGGCCCCCGGCCGGGCGCACCCCGCCCCGGGCCGCCAGGGCAACGGCCACGAGGACCACCAGGGCCCGAACCTCGTCCCCGTACGCCCGGGAGGTCCCGTACGGCCGGGAAGCCCCGTACGCCCGGGAAGCCCCGTACCGCCGGAAGGGCTCGCGCGGCAGAAGGGCTCCGCCGAGCCCGGCGGCTCCGGCCGGCCGCAGCCCCCCGTTCCGCCCGCGACCGCCCCCGCCCCGCGGGAGACCCCCGCACGGCCGGAGGCCCCGGTCCTCTTCGACGGTCTGCCCCGCCGCGTCCGCCAGGCCAGCCTCGCCCCCCAGCTGCGCGAGGCCGACCGCAAGGCCGGCACCGACAAGGAGTCCGCCGCGCCCGCCGGACCGGATGCCTTCGAGCGCGACGCCGAGGAGGTGCGCGCCCGCATGGCCGCCATGCAGCGCGGCTGGCAGCGCGGACGCCGGCACACCACCGACCCTGACGACCCGACAGCACCAGGAACGACACCCGAGGGGGACGGTCGATGACCGCACCGAACGCCGCAGCATCCAGCACGACCTCCGGAAACGGCGAACTGAACTGGCTCCTCGACGAGCTCGTCCAGCGCGTCGGCTCCATCCGGAAGGCCCTGGTGCTCTCCAGCGACGGCCTTCCCACCGGTGCCTCCCAGGACCTGACCCGGGAGGACGGCGAGCACCTGGCCGCCGTCGCCTCCGGCTTCCACAGCCTCGCCAAGGGCGTCGGCCGCCACTTCGAGGCGGGCAAGGTGCGCCAGACGGTGGTCGAACTGGAGGACGCCTTCCTCTTCGTCACGGCCGCCGGCGACGGCAGCTGCCTGGCGGTGCTCGCGGACGCCGACTCCGACGTCGGCCAGGTCGCCTACGAGATGACGCTGATGGTGAAGCGGGTCGGAGCCCACCTGGCGACGGCCCCCCGGACCGGACTGCCCTCGGGAGGGTGAGTGGGACGGCATGAGTGACGAAGCCGAGCGGAACCTACCCGTGGAGGGACGCGCCCCGCGCCCCCACCACTGGTTCGACGACGAGGCCGGACCGGTGGTCCGCCCGTACGCGATGACCCGCGGCCGGACGAGCGCCGCCACCCGCCACCGGCTCGACCTGATCGCGCTGGTCGTCCCCGAACCCGCCGCCGAAGACCCCGGCCGGGACCAGACGCTCTCCCCGGAACACGTGGAGATCGTCGAACGCTGCTCCGAGCAGCCCCAGTCGATCGCCGAGCTCGCCGCCGGACTCGACCTCCCCGTCGGGGTGGTCCGGGTCCTCGTCGGCGACCTCGTCGAGGACGAACTCGTCCACGTGACCCGCCCCGTTCCGCCTGCCGAGCTGCCGGACGTGAACATCCTCCGCGAGGTGATCAATGGCCTTCGGGCGCTCTAGCCGCACCAAGCCCTACGTCGAACCGGTGACCCTGAAGATCCTCGTCGCCGGCGGGTTCGGGGTCGGGAAGACGACCCTGGTGGGCGCGGTCAGCGAGATCAGGCCCCTGCGGACCGAGGAGATGCTCAGCGAGGCGGGCCGGCCCGTCGACGACCTGCACGGCGTCGAGTCCAAGACGACCACCACGGTCGCCATGGACTTCGGTCGGATCACGCTGCGCGAGGACCTCGTCCTGTACCTGTTCGGCACGCCCGGCCAGGACCGCTTCTGGTTCCTCTGGGACGAGCTGGCCCAGGGGGCCCTGGGCGCGATCGTCCTCGCGGACACCCGCCGCCTGGAGGACAGCTTCGCGGCCATCGACTACTTCGAGCGGCGCGGCATCCCGTTCACGGTGGCGGTCAACTGCTTCGAGGGCGCCCAGCGGTTCCCCGCCGAGAGCGTGCGCGGGGCCCTCGACCTGGACCCCGAGGTCGAGCTGGTCATGTGCGACGCCCGGGACCGCGAGTCCGTGAAGAACGTCCTCGTGGCGGTCGTCGAGCACGCCCTCGTCCTCGCCGACCGCCCGCGCGCGGCCGTCACCTCCTGATCCCCCGGTGGAGGGCCCGACGAGGGGCCCTCCACCGGGGGATCAGTGCCCGGCGACCGACCTCCGCGCCACCGGGAAGTCGAAGAAGGTGTCGGGGAACGGCTCCGGCCTGAACGTGAAGTGCCACCACTCCTCCGGCAGGTTCACGAACCCCTGCTCGGCGAGCACCCCCTTGAGCAGCTGCCGGTTGGCCCGCTGCGCACCCGTGATCCGGGGGTCGTCGGTGTGCGAACGCGTGTCGAAGCAGTCGTAACCCGTCCCCATGTCCACGGAGTTGTCGGGGAACCGCTCCTCCCGCGGCGCGTAGCACTCCACGAGCCTCTCGCCCGGCCGGTACGCGCGCGTGGGCAGCGCCGGCAGCCGCACGATCGTCAGGTCCACGGTCGAGCCCCGGCTGTGCCCGGACTTCTCCGCGATGTAACCGTCCGCGAACAGCCTCGACTTGTCGACGAGCGGATAGAACTCCTCCTTCATCCGCTCGTCCTCCAGGTCCTCCGCCCACCGCACGAAGTGGTCGACGGCCCGCTGCGGCCGGTAGCAGTCGTACACCTTCAGCGTGTGGCCCCGGGCGAGGAGCCGCACCTGCGCCCGGTGCAGCGCCTCCGCCGCCGGCCGGGTCAGGACGCACAGCGGCTGCCGGTAGCCGTCCACCGGCACGCCCGTGAAGTTGTGCGCCGTCGTGTAGCGCATCTCCTGGAGGATCGTCCGGTCCACGGCGTCGAGGGCCACGAACTCCCGCGGCGCCTTGGGCTCCGGAGCGGCCGAGGCCGGGGGAGCGGGTGCGGCGACGGAACCGGTGAGGGCGAGCAGCCCGGCGGTGGCCGTGACGGCGAGGGTACGGAGGGCGGAGGCGAGTCCTGTCATGCGCCCCCGTCTACCAGTTCCGGCAGCGCCGGGAAAGGGCGATCGCATACGGTCGTGGCGTGACCGAACCGACCGTGCGGCCTCCCACCGCGAAGAGCTCGCCCGTGCAGCCTGCGACCGTGACCGAACCGACCGTGCGGCCTTCCACCGCGAAGGGCTCGCCCGTGCAGGACTCCCACTGTTCCTCCTGCGGCGCGGCCCACTCCGCCGACGCGGGCTGGCCCCGCACCTGCCCGGGCTGCGGCCGCACCGCCTACCGCAACCCGCTGCCCGTCGCCGTGGCCCTCCTGCCCGTCACGGACGCGGACGGCACCACGGGACTCGTCGTCGTCACCCGCGCCATCGAGCCGCAGCGGGGCGGGACCGCGCTCCCCGGCGGCTTCGTCGACCACGGCGAGGACTGGCGCGCCGCCGTCGCCCGCGAACTGCGCGAGGAGACCGGCATCGAGGCCGCCGCCGAGGAGGTCCGCCTCGCCGACGCGATGAGCTCCCCGGGCGGCCACCTCCTCCTCTTCGGCCTCCTCCCGGCCCGTCCGGCCTCCGCCCTGCCCGCCTCGGCGCCGACGGACGAGACCACCGGCCACCACCTCCTCCGCGCCCCGGAGGAACTGGCCTTCCCGCTCCACACGGAGGCGGTACGGAAGTGGTTCGCGGGGGAGTACGGCTGAGGGCACGGGGACCCGGCCGGCGGCCCGGCCCCCGGCCCGGGCCGGTGCCCCGCCTCAGAGCCCCCGCACCCGCACGGGCAGCCCCGCCTCCGCGACCCCGTCGTCCGTCACCCGCTCCACCACCACCCGCCCGTCCACCAGGCGCGACTGGTACCGCTCGATCTCGGCCGGCTCCCAGCCGTCCCCCGTGTCCCGTACGACGAGCCCTCCGCCCGTCCGCCCGGCGGCGGGCGCCCACACCTCCAGGACCGTGCCGCCCTCCTCGCCCCGCACCGGGAGCACCGCGCCCGCCCGGGCCAGGACCGGCACCCGCGACAGCGGCGCGTCGAGCAGCACCTGCCCGGGCCCCTCGTACGCCCGCCCCGTCGACGTGTCGTACCAGCGTCCGCGCGGCAGCCGCACCGCCCGCCGGTCGGCGCCGTGCGTCAGGACCGGGGCCACGAGCAGCGCGTCGCCGAGCAGGAACGCGTCCTCGCAGTCCCGCAGCGCCCGGTCCTCCGGCGTCCCCCACCACACGGGCCGTACGTACGGGGCGCCCGTCATCCGGGCGAGCCGCGCCAGGGTCGTGAAGTACGGCCGCAGCCGCTCCCGTTCGGCCAGCGCCACGCGCGCGTACTCCACGATTTCAGGCCCGAACTCCCACGGCTCGTGCGGCCCGGGGCCGGTCCCCGCGCGCGTGCGGAACAGCGGGAGCCACGCCGCCAGCTGGTACCGGCGCAGGAACAGCTCCGGCGACGACCCGCCATCGGCTCCGGAACCCTCCACGTCCGGCCCCGAGTACGGCACCCCGCACAGGCCGAGCCCCAGGACCAGGGAGAGCGAGGCCCTCAGCCCCGGCCACCCCGCCGGCAGTCCGCCCGCCCAGGTCCCGCCGTACCGCTGCACGCCGGCCCAGCCGGAGCGCGACAGGAGGAAGGGCCGCTCGTCGGGCCGCAGCCGGCGCAGCCCCTCGTACTCGGCCCGGGCCGCCGCCAGGCCGCGCACACCGCTCGTCTCCCGGTGATCGGCGTCGCGCGGCCGGTCCCCGGGCTCCGCCCGCACCGCCGGGTCCACGGCGGCCACCAGCCGCACGCCCCCCTTCCACAGCTCCTCCGCGAGACCGGACAGACCGTCCGAGCGCCCGGCATCCGAGCGCCCGGCATCCGGGTGCCTGGTGGCCGGGTGCTCGGTGTCCAGGTGTACGGCGGACAGCGGAAGCCCGTGCTGCCGGTACGCGTCCACCGCCCCCCGCACCTCCGCCGCACCCCCGGAGCCCTCGCGCGCGTGCTGCGGGCCCAGCGCCCAGGACGGCGGGAGCGCGGGCGCGCCCGTGAGCGCCGCCCAGCCGTGCAGCACGCGCGCGGGGGTGCCGACCACCACCCAGCAGCGCAGCGGACCGCCCTCCATCCGGACCTCGCAGGTCCCGGGCCGGTCGTGTCCGGACCCGGCCCCCTCCTCGCCCTCGGAGAGGGCGACCCGGCCGTCCCAGGAGCTGTCGTGGAACACCAGGTGCGTACCGGCGTCCGAGACGATGAACTGCACGGGCATGACGAGGCGCGGCGGAACGTCCCCGGGCCCCGACCCGGACCCGAACCCGAACCTTGACCCCGACCCGGACCCGGACCCGGACCCGAGCCTTGACCCGGACTCGAGCCCTGACCCGGGCCCGGACCCCGACCCCGACCCCGGCCCGGATCTGAACCCGATCCTGAGCCCGGACCCCAGCCCCAGCCCCTGCCCGACCCCAGCACCCCTTCGCGAAGCCGCGCCCCGCAGCCCGTACGAGCCGTCCCGCAGCCGCAGCCCTCCCGGTCGCCCGCCGAGCCCGAAGAACCGCGCGTCCGCCGGCACCTCGCTCCGTTGCACCCAGCGCGCGGCCCCGGAAGGCCCGGCGGCCCCGGCGGCCTCCACCGGCTCCCACCAGCGCGGCGGCAGGTCACGCCGGAGCAGCAGCCCGCCCGGCGTCCGGACCTCCACCGCCCCGTGCCGGGAGACCGCCACCGTGACCCGCTCCGACACGATCCGCCACCCGCCGTCCGTGTCCGGTTCCAGGGCCGCGCGGGGGTCCGGCTCGGGCGCCTCGCCGGCCAGCGCGTACGAGGGCAGCGGCCCGGCCCCGTCCCACCCCCAGAACACCGTGCCGCCCGCCGACACGCACAGCCGCAGCGAGGACCGCGCGAACCGGATCGTCCCCCCGCCCGGCGCCGGTTCCGCCGCCTCCGCGAGCCCCGGCACCCGGGCCCGCTCCGGCCCCCTCGGGGGCGTCCCCCACGCGTCCGTACGGCGCTGCCGCCACGCCGACCGCACCGTCCGCAAGCCCTCCCCGGAACCGAACACCTTCATCGAACGCAGCAGTTCACGACCGTCCATGCGGCTCACCCTGCCACCCGGAAAAGACGGAACGAGCCGGGTTCAACTGCCGTTCACCCGTGGTGGGAGCACATATTCAACTACCGGACCATGGGCGGGCAGCCCTGGTGCGAAAGACGATCACATGGCATCGTCCTGTCAGCCGCGTCGCGCGCACACCCCAGCACGTGCGCGGGACACACGCAGACCCCGCGTACAGCCAGGGAGCCGCCCCATGACATCAGCGCAGACCGAGCCGCTCTGGCAGCCGGACGAGGAACGCATCGCCACGGCCGCCGTCACCCGCTTCCAGTCCTGGGCGGCCGAGCACCACGGCGCCCCGGCCGAGGGCGGGTACCCGGCGCTCCACCGCTGGTCGGTCGAGGAGCTCGAAGCGTTCTGGCGGGCGGTCGCCGAGTGGTTCGACATCCGCTTCTCCACCCCGTACGAGCGCGTCCTCGGCGACCGCTCGATGCCCGGCGCCGACTGGTTCCCCGGCGCCACCCTCAACTACGCCGAGCACGCCCTGCGCGCCGCCGACGAGCGCCCCCACGACACGGCCCTGCTCCATGTGGACGAGACACATGAGCCCGCGCCGACGACCTGGGCCGAGCTCCGCCGCCAGGTCGGCTCCCTCGCCGCCGAGCTGCGCGCCCTCGGCGTACGCCCCGGCGACCGCGTCAGCGGCTACCTGCCCAACGTCCCGCAGTCCGTCGTGGCCCTCCTCGCCACCGCCGCCGTCGGCGGCGTGTGGACCTCCTGCGCCCCGGACTTCGGCGCCCGCAGCGTCCTCGACCGCTTCCAGCAGGTCGAACCGGTCGTCCTCTTCACCGTCGACGGCTACCGCTACGGCGGCAAGGAGCACGACCGCCGCGACACCGTGGCCGAACTGCGCGCCGAACTCCCGACCCTCCGCGCCGTCGTCCACATCCCGCTCCTCGGCACCCCGGCCCCCGAGGGCACCCTCGCCTGGGACGACCTGGTCGCCGCCGACACCGAGCCGGTCTACGAGCAGGTCCCCTTCTCCCACCCGCTGTGGGTCCTGTACTCCTCCGGCACCACCGGCCTGCCGAAGGCGATCGTCCAGTCCCAGGGCGGCATCCTCGTCGAGCACGTCAAGCAGCTCGGCCTGCACTGCGACCTGGGCCCCGAGGACGTGTTCTTCTGGTACACCTCCACCGGCTGGATGATGTGGAACTTCCTCGTCTCCGGCCTGCTCACCGGTACGACGATCGTCCTGTACGACGGCAGCCCCGGCTATCCCGACACCGCCGCCCAGTGGCGCGTCGCCGAACGCACCGGCGCCACCCTGTACGGCACCTCCGCCGCGTACGTGACGGCCTGCGCCAAGGCGGACGTGCACCCCGGCCGCGACTTCGACCTCTCGGCCGTGAAGTGCGTCGCCACCACCGGCTCCCCGCTGCCCCCCGACGGCTTCCGCTGGCTCCACGACGAGGTCCGCGACAACCTCTGGATCGCCTCCGTCAGTGGCGGCACGGACGTCTGCTCCTGCTTCGCCGGCGCCGTCCCCACCCTCCCCGTCCACGTCGGCGAGCTCCAGGCCGCCGGCCTCGGCACCGACCTCCAGGCCTGGGACCCCTCGGGGAAGCCCGTCGTCGACGAGGTCGGCGAACTCGTCGTCACCAACCCCATGCCGTCCATGCCGATCCGCTTCTGGAACGACCCCGACGGCAGCCGCTACCGCGACAGCTACTTCGAGATGTTCCCGGGCGTGTGGCGCCACGGCGACTGGATCACGATCACCGACCACGGCTCGGTCGTCATCCACGGACGCTCCGACTCCACCCTCAACCGGCAGGGCGTCCGCATGGGGAGCGCCGATATCTACGAGGCCGTCGAACGCCTCCCGGAGATCCGCGAATCCCTCGTCATCGGCCTGGAGGAGCCGGACGGCGGGTACTGGATGCCGCTCTTCGTCCACCTCGTGGAGGGCGCCGTCCTGGACGAGGAACTGGTCGCCCGCATCAAGCGGACCATCCGCTCCGAACTCTCCCCGCGCCACGTCCCCGACGAGATCATCGAGGTCCCGGGCGTCCCGCACACCCTCACCGGCAAGCGCATCGAGGTCCCGGTCAAGCGCCTCCTCCAGGGCACCCCGCTCGCCAAGGCCGTCAACGCCGGCTCGGTCGACGACCTCGGCCTCCTCCACTTCTACGAGACCCTGGCCGCGAACCGCCGCGCCTAGACGTACGAACGCCTCGGGCCCCGATCCACCAGGATCGGGGCCCGGAGCGTTTCCCTACGCCTTCGGCAGCTCACCGGGCGCGGCGGCGGCCCCCTTCACGAGCACCGCCGACGCGCCGAGGACGGTGCCCGCCCGCCCGGCAGGCGTGGTCTCGGTGAGGACGGTCCGCTCCCCGAGGAACGCCGACGTCGTACGGTCGAAGATCCACTGCGTCTGCTCCCCGTGGGCGGTACGGACCACGGCGACGCCCTCGCGACCGGCCGCGTCGGTCGCGGACGGCAGCACGGCCACGCCCGGGATCAGGGCCGCGGCCCGGTACAGCGCGGCGGTGACCTCCGGGGGAGCCCAGGTCTCGGCGACCAGCGTCCCGATCGCGGCGAACGCCCGCTGGTCGGCGTCACCCCCGGGGTCCCCGGTCCCCCGGGTCTGCTCGCGGACCAGCCGCAGCAGCGCCTCCGGGTCCGTGGGAAGCGCCGCCACGTACGCGTGCGTCGGATTCGTGACGGACGGCGCCTCCGTCCCGAGGGTGGTCTTCCGGGGTACGGCTCCGGGACGGTCCAGCTCGTACACGGGCGCCCGGGACCCGAGCGGCGTGTCGGCGGCCCCCGCCTTGCGCAGCAGCCCGGGGCGGCTGCCGTCGGGGGAGAGCCACACCTCGCGCGCGCGTGCGGGCGGCAGCACGGCGGGGCCGCCGCCCGCGTCGCGTCCGGCGTACGAGACGAGGCTCTTCACGTAGACGTACTCCCCGGGCCGCACCTCCGGCGCGGGCGCGGCGGCCGCGGCGAGCGCCGCGTGGGACAGGAACCGCACGGCCTCGGACGGGGCCGGCTGCCCGACCGTGACCCGACCCGGCGACCCGCCCGGCGTCTCCCCGGGCGCGAGCACGACGACACCGGCGACGAGCGCGCACGCGACCGCGGGAGCGACGATCCGACCGAACCGGAACCCCGGACGCGTCCGGCGTTCGGGCGACGGCCCCGCACCGCCGTCGGCGGCGAGCGCGGACCGCAGGACGGCGTGCCGCAGTTCGAGGTTCCGCTCCGGCGCCGGGTCGGGCACCGGCGGCGGGGGCAGCAGCTCGGCGAGCTCGGCCCGCAGCAGCGCGTCCGCGTCGGCGCCGTGCGGCGGGCGGGGGGTGAAAGCGTTCATGCCTGCTTCTCCGGATTCGATCGGGACGAGAGGGGACCTGCCGCCGGTACGGACGGCTGGGCGGACGGCGGTACGGGCCGATGCCCGGGTACGGGGACGGGCGCGGGTTCGCGCCCGCCGGCCGCGCGGACGGGACCGCCCGCCCGGACGGCGACGGCGGCGGACCGCTCGCGCCGCCGCGCCGCCCTCAACTCGGCGTCCGCGAGCTTCCGCAGCCGTTCGCGCGCGCGGGACAGCCGGGAGCGGACGGTCCCGACCGGGATGCCGAGGGCCTCGCCGGCCGCCGCGTAGTCCAGACCGGCCCACACCACGAGCGTGAACACCTCGCGCTCGCGCCGCCGGAGCCTGCCCAGCGCGACGCGGGCGGCCCGTATCTGCTCCCCGTCCGCCATCCGGGCGAGGACGTCGTCGGCGAAGTCCGGCAGGACACCGCGCTCGGGGAGCCGGGCGAGGGCCGCGTCCCGCCGCCGGGCCTCGCGGGCGGCGCCGCGCATGACGTTGGTCGCGATGCCGAGCAGCCACGGACGCAGGCTCCCGCCGTCGGCGCGCAGCTTCCCGCGACAGCGCCAGGCCTCCAGGAAGGCGGCGGAGACGACGTCCTCCGCGGCCGCCCGGTCCCCGCACACCCGGAACGCGTAGTGGTACAGCACGCGTGCGTGCTCGTCGTACGCCTCTCCGAGCGCCGAGGGGTCCCCGGCGCGGAAACGATCTCTCATAGGTGATTCCACACCTGGTACTGGGTGGAGGTTCGTCCACGTTCCCGTGACCTGGAACACACCCCTCCGCACTGTGGCCCAGGTCACGGGAACGCCCTCGCCGCCACGAGCAGTGCTGAGCATGAACGATTCCTCGACACCCAGCCGGACGACGACACCCAGCCGCACGACGGCATCCCCCCGCACCGCCCAGGGCGCGCCCCGCCCCGCGTTCCGCCGCAGGGCCCTCCGCGTCCTCGCCCTCGCCGGAGTCCTCTCCGGCACGACGCTCTCCGCGCTGCCCCCGACCGCCGTGGCGGCGGCCCGCGTCCCCGAGACGCACACCCTGACGATCCGTCACCTCGATCGCCAGGGAGCCGCCACCGACGCGTACCGGACCCGCGTCACCGGCATCTCGGGCCCCGGCGCCTCCGAGGCGGTCACGCCCCACGACGACTCCGGCACGGTCACCGTCCGCCTCCCCGAGGGTCGCTATCTGCTCGACTCCACCGTGGTCGGACGCGAGGAGGGCTCCGAAACCGACTGGATCGTCCAGCCCCGCCTGGACCTGGACCGCGACACCACGGTCACCGTCGACGCCCGCACGACCGCCCCCGTCGACGTCCGCCCTCAGGATCCGGAGGCCCGCTTCCTCAGCCGCCTCGGAGCCGTCGAGGTCACCCACGGCGGCACGACCCGCTTCGCGAACGTCATGGCCGGCCCCGGCCTGCGCGTCGCCCACCTCGGCCCCGACGCCGAACCGGGCTCGGTCAAGGAGTGGTTCGACACCTACTGGGCCGGCGCGACCACCGACTACGCCCTCGGCTACACCTTCACCTCCTCACGCGCCCTGACCGGCCTCGTCCGCCACCCGTCCCCCTCCTCCCTCGCCGCCGTCAAGGTCCGCCGCGCCGCCCCGGACGGCGACACCGGAACCGCGTTCGCCTCCGTCCAGCCCAGCGCGGGCCCCACCGTCGGCCTCGTCCAGCCCCTCCGGCCGCTCGGCACCGCGACCGTCCTCGTCACCCCCGAGCGGGGCCGGTGGAACGTCGAGTACGAGGGTCCCTCCGCCCCCGGGGAGACGCCCAACCGGTACGCCCGGAACGGGTTCGCGGTGCGCGCGGGCGCCACCACCACCCACACCTTCGACAACGCCGTCTTCGGCCCGGCCCTCGACACCGAGCCCGGCGCCCGCCCGGCGGGCGTCCGCGACGGCGCCGCCCTCTCCCTCGACGTGCCGCTGCTCGCCGACGGCGAGGGCCACGCGCCGAGCGCGCCGCGCTTCCGCGCCGCCACCACCACGCTCCACCGCGACGGGGTCCTGATCGGCACCCGCCGGGGCGAGCCCGGCCGGGGCACGTTCACCACCACCCCGGGGGCGGCCTCGTACCGACTGACCGCCACCGCGACCCGCGGCGACGGCGCGGCGCCGAGCGGGCGCGTCACCGCCGCCTGGACCTTCACCTCGGCCGCGACCGCCCGCCCGACCGCTCTTCCCCTCAGCACCGTCCGCTTCACCCCGGCCCTCGGCCTCGACGGCACCGCCCCGGCGGACGACCGGATGCGCGTGCCGGTGACCGTCCAGGGCGCGGCGGCCGGAACGGGTGTCCGCTCCCTGGCCGTGTCGGTGTCGACCGACAACGGCACCACCTGGACCCGCGTCCCCGTCGCCGACGGCCGCGCCGCCTTCCGCAACCCCGCCGCCGGCCGGTCCGTCTCGCTCCGCGCCGAACTCACCGACACGCGGGGCAACACCCTCACCCAGACCCTGACGAACGCCTACCGCACCCGCTGAGACACCGCCCCACGGCGCCCCGGGACGCTCCGGGGAGACCCCCTCTCCGGAGCGTCCCCGTACTTCCTCCCCGTACGCAGTCAACCCCGTATGCCGTCAACCCCCGTACGTGGCCTGCCCGTCACCCAGCGCCTCCGCGAAGTCCGCCGCCAGCCGCACCGCGTCGGCGGGTGCGAGCGTCGCCGTCGTGATCCGCACCGCGGGCGGGGACGCGATCCGGAACCGCGCCCCCGCGGCGACCCACCAGCCCCGTGTCCGCAGCCCGTTGACCACGTCCGACTCGCCTCGCACCGGCACCCACACGTTCAGCCCGCTCGCCCCCACCGCCCGGATCCGGTACGCGCCGAGCGCGTCGATCAGCGCCGCGCGCCGCTCCGCGTACGCCTCCTCGCCCGCCGCCACGAGCGCGCGTACCGCCCCGTCGGTGAACAGGTCCACCACGGTCTCCTGGAGCACGTGACTGACCCAGCCCGAGGTCATGAGCATCCGCCCGTCGTGGCGCGCCAGGGTCGTCGCGTCGCACGCGACCCCGGCCCACCGCAGGTCGACCCCCAGATGCTTCGACACCGTCCGCACCTGCGCCCACCGGTCGAGCCCGGCCGCCGCGAGCGTGTACGCGGCGGCCCCGCCCACCTCCGCGTTGTGGTCGTCCTCGACGACCAGCACCTCGGGGAACTCCCGCAACACCGCGACCAGTTCGTCCCGCCGCGACCGGGTGAAGAACGCCCCGGTCGGACACTGCCCCCGGGGGCTGCACACCACCGCGCGCACCCCGCCCCGCAGCGCGGCCCGCAGCGCATCCGGTACGAGCCCCTCGCCGTCCACCGTCACCGGCACCGTCCGCAGCCCGAGCGCGGGCACCAGGTCGAGCAGGTGATGGAAGCCGGGGTCCTCCACGGCCACGGCATCCCCGGGCCGCAGCTCCGTCGAGAGCAGCCGCGCGACGCAGTCGAGCGCCCCGTGCGCGAACGTCACGTGCCGCGCGGGCACCCCGTCCCGCCGGAACCACGTCCTGGTCAGCTCTTCGAGGGCCGCGAGACGCGGCGCCGCGCGATGGGAGCCGTACACGGGCGTGACGGCGGCCGGCGGACGCAGTACGGGAAGGAAGGCGGGGTCCGGATGCCCGTCGGCGAGGTCCACCAGGCCGTCCGGGACGCGCGGCGGGCGCCGGGAGGCCACCGGCGGCGCCCCGGCCACCACCGTCCCGCCCCGGCCCCGGGTGACGACCAGGCCCCGCCGCCGCAGCTCCTTGTAGGCCGTGGCGACGGTCCCCGGGCTCACCCCCAGCCCGTCCGCGAGCCGCCGCACCGGCGGCAGGGCGTCCCCCGGGGCGAGCCCGCCCTCGGCCACGCCCCGCTCCACGGACGCGGCAATCCCCTTGGCCGTCGCCCCTTCGATCGAATATTGTGCTGCCACGTAACTGAGTATGTATCAATACAAAATTGAGCGCAAGACGTCCACGGCACGGAACGAAACCCGTGGCACGCGCACAGGGGGACCCATGAGCCGCACCACCCGAGCACTCCGCAAGGAACGCGCGCCCCGCGAAGGACGCACACCCCTCAAGGACCGCATCCCCGGCGGCGCCGACGGCCGCCGCATGCTCCTCATCGGCTTCATCGACAAGTGCGGCACCGGCCTCTGGTCCACCGCCACGGCCCTCTACTTCACCTACGTCACCGGCCTCGGTCTCGGCCAGGTCGGCCTCCTCCTCGGGATATCCGGCGCCGCGGGCATCGCCGGAGCACCCCTCGGCGGACGCCTCGCCGACCGCTTCCCCCTCGTTCGCGTCATCATCTGCACCCAACTCCTGCGCGCCGCCGCCCTCCTCGCCCTCCTCACCACCGACCACTACCTCCTGCTCGTCCTCTTCTCCGCCGCCGGCGCCCTCCCCGACCGCGCCACCAACGTCCTCACCAAGCTCTACGCCACCCGCGTCGCCGGCCCCGACCGCGTCCGCTACCAGGCCGTCAACCGCACCACCTCCAACATCGGCTGGACCCTCGGCGGCCTCGGCGCCGCCGCCGCGCTCGCCGTCGGCTCCACCGCCGCCTTCCAGCTCCTCCTCGTCGGCGACGCCCTCTCCTACCTCGTGATGGCCGTCCTCACCCTCCGCTGCGCCGAGCCCCCCTCCCCGGGCACCTCCCGCGTCGCCGCCTCGTCCGCCGACGCCGCCCCCGCGACCAAGCCCTCCAACCCCTGGCGCGACCGTGGCTTCCTCCGCTTCACCGCGGGGGAGACCGTCTTCTTCCTCCACGACTCGATCCTGCAAGTCGCCCTGCCGCTCTGGATCGTCCACGCCACCGACGCCCCCGTCGGCCTCGCCCCGCTCCTCCTGGTCGTCAACAGCGTCCTCGTCGTCCTCTTCCAGGTCCCGCTCTCCCGCTTCGGCACCACCACCGAGGCCGCCCGCCGCCTCTTCACCCCGCTCGCGGTCCTCTTCGTCATCGGCACGCTCGCCGTCGGCGCCTCCGCCCTCGGCGGCCCCGCCCTGGCCGTCGGTGCCCTGATCACCGCGGCCGTCGTCCTCACCTTCGCCGAGATGATCCACACCATCGCCTCCTGGGAGATCTCCGTCGCCCTCGCCCCCGACGACGCCCAGGGCGCCTACCTCGGAGTCCACGGCCTCGCCCAGTCCACCCAGCGCTTCGCCGGCCCCCTCCTCGTGACCGGCCTCGTCTCCGCCGGCCCCTTCGCCTGGCCCGTCCTCGGCGCGGCCCTCGCCGCCACCGCCGCCGCCCAGAACCGCCTCGTCCGCCGACGCCTCCCCGGATCGTCACTGTCAGTGGCGAAGGTTACGGTGAGTGAGCACTGATCGGACCGTCACCAAGGGGGAGACATGACACGGACCGGAACCACCCCGAACAACCTCCGCCGCGCACTGCGCCGCGAGATCCCCAGCACCGTCGGACTCCTCGCCGACGAGCAGGACTTCGCGGCCATGCGCCGTTACCGCACGTTCCCCTTCACCGACCACACCACCTACCTGCGCCAGGTCGAAGCCCTTCTCAGGACCCTCGCCCGCCAGGGCGGTCACACCACCGTCGCCCTCTTCGACCCCGAGGAGTACGCGGCCTGGTGCGCCGAGACCGACACCGACCCCGACCTGCCCGAGAGCCGCAGCCGCTTCACCGCCCACCTCGCCGCCGTCGGAGCCCGCGTCGCCTACACCGGGCAGCCCCTCACGACCCTCCTGCCCGAACTCGTCGACACCGCCGTCCGCCAGGCCACCTGGGAGTACGCCACCACCGTCCTCGCCACCGCCGGCGACTGCGCGAGCTGCGGCAAGGACATCGGCAAAGCCGCCTACGAGCGGGCCGCCGGCCTGCTCGTGCGCCTCCTGGAAGCGGCCGGACCGGGCATCCACCACCTCGTCTGCAGCGTCCCCGTCGCCGACGACCAGCTCCTCGCCGTCCTCCACGCCGGCGGCACCGCACCATCCGAGGCCACCACCGACACCGGACCCGCCGCGGAGTTCACCGCCGTCCTCGCCGCCGGCATCGCCCTCGCCGCACCCGGCGGACTCGTCCTGCGCACCACCGCCCCCGACACCCCCGACCGCCTCCACGGCTGGCGCCTCACCGACGGCACCCTGACCCCGCTCACCGAGGCCGAGGTCTTCTCCGCCTACTGCACCGACGCCCGCACGGGAGAACCCCTCTCCCCGGAACCCGGCGTCGAGTACCGCGCCGGCTTCCCCCTCGTCCCCGGCCCCGACGACGACTGGACCACCCACCACTGACCACCGGCCCCACGCACGACGAAGGGGCTCCCCGCCACCTCCGTGACGGAAAGCCCCTTCGTCGTCTCCCGCTCCCGGGGATCACTCCCCGGACAGCACCGCCTGCGCGGCCAGCCGCGCCTCGTGCGCGGTGTCCGCGGCCCGCGCCGCGGCCGCCGCACGCTCGCACTGCGCCAGCGTGTACTTCGCCAGCGTCGCCCGCACGTACGGAATCGACGCCGCACCCATGGAGAGGGAGGTGACACCCAGACCCGTCAGCACACACGCGAGCAGCGGATCCGAAGCGGCCTCGCCGCAGACGCCACAGCTCTTGCCCTCGGCCTTGGCCGCCTCGGCGGACAGCGCCACCAGGTCGAGCAGCGCCGGCTGCCACGGGTCCTGGAGCCGAGACACCGCACCGACCTGCCGGTCGGCCGCGAAGGTGTACTGCGCCAGGTCATTGGTGCCCAGCGACAGGAACTCGACCTCCTGCAGGATCGAGCGCGCCCGCAGCGCGGCCGACGGGATCTCGACCATCGCACCGAACTTCGCCCGCAACCCCGCCTCACGGCAGGCGTCGGCGAACGCCTTCGCGTCCGTACGGTCCGCCACCATCGGGGCCATGACCTCGAGGTACACCGGCAGCCCCTCGGCCGCCTTCGCGAGCGCGGAGAGCTGCGTCCGCAGCACCTCCGGGTGGTCGAGCAGCGACCGCAGCCCCCGCACGCCCAGCGCCGGGTTCGGCTCGTCCGCCGGGGTCAGGAAGTCCAGCGGCTTGTCGGCGCCCGCGTCGAGCACCCGCACGACCACGCGTCCCTCGGGGAACGCCTCCAGGACCTGGCGGTAGGCCTCGACCTGCTTCTCCTCGGACGGCGCCTTCTTGCTGTCGTCCAGGAAGAGGAACTCCGTACGGAACAGACCGACGCCTTCCGCACCGGCCTCCACCGCCGCCGGCACGTCCGCCGGACCGCCGACGTTGGCCAGCAACGGCACCTTGTGCCCGTCCGAGGTCGCCCCCGGCCCGGTGGACGTCGCCAGCGCGGCCCTGCGCTCGGCGGCGGCCCTCGTCAGCTCCGCCTTCTTCTCCTCGCTCGGGTCCACGAACAGCTCGCCCGTGGAACCGTCGACCGCGATGAGCGTGCCCTCGGCCAGCTCGCCCGCGCCCGGCAGTGCCACGATGGCCGGCACGCCCAGGGCCCGCGCGAGGATCGCGCTGTGGCTGGTCGGCCCGCCCTCCTCGGTCACGAACCCGAGCACGAGCGCCGGGTCGAGCAGCGCCGTGTCGGCGGGCGCCAGGTCCCGCGCGATCAGCACGTACGGCTCGTCGCTGTCCGGCACGCCCGGCATCGGCACGCCGAGCAGCCGCGCCACGATCCGGTTCCGCACGTCGTCCAGGTCGGCGACCCGGCCCGCCATGTACTCGCCGGCCCCGGCGAGCAGCTCGCGATAGTGCGAGAAGGCGTCGTAGATACCGCGCTCGGCCGTGCTGCCGACCGCGATCCGGCGATCCACGTCGGCGATGAGCTCCGGGTCCTGCGCGATCATGGCCTGGGCCTCGAGAACCGCCTGGGCCTCGCCGCCGGCCAGGTTGCCCCGGGCGATCAGATCCGCGGCCACGGCCTCCACGGCCTGACGGGCACGCCCCTGTTCGCGCTCCGCCTCCTCGGCCGGAATCGACTTGGCCGGCGGCTCCAGAACCGCAGTGCCCATGTGCCGTACCTCGCCGATCGCCACCCCGTGGCTGACGCCGACGCCTCGCAGCGTTGTCTCCATCTCACCCGTCTCCGATTGAGCGACGGCCCCGGCCGCCGCGTTGAATGTCGAACTCGCGGTCGTCACGACGGACGAACCGGCTCAGCTCCAGCCGAAGAGGCTGTCGCCGGTGGTCACCTCGCCGGTCTCGGCGACGTCGGAGAGCGAGTCCGGGGTGGCCTCCAGGGCCACGACGGGACAGATGGGGGACTTGCCCGCGGCCTCGACCGCGGCGGGGTTCCAGCGCACGACGGCCTGGCCGCGCGTCACGGTGTCGCCCTTGCTGACGAGCAGCTCGAAGCCCTCGCCGTTGAGCTGGACCGTGTCGATGCCGAGGTGCGTCAGCACGCCGTGCCCCTCGCCGTCGACGACGACGAAGGCGTGCGGGTGCATGGAGACGATGACCCCGTCGACGGGGGAGACGGCCTCGGAAGGCTCGCGTACGGGATCGATGGCGGTACCGGGACCGACCATCGCACCGGAGAAGACCGGATCGGGAACTGCGGCGAGACCGATGGCACGGCCGGCGAGCGGCGAGGTCACGACTGTCATGGGAAGCCTCCCAGGGGCGGAGATTGTGTGGCGCCGTCACTACCTGTCCTGGACGGCGAACTGTTCCGAAGCGTATGTCATGAGAAGTCCCGGTTCCGCACGAGACGTACCAGTTGGGCGGAGCTAGGGACTACCGGCGACGGTTTGCCTCTACTGACGGTGGGATGTACTGTCGTACTCCTGCCTGACCCCAACGCGGCCTTGAGTCGCGGGTCGGCAGCACCTATCAAGCCAGATCCTAACCCCAGTGGTCTACACCTCTGCGTGCTCGCAGCGGGACGTGGTCAGGGGGACCGAGAAAGCCTGGTAATGTTTGACCCCGCCGGAAGGCCCCCGGAGTGAAAGCGAAAGGGACCGGAAAGCACCGAGGAAATCGGGTCGGAAAGATCTGATAGAGTCGGAGACGCAAGACCGAAGGG
>NZ_JNXJ01000062.1:0-25692 GCF_000716625.1 Streptomyces bikiniensis | reverse complement strand
AGTATCGGGGCGACCCTCCGCCTTGCGATCGCACGCACCGGACACCGCCGGGCCTGCCCTCCGGGCAGACGGCGCTACTTTCGACACACGCCCTAGCCCAGCTCGTGCATCCAGCCGTGGGTGTCCTCGGCCTTGCCGGTCTGGACGGCGAGGAGCGCGTCGCGCAGCTTCATGGTGACCTCGCCGGGCTCGCCGCCCGACTGCTGCCACTCGCCGCGCGCGGACTTGACCGTGCCGACCGGGGTGATGACGGCGGCGGTGCCGCAGGCGAAGACCTCGGTCAGGGTGCCGTTCTCGCTGTCGGCCTGCCACTGGTCGATGGAGACGCGGCCCTCCTCGGCCTCCAGGCCCAGGTCGGCGGCCAGCTTGAGCAGCGAGTCGCGGGTGATGCCGGCGAGCAGGGAGCCGGTGAGGGTGGGGGTGATCAGCTTGTCGCCGTACACGAAGTACAGGTTCATGCCGCCCAGTTCCTCGACCCACTTGTGCTCGACGGCGTCGAGGTAGGCGACCTGGTCGCAGCCCTTGGCCGCCGCCTCGGCCTGCGCGAGCAGGGAGGCCGCGTAGTTGCCGCCGGTCTTGGCGTCGCCGACGCCGCCGGGGACGGCGCGGACGCGGTCCTCGGAGAGCCAGATGGAGACGGGCTTCACGCCGCCGGGGAAGTACGGGCCGGCCGGGGAGGCGATGACGACGAAGAGGTACTCGTTCGCGGGGCGGACGCCCAGGCCGACCTCGGTCGCGATCATGAACGGGCGCAGGTAGAGCGAGGCCTCGCCGCCGTGCTCCGGGACCCACGCCTTGTCGTGCCGGACGAGGACGTCGCAGGCCTCGACGAAGGTCTCGACGGGCAGCTCGGGCATGGCCAGGCGGCGGGCGGAGGCCTGGAAGCGGCGGGCGTTGGCGTCGGGGCGGAAGCTGGCGACCGAGCCGTCGGGGCGGCGGTAGGCCTTCAGGCCCTCGAAGATCTCCTGCGCGTAGTGCAGGACGTTGGTGGCCGGGTCGAGCGCGAGCGGGCCGTACGGGACGAGCTGGGCGTCGTGCCAGCCGCGGCCCTCGGTCCACCGGATGGTGACCATGTGGTCGGTGAAGTGGCGGCCGAATCCCGGGTTGGCCAGGATCGCCTCGCGCTCCGCGTCGGACAGCGGGCTGGAGGAGGGCTTGAGCTCGATCGTGGGCGTCGTCATGAGTGCGTGTCCTTCACCGGTCGTGGGGAGGGGACCGCGCGCGTACGCCACTGTCGGAGACGGCTCGTCCCTGACGGAGTGGACGTCCGACGATGCCCGCATACGGCGGTCCCGCGTTCGATTATCGCGCGCGGGGGCCGGTGCGTGAAACAGGCGGGCGCGGTCCGAGGTTCTTTCGGGGTGCGCACCCCCGGCCGCGCATGGGGCAGCCGCCGGGCGCAGTGCGACCCGGCGGCTGATGCGGTGTGTCAGTCGGCGCGGGTCAGCTCGCTACTCGCGCGGCGAGCGCGTCGCCGATCTCGTCCGTGGTGCGGACGGCGTCGCCGCGCTCGGTGAGGTCGGCCGCGACGGCCTCCTCGACGCGGACGGCCTCGGTCTCGTACCCGAGGTGGCGCAGCAGGAGGGCGACGGAGAGGACGGTGGCCGTGGGGTCGGCCTTGCCCTGGCCCGCGATGTCCGGCGCGGAGCCGTGGACCGGCTCGAACATGGACGGGAACTCGCCGCTCGGGTTGATGTTGCCCGAGGCGGCGACGCCGATGCCGCCGGAGACGGCCGCGGCGAGGTCGGTGATGATGTCGCCGAAGAGGTTGTCGGTGACGATCACGTCGAAGCGGGCCGGGTCGGTGACGAGGAAGATCGTCGCGGCGTCGACGTGCAGGTAGTCGGTGGTGACCTCGGGGAACTCGGCGGCCACCCGGTGGAAGGTGTCCGTCCAGAGGTGGCCGGCGAAGGTCAGCACGTTGTTCTTGTGGACCAGCGTGAGCTTCTTGCGCGGGCGGGCCTGGGCGCGGGCGAAGGCGTCCCGGACCACGCGCTCGACGCCGAAGGCGGTGTTGACCGAGACCTCGGTGGCGACCTCGTGCGGGGTGCCCTTGCGGATGGTGCCGCCGTTGCCGGTGTACGGGCCCTCGGTGCCCTCGCGGACCACGACGAAGTCGATCTCGGGCTGCCCGGCGAGCGGGGTCGCGACGCCGGGGAGCAGCTTCGAGGGACGCAGGTTCACGTGGTGGTCGAAGGCGAAGCGGAGCTTCAGGAGGAAGCCGCGCTCCAGGACGCCGGAGGGCACCGACGGGTCGCCGATGGCGCCGAGCAGGATGGCGTCGTGCTTCTTGAGGGAGTCGAGGTCGGCGTCGGTGAGGGTCTCACCGGTGGCGTGGTAGCGCTTGGCGCCGAAGTCGTACTCCTCGGTCTCCAGCTTCACGTCCTGGGGAAGGACGGCCGAGAGGACCTTGAGGCCCTGGGCCACGACCTCCTGGCCGATGCCGTCGCCGGGGATGACTGCGAGATCGATGCTGTGAGACATGTCGGCACCCTACTGGTCGTCCCATCGTCTGACACGTCGCGTCCACCATGTGGACGAACGTCCGAGGGGGGACGGTCCGGATCAGTGGCCGGTGGAGCCGCCGTTGTCGCGGCGGTCGAGGGCGCGCTGGAGGGCGGCGGCGGCGTTCCGGCGGGCCTCGTCGGCGGGACGTGCGGCGGAGTGGCGGACGCGGCGGGCGGCCTGGGCGGCGGTGGGGGCCATGGGGATCGACTCCTTGAGATCAGTGGTGATCCGACGTGCGGGGGCCGGCGGCGCACACGGACCGGTGACGGTCGGCGGCGCGCGGGGACCAGTGGTGATCGAAGGTGCCGGAAGGGGCGGGGAGCGCCGCCGCAGGGGTTGCCTGCACGGGGCGTAGCGCTCGCTGCCGCCATTCGCCGATGGGGCGAGACGTTCGGCTCCTACAAAGCTAGGGCAGGATGCCGCGCCTGTCTCCACAATTACTCGGACTTCCTACTATCTGAGACGGCGGGGCACCCGGGGTCACCCCGCGACGGCCCGCGGCTCCCGGATCGGCCCGTACGGCGGGAGAAAGCCGGTCCGGGCGGCGAGGACCCGGGGAAGACGCCCGCCACCGCCCGGATCCACACTCCCACCTAGATTGCTTTCCTACCTAGGTAGTGATGGGATGCACTCATGGCCGCAGACCGCAGATCCAGCTGGCTCAAGGGAGTCCTCGACCTGCTCGTCCTCTCCTGCCTGACCGACGGCGAGAGTTACGGGTACGAGATCGCGAAGGCGCTCGCCGGGGCGGGCCTGGGCGAGATCAAGGGCGGGACGCTCTATCCCGTACTGAACCGCCTGGAGGAGGCCGGTCTGGTGGAGGCCGAGTTCCGCGCCGCCGAGCGCGGACCGGGCCGCCGCTACTACCGGCTCACCGGGCCGGGCCGGGAGTACCTGGCGGCCGAGGGCGCGGCCTGGGAGGGGTTCCACCGGGCCGTACGGACGCAACTGCACGCAGGGGGGACGGCACCATGACGACCGACGCCTACTTCGAGGAGCTGGCGGGCGCGCTGCGCGCGGCGGGCGTGCCCGAGGAGCAGATCGGGCGGACCGCCGCCGAGCTGCGCGGGCACCTCGCGGAGACGGGGACCGCGCCGGAGGAGGAGTTCGGGCCCGCCGCGCGGTTCGCGGCCCGGCTCGGCGGGCTCGCCCCGGCCCCCGGGGAACCGGACGGGGCGGCGGAGCACTGGACGTGGACCGCGGACGTCTTCAACGACCGGCGGATGCTGGCCGTCCACGGGGACCAGGGGTGGGAGGTGGAGTCCCTGGACGCGGTCGGCCGGTTCGTCTGCCGCCGGGTGCCGGGGGCCGCGCTCGCCTGGGAGTACCGGCGCGAGGTGATCACGGACCGCCGCCGCGCGCGGGTCCTGGAGGAACTGGAGCCGGAGGGCTGGGAGTTGTGCGGCGAGTGGCTGACGTACGGCTACTTCAAGCGGCCGAAGTCGGCGACCGCGGGTCCGGCGGGGGCCCCGGCCTCCGTGCCGGCGCCGCCCGCGAAGTGGCTGTTCCTGAGCCGGCGCGGGAAGGTGGCGCTCGCCGTCTGGGCGGCGCTGGCGGCGACCGCCTTCGTCGCCCTCGGCCCGCCGGGGTACGCGATGGTGCTCATGGGCGTCGGCTGGGCCGTCGCGACGGCGGTCATGGCGAGACGGGAGACGGCGCCGGACGGAGCGGGGACGCCCGGAAGGAGCTGAACACCCACACACCGGACATCCACACGTACCGGACGCCCACACGCACCGGGCACCCAGACGTACCGGCCGCCCACGCGTACCGGACGCCCACACGCACCCGGCACCCCCGCCCGCACTCGGCGCCCCCGCCCGTACCCGCGCCCGGCGGCCCCTCCCCCGCCTCACGTCACGTCGCCGTCCCGCCAGTCGAAGACGAGCGGGGCGGCGGGGTCCGGCAGGGCACGCCCGCCCGCCGCGCGCAGGAAGACGCCCCCCTCCTCCTCCGGGAGGTGCACGATCCCGCCGGGCGTGAACGCCTCGACGCGCCCCTCCCAGACACGCCAGCCGCGCGCCCGGTAGAGCGCGGCTCCCTCGTCCGAGGCGGAGAGGGCCCCGAAGGCGTACGTCCCGTCGATCACCCGCTCCAGCTCGGCCATGACCGCCCCGCCGAGCCCCCGGCGGCGCAGGCCGGCCCGGACGGCGACCCCCTCCACGTACCCGACGCGGTACGAGCGGCCCGCGTGGAGCAGCCGGCGCATGACGACGGCGCCGTGGGCGGCGATCCCCTCCTCGTCCTCGATCCAGGCGTGGACGCCGCCGAGGGTGTGGTCCCAGTCCTCGTCGCCGAAGTCGCTCTCGAAGGCGGTGTCGAGCATCTCGCGCACGGAGTGGAGCCGGGCGGCCCCGAGTTCATGGGTGGGTGCGGTCCTCACGGTCATGCGCCTCACCCTGCCACACCACACTAACTGCTGAAAGTGAATTGAAGGGTTAATCACGGCCCGCTGGAATCACCTCGCCGACACTTAACCGTTCAGATACTTTCAAGAAGTTAGAGGGTGACCGTACTGCCGACCAGTCACAGCACCACCACCGTCCGCGGGCGTGAGGTCGCCCACCCCGACGCCCGGCATCACGACGTCGCCCTGATGGACGACTTCCTCGCGCGGCGCGTCCCCGTCAGGCCGTAGCCCTCTCCAGGTCGCGGGCCATGCGCTCCACCCAGTCGGTGAAGCCCTCGCGATGGCGGCCGTCACCCTCGATCAGGGCCGCGACCTGCACGTCCGTGAGCCGGTCGGGCCCCGACCCGGTCAGCAACCGGTGCAGCTCCTTCATCAGGGACGTCATCCGCAGCGCGTCGAGGTGCTCGATCGCGTCGACCCCGTGCCCGGGGCCCAGTGTCGTCGAACCGGGCATGTCGTGCCTCCTCACCGATCCCCCTCCCAGCAGCGTAGGCCTCCCGCACGGAAACCGCCCCCGACCTCGGTTGGGGGACCGGGGTCGGGGGCGGTGTCGGGGGCCTGCCCGCGAGGGGCAGGGGTCCGCCCCGGCAGGGGCGGGGGGCCGCTCGCGCGGCGGACGGGCGTCAGCCCATGTGCGGGTAGCCGTACTCGGTCGGCGGGACCAGGGTCTCCTTGATGGCGCGGGTCAGCGTCCAGCGCATCAGGTTCTGCGGGGCGCCGGCCTTGTCGTCGGTGCCGGAGGCGCGGCCGCCGCCGAAGGGCTGCTGGCCGACGACGGCGCCGGTCGACTTGTCGTTGATGTAGAAGTTGCCCGCGGCGTAGCGGAGCTTCTCCATCGTGTACGCGGCGGCGGCGCGGTCGTTGGCGATGACCGAGCCGGTGAGGGCGTAGTCCGAGACCGACTCCATCTGGGTCAGCATCTCGTCGTACTTCTCGTCCTCGTAGACGTGGACCGCGAGGATCGGGCCGAAGTACTCGGTCGTGAAGACCTCGTTCTCCGGGTCGGTGCACTCGATGACGGTCGGGCGGACGAACCAGCCCACCGAGTCGTCGTAGGTGCCGCCGGCGACGATCGTGCAGCTCGGGTCGGACTTGGCGCGGTCGATCGCCGCCTTGTTCTTGGCGAACGAGCGGTCGTCGATGACGGCGCCGATGAAGTTCGACAGGTCGGTGACGTCACCCATGGTGATGCCATCGACCTCGGCCGCGAACTCCTCCTTGAAGCCGTCGTTCCAGATCGAGGCCGGGATGTACGCGCGCGAGGACGCGGAACACTTCTGGCCCTGGTACTCGAAGGAGCCGCGGGTCAGGGCGGTCTTCAGGACGGCGCGGTCGGCGCTGGGGTGGGCGACGACGAAGTCCTTGCCGCCGGTCTCGCCGACGATCCGCGGGTACGAGCGGTAGTTCTCGATGTTGTTGCCGACCGTCTTCCACAGGTGCTGGAAGGTCTTGGTCGAGCCGGTGAAGTGGATGCCGGCCAGGTCGCGGTGGTTCAGGGCCACCTCGGAGACGGCGATGCCGTCGCCGGTCACCAGGTTGATGACGCCCTTGGGCAGGCCGGCCTCCTCCAGGAGCTCCATGAGGAGCACGGCGGCGTGGGTCTGCGTCGGGGACGGCTTCCAGACCACCACGTTGCCCATGAGGGCGGGGGCGGTGGGCAGGTTGCCCGCGATGGCCGTGAAGTTGAACGGCGTGATCGCGTAGACGAAGCCTTCGAGCGGGCGGTGGTCGAGGCGGTTCCAGACGCCCGGCGAGTTGGCCGGGGGCTGCTCGGCCAGGATCTGGCGGGCGTACGCCACGTTGAAGCGCCAGAAGTCGACGAGCTCGCACGGGGTGTCGATCTCGGCCTGCTGGGCGGTCTTGGACTGGCCGAGCATGGTGGACGCGGCCAGCGTCTCGCGCCAGGGGCCGGCGAGCAGCTCGGCGGCGCGCAGGATGATCGCGGCGCGGTCGTCGAAGGACATCGCGCGCCAGGCCGGGGCGGCGGCCAGGGCGGCGTCGATCGCGTCCTGGGCGTCCTGCTGCGTGGCGCCCCGGAAGGTGCCGATGACGGCCTGGTGGTTGTGCGGCTGGACGACCTTGAACTCCTCGCCGCCGCCCAGGCGCTTCACGCCGCCGATGGTCATCGGCAGCTCGCGCGGGTTCTCGGCCAGCTCCTTGAGCTTGAGCTCCAGGCGGGCGCGCTCGGGGGAGCCGGGGGCGTAGCCGTGCACCGGCTCGTTGACGGGAGTGGGGACCTGGGTCACAGCGTCCATGAGTCTCGATACTCCTTCGGAGGGGTGGTGGGGCTCAGCCCTTGGTGAGGATGGAGCGGACGAAGAAGAGGAGGTTGGCCGGCTTCTCCGCCAGGCGGCGCATGAAGTAGCCGTACCAGTCGGTGCCGTACGCGGTGTAGACGCGCATCCGGTGGCCCTCGGCGGCGAGGCGGTTCTGCTCCTCGCTCCGGATGCCGTACAGCATCTGGAACTCGTACTCGTCCGGCTTGCGCCCGGCGCGGCGGGCCAGCTCCTGGCCGACGGAGATCAGGCGCGGGTCGTGGGACCCGATCATCGGGTAGCCCTTGCCCTCCATCAGGATCTTCATGATCCGGACGTACGCCTTGTCGATCTCCGGCTTGTCCTGGATCGCGACGGAGGCGGGCTCCTTGTAGGCGCCCTTGACGATCCGGACGCGGGAGCCGTTCGCGGCGAGGCGGCGGGCGTCGTCCTCGGTGCGGAAGAGGTACGCCTGGATGACGCAGCCGGTCTGCGGGAAGTCCTTCCGCAGCTCCTCGTGGATGGCGAACATCGAGTCGAGGGTGGTGTGGTCCTCGGCGTCCAGGGTGACGGTGGTGCCGATCCCGGCGGCGGCCTCAACGACCGGCCGGACGTTGGCCAGGGCCAGCTCGTGGCCGTCGTCGAGCGACTGGCCGAACATGGAGAGCTTGACGGACATCTCGGCGCGCTCGCCGAGGCCCAGCTCCTCGAGGCGGCCGATCAGCTCCAGGTAGGCGTCCCGGGCGGCGTACGACTGCTCGACGGTGGTGATGTCCTCGCCGACGACGTCGAGGGTGACCTCCAGGCCGCGCTCGCTCAGCTCCCGCACGATCGGGACGACGTCGTCCACGGTCTCGCCGGCGATGAAGCGTGCCACGACCTGCTTGGTCCCGGGCGCGGCCGACACGAAACGGCGCATCTTGTCGCTGCGCGACGCGGCGAGGATCACGGGACCCAGCACGGGGCACCTCCAGAGGGCAAGGGTAGAACGGGGCCGTACCCGGATGAAGGCCACGAGGCGAACGAACCGGAACAGCACGGATAACCACTGTGAAACCTACGAATCGGTCCGATCGTCCGCCATCTACAGCTGTCACGCATCCGTGGCCCGTCTCTCATACATCTGTCTGAGGGGGTGCGAGAATGGGGCGGTGAAGGGCGATTACCAAGACCTGGTGGACGAGATCTCCGCACTCCTCGGGGCCCCGGCGACGCTGGAGAACCGCGATTTCGGGCTGATCGCCTTCGGTGCCCACGACAGCGACGACGACACGGCGATGGACCCGGTCCGGACGCGGTCGATCCTGACCCGGCGGTCCACCCCGGCGGTCCGCGCCTGGTTCGAGGGCTTCGGCATCACCCGGGCGGAGGGTCCGGTCCGCATCCCCGCCTCCCCGGACGCGGGCGTCTTCCGGGACCGGATCTGCCTCCCCGTACGTCATCGGGGTGTCGTCCTCGGGTACGTGTGGCTGCTCGACGCAGAGCCGGGGCCCTCGCCCGAACGGCTGGCGGCCGCCATGGAGGTGGCCGCCCGGATCGGCGGGCTCCTCGCCGACGAGGAGCGGGCGGGCGCGGACCTCTCGCGCGAGTTCGCCGCGGCCCTGACCGCCGGGCGCGGCTGGCAGAGCGACATGGCCGTCGCGGCGCTGCGGGCGGCCCTGGGACCCGGCGCGGACGGGCTGCACACCGTCGTGTGCGTGACCCCGTGGCGGGGCGAGGCCCCCTCGGTACGGGCCGTCCCCGGCGCGGCGGCGGTCGCCGCGCTCCCGGACGCCGACTCCCTCGCCCTCCTCGTACGGCTGCGCACGGCCGAGGACCTCTCCCCCGCCCGCTCGGCCGCCGAGCGGCTGCGCGGGGACGCCCCGGCCGGGATCGGCGTCCCCCGGCGGGGCCTCGCGGAGCTCCCGGCGGCCTGGCGGGAGGCGAGCACGGCGGCCCGCGCCGCGACGGCGCAGCCGAGGCTGGGCCCGGTCGCGGAGTGGGCGGGCATCGGCCCGTACCGGCTCCTGGCGGCGCTCTACCACCCCGAGGTCGACCCGGTCGTCGCGCCGCTGCTCGCCCCCGCCCACGCCGAACTGGCCCGCACGGCCGAGGCGTACCTCGACCACGCGGGCCAGGCGGGGCGCACGGCGGCGGCCCTGGGCATCCACCGGCAGACCCTCTACTACCGGCTCTCCCGGGTGGAGCAGCTCACCGGCCTCGACCTGGACGACGGCGAGGACCGGCTGCTGCTCCACATGTCCCTGAAGTCGGCCCGGCTCTGAAGGGGGCCTTCAGGGCCGGGGGCGGCGGCGCAGTTCCGCGTCGGTGAGGGCCGGCGGGACGTAGCCGGCGTCGCGGGCCGACAGGTTCGTGCCCGGCGGCACGATCTTGTCGATGCGGTCCAGGACGTCCCGGCTCAGCCGGATCCGGTCCGCGCCGAGCTGGGCCCCCGCCGGGCGCTCACGGGCCTGCCGGCACGCGGCGGAGCGCACGCGCTCGGGGTCGACGTGGCCTCGTGTCGTCAGAAGCGCGGAACGGCGCACGACGCGCAACGTGGCCGGAGTGCCGCAAGACGGTAGATCGACGGCCCGCGTCACGGGACACGGCGGACCACATGCCAGAACGCACTGACGCTCCGTCAACACGACTCTCCGGTCGGCGCCTTGGGCCGCTCCTCCGCGGGGACGGCCCGAAAGGCACCGCGCCCGGCCGCCGGCCGCTCGTACGGGACAAGCGGCCGACGACCGGGCGCGGGGCACCGGGTCGTGCGTCAGATCAGGTTGACCGAGCGGGCCGAGGTGGCGCCGATCTCCGCCGCGATCTCCGAGAGCACCGCCGACGGGACGGTGTCGTCCACGGTGAGCACGACGAGCGCCTCGCCGCCCTCCTCCGCGCGGGAGACCTGCATGCCGGCGATGTTCAGACCGGCCTCACCGAGGATCCGGCCGACCGTGCCGACGACGCCGGGACGGTCCTCGTAGCGCAGGACGACCATGTGGTCGGCGAGCGCCAGGTCCACGTCGTACTCACCGACGGCGACGATCTTCTGGAGGTGCTTGGGGCCGGCCAGGGTGCCGGAGACCGAGACCTCCTCGCCGCTGCCGAGGGTGCCGCGCACGGTGACCACGTTGCGGTGGTCGGGCGACTCGGAGCTGGTGGTCAGGCGCACCTCGACGCCGCGCTCCTGCGCGAACAGCGGGGCGTTGACGTACGACACGGTCTCGTCGACCACGTCCTCGAACACGCCCTTGAGCGCGGAGAGTTCGAGCACCTTCACGTCGTGCTGGGTGATCTCGCCGTAGACCTCGACGTCGAGCCGGGCCGCGACCTCGCCCGCGAGGGCGGTGAAGATCCGGCCGAGCTTCTCGGCGAGCGGCAGACCGGGCTTGACGTCCTCGGCGATGACGCCGCCCTGGACGTTGACCGCGTCCGGGACCAGCTCGCCGGCGAGCGCCAGGCGCACCGAACGGGCGACGGCGATGCCGGCCTTCTCCTGGGCCTCGTCCGTGGAGGCGCCGAGGTGCGGGGTGCAGACGACCTGGTCGAGCTCGAAGAGCGGGGAGTCCGTGCAGGGCTCCTTCGCGTACACGTCGAGGCCCGCGCCGGCGACCCGGCCCTCCTTGAGCGCCGAGTACAGCGCCTCCTCGTCCACGATCCCGCCGCGCGCGGCGTTGACGATGCGGACGGAGGGCTTGACCTTGTGCAGCGCCTCGTCGCCGATGAGACCGAGGGTCTCGGGGGTCTTCGGCAGGTGGACGGTGATGAAGTCCGCGACCTCCAGGAGCTCGTCCAGGGTCAGCAGCTTCACCCCCATCTGGGCGGCGCGGGCCGGCTGCACGTAGGGGTCGTACGCGACGATCTTCATGCCGAAGGCGGACATGCGCTGGGCGACCAGGACGCCGATGCGGCCGAGGCCGACGACGCCGAGGGTCTTCTCGCTCAGCTCGACGCCGGTGTACTTGGAGCGCTTCCACTCGCCGTTCTTCAGCGCCGTGTTGGCCTGCGGGATGTTGCGGGCGGTGGCGACGAGCAGACCGCACGCGAGCTCGGCCGCGGTGACGATGTTGGACGTCGGGGCGTTGACGACCATCACGCCGGCCTTGGTGGCGGCGGAGACGTCGACGTTGTCCAGACCGACGCCGGCGCGGGCGACCACACGGAGCTTCCGGGCGGCGGCGATGGCCTCGGCGTCGACCTTGGTGGCGGACCGGACCAGGATCGCGTCCACGTCCGCGATGGCGGGGATCAGCTCGGCGCGGTCGGCGCCGTTGCAGTGCCGGATCTCGAAGTCCGGGCCCAGTGCGTCGACGGTGGCGGGCGACAGCTCTTCAGCGATGAGTACGACAGGTTTCGAGCTCACGTGAGTCCTCACAGGTCCAGTGCGGACGGCCGTCCCGACGGCCGCAGGCGGTGGAGGGGGCTTGCCGCGTGAAAGCGCACGACGCTGTGGGCCTGACGCGTATGTTGTTCAGAAGTGTAGTGGTGCACGGACGCCGCTCGTGCGCCTCGTCGGCAGGATCACCCGTCCGTGTTGGACGGCGTGTCCAATGATGCGGAACGGGGCCGGACAGTGCGTCCGGCCCCGCCCCGGAAGGCCTACGCCTCCTCGTCGTTCACCCAGCTCATGAGCTTGCGCAGCTCCTTGCCGGTGGTCTCCAGGAGGTGCTGCTCGTCCTGGGTCTTGTACTCGTTGTACTTCTTCAGGCCGCCGTGGTACTCGTCCATCCAGTTCTTGGCGAAGGTGCCGTCCTGGATGTCGGTGAGGACCTTCTTCATCTCGGCCTTGGTGGCGTCGGTGATGATCCGCGGGCCGGTGACGTAGTCGCCCCACTCGGCGGTCTCGGAGACCGACCAGCGCATCTTCTCCAGGCCGCCCTCGTACATGAGGTCGACGATGAGCTTCAGCTCGTGCAGGCACTCGAAGTACGCGATCTCCGGCTGGTAGCCGGCCTCGACCAGGGTCTCGAAACCGGCCTTGACCAGCGCCGAGGCACCGCCGCAGAGGACGGCCTGCTCGCCGAAGAGGTCGGTCTCGGTCTCCTCGGTGAAGGTGGTCTTGATCACGCCGGCGCGGGTGCCGCCGATGGCCTTGGCGTACGAGAGCGCCAGGGCGAAGGCGTTGCCGGTCGCGTCCTGCTCGACGGCGGCGATCGCGGGGACGCCGCGGCCCTCCTCGTACTGGCGGCGGACCAGGTGGCCCGGGCCCTTCGGGGCGACCAGGGCGACGTCGACGCCGGCCGGGGGCTTGATGAAGCCGAAGCGGACGTTGAATCCGTGCGCGAAGAAGAGAGCGTCGCCGTCGTTCAGGTTCGGGGCGATGGACTCCTCGTAGACCTGGGCCTGGATCGGGTCCGGGATGAGGATCATGATGACGTCGGCCTCGGCCGCGGCCTCGGCGGGCGTGACCACGCGCAGGCCCTGCTCCTCGGCCTTGGCCTTGGACTTGGAGCCCTCGTGCAGACCGACGCGGACGTCGACACCCGAGTCACGGAGCGACAGCGCGTGGGCGTGCCCCTGGCTGCCGTAACCGATCACCGCGACCTTGCGGCCCTGGATGATGGACAGGTCGGCGTCGGCGTCGTAGAACAGCTCGGCCACTGGGATTCTCCTTGGTGTGCTGGTGTTGCGTCCCACCGTACGGCGGGCGGGGGAAGGAAGGTCTTGCGGTCTCGTCAGACGGACCGGGCGGGACTCGGACGGGACGGTCGACGGCTCAGGCGGAGCGGTCGAGGGCCCGCAGGGACCGGTCCGTGATGGACCGGGCGCCACGCCCTATGGCGATCGTGCCGGACTGGACGAGCTCCTTGACGCCGAACTGCTCCAGCATCTTGAGCATGGCGTCCAGCTTGTCACTCGAACCGGTGGCCTCGATGGTGACGGCCTCGGGCGAGACGTCCACGGTCTTGGCGCGGAACAGCTGGACGATCTCGACGATCTGGGAGCGGGTCTCGTTGTCGGCGCGGACCTTCACCAGGACGAGCTCGCGCTGGATCGCGGCGCTGGGCTCGAGTTCGACGATCTTCAGGACGTTGACCAGCTTGTTGAGCTGCTTGGTCACCTGCTCCAGGGGCAGGTCCTCGACGTTGACCACGATGGTGATGCGGGAGATGTCGGGGTGCTCGGTGACGCCGACGGCGAGCGAGTCGATGTTGAAGCCGCGGCGGGAGAACAGGGCGGCGATCCGGGCGAGGATGCCGGGCGTGTTCTCGACCAGGACGGAGAGCGTGTGCTTGGTGGACATGTCTGGGTCTCTTCCTTAATCGCTCTTCGCGCTTCAGTCGTCTTCGCCGTCGCCGAAGTCGGGGCGGACGCCCCGGGCGGCCATGACCTCGTCGTTGGAGGTGCCGGCGGCGACCATCGGCCAGACCTGGGCGTCCTCGTGGACGATGAAGTCGACGACGACCGGGCGGTCGTTGATGGCGTTGGCCTCGGCGATGATCTTGTCCAGGTCGGCCGGGTCCTCGCAGCGCAGGGCGACGCAGCCCATGGCCTCGGAGAGCTTGACGAAGTCGGGGACGCGGGTGCCCTTGTTGGCCTTCAGCTCGTCCGGACCGGAGTGCAGGACGGTGTTGGAGTAGCGCTGGTTGTAGAAGAGGGTCTGCCACTGGCGGACCATCCCGAGGGCGCCGTTGTTGATGATGGCGACCTTGATCGGGATGTTGTTCAGGGCGCAGGTGGTGAGTTCCTGGTTGGTCATCTGGAAGCAGCCGTCGCCGTCGATCGCCCAGACGGGGCGGTCGGGCAGGCCGGCCTTGGCGCCCATCGCGGCGGGGACCGCGTAGCCCATGGTCCCGGCGCCGCCGGAGTTCAGCCAGGTGGCCGGCTGCTCGTAGTCGATGAAGTGGGCGGCCCACATCTGGTGCTGGCCGACGCCCGCCGCGAAGATCGTGCCCTCGGGGGCGAGCTGCCCGATGCGCTGGATGACCTGCTGCGGCGAGAGGCTGCCGTCCTCCGGCAGGTCGTAACCGAGCGGGTAGGTCTCGCGCCAGCGGTTCAGGTCGCTCCACCAGGCGGTGTAGTCGCCCTTGTTCCCCTCGCTGTGCTCGGCCTGGACGGCCTGGACCAGGTCGGCGATGACCTCGCGGGCGTCGCCGACGATCGGGACGTCGGCGGCGCGGTTCTTGCCGATCTCGGCCGGGTCGATGTCCGCGTGGACGACCTTGGCGTACGGGGCGAAGCTGTCGAGCTTGCCGGTGACGCGGTCGTCGAAGCGGGCGCCGAGGGCGACGATCAGGTCGGCCTTCTGCAGCGCGGTGACGGCGGTGACCGCACCGTGCATGCCCGGCATCCCCACGTGCAGCGGGTGGCTGTCGGGGAAGGCGCCCAGGGCCATCAGGGTGGTGGTGACGGGGGCGCCGGTGAGCTCGGCGAGGATCTTCAGCTCGGCGGTGGCGCCGGACTTGATGACGCCGCCGCCGACGTACAGGACGGGCCGCTTGGCGGCGCTGATCAGCTTGGCGGCCTCGCGGATCTGCTTGGCGTGCGGCTTGGTGACCGGGCGGTAGCCGGGCAGGTCGGTCTGCGGCGGCCAGCTGAAGGTGGTCTTGGCCTGGAGGGCGTCCTTGGCGATGTCGACCAGGACCGGGCCGGGGCGGCCGGTGGAGGCGATGTGGAAGGCCTCGGCGATCGTCCGCGGGATGTCCTCGGCCTTGGTGACCAGGAAGTTGTGCTTGGTGATCGGCATCGTGATGCCGCAGATGTCCGCCTCCTGGAAGGCGTCCGTGCCGATGGCCTTGGAGGCGACCTGGCCGGTGATCGCGACGAGCGGGACGGAGTCCATGTGCGCGTCGGCGATGGGGGTGACCAGGTTCGTCGCGCCCGGTCCCGAGGTCGCCATGCAGACGCCGACCCTGCCGGTCGCCTGGGCGTAGCCGGTGGCGGCGTGGCCCGCGCCCTGCTCGTGGCGGACCAGGATGTGGCGGACCTTCTGCGAGTCCATCATCGGGTCGTAGGCGGGGAGGATCGCGCCGCCGGGAATGCCGAAGACGGTGTCGGCGCCCACTTCCTCGAGAGAACGGATGAGGGACTGCGCGCCCGTGACGTGCTCGACGGGGGAGGTCGTCGCGCCGTTACGGGGCCGCGGCTGCGGATGGTGCCCGGTGGCCTGCTCGGTCATCAGCGTCTCTTCTCGAAGCAGAGGGTCTTTGCGAGGGTTTTTGCGAGGTGTTCTACGGGGGTTTGCGGCGATTTCAAGGGGAGCCGGTGCAACAAAAAACCCCTCGTGCCGTGAGGCAAGCGAGGGGAGCGCGTCGGGTGCGTTCTAAGCCGGGCCTACGGTGGCCCTGCTTCAGCCGACGCGCTGTCCAAGTACGAGAATTCGGGTGCGCATGGCACTGACCCTCCCCCTCAGCCCGCCGCACTGTCAAGTGGGTGGGACGGGCGTCTCACCATTCGAGAGGATCGGGGGTCGGTTTCCGACAGGTACGGGGACCGCTCCGGGCAGCGGGTACTCGTCCCTGACCAGGGCCCTGCGCAGCCGGTACTCGTCCAGCGGGCCCGAGAAGGCCATGCCCTGGGCGTGGGTGCAGCCCATGGCGCGCAGGGCGACGACCTGCTCCGGCACGTCCACGCCGTCGGCGACCGTCCGCATGCCGAGCTCGCCGGCGATGCGGAGCACGCCCCGGGTGATCTTGCGGAGCCGGGCGGACTCGACCACGCCCTCGACCAGGCCCCGGTCCAGCTTCAGTATGTCGACGGGGAGCCGCCGCAGGGCGTTGACCGCCACGTGTCCGCTGCCGAAGCCGTCGAGCGCGATCCGCACCCCGAGCCTGCGCAGGACGGCCAGGCGCCGCTCCAGCTCGTCCAGCGGGATGCGGGGGTCGCTGTCGGCCAGCTCCACGATCAGCGACCCGGACGGCAGGCCGTGCCGGGTGAGCAGGGACTCGACGGAGCCGAGCGGCAGCGAGCGGTCCAGGAGGCGCCGGGCGGAGAGCCGGATGGAGACGGGGGTGCGATGGCCGATTCCCGCCCGTTCGGCGGCCTGCTCCACCGCCTCCTCCAGGAGCCAGCGGCCGAGCTCGGCGGTGCGCTCGCCGTCGTCGGTGACGCGGAGGTACTCGGCGGGGGTGAAGAGGATGCCCTGGGCGGAGCGCCAGCGGGCCTGGGCGCTGACGGCGGCGATCCGGCCGGTGGCGAGGTCGACCACCGGCTGGTGGAGCAGGGCGAACTCGCCGTCGTGGAGGGCGGTGCGCAGCCGGGCGGCCAGCTCCGTCCGCCGGACGACCTCGGCCTGCATCTGGGGGGCGTAGAGCTCGACGCGGTCCTTGCCGGCGGCCTTGGCGCGGTACATGGCGAGGTCGGCGTTGCGCAGCAGGTCCCCGGCGTCGGTGCCGGGCTCGGCGAAGGCGACGCCGATGGAGGCGGCGACCCGCACCTCCTGGCCGCCGTCCAGGCGGTACGGCCGGGAGAGCGTGAGCCGGAGCCGGTCGGCGATCTCCTGGACCTGGTCGCGGCGGGCCGCGCGGTCGTGACCGCCGTCGCCGAGGATGAGGGCGGCGAACTCGTCGCCGCCGAGCCGGGCGGCCGTGTCCCCGGCCCGTACGGAGTCCTGGAGGCGGCGGGCGGCCTGGACGAGGAGGTCGTCGCCGGCCTGGTGGCCGAGGCGGTCGTTGACCCCCTTGAAGCCGTCCAGGTCGATGAAGAGCACGGCGGTGCCGGGGTCGGAGGCGCGGCGGCCGCCGAGGGCCTGCCGGACCCGCCGGGTGAAGAGGGCCCGGTTGGGCAGGTCGGTGAGCGGGTCGTGCTCGGCGTTGTGCTGGAGCTGGGCCTGGAGGCGGACGCGCTCGGTGACGTCCCGGCTGTTGAAGATCAGGCCGCCCTGGTGCCGGTTGACGGTCGACTCGACGTTCAGCCAGTTGCCGCGGCCCGAGCGGAAGCGGCACTCGATCCGGGTGGTGGGCTCCTCGGCGGGCGAGGCGGCCAGGAACCGCCGCACCTCGTGGACGACGGCGCCGAGGTCGTCGGGGTGGATGAGGGCGGCGAGTTCGGTGCCGATCAGCTCGTCGGCGTCCCGTCCGTACACCCCGGAGGCGGCCGGGCTGACGTAGTGGAGCCTGCCGTTGGGCGCGGCGATCATGATGACGTCGCTGGAGCCCTGCACGAGCGACCTGAAGTGGTTCTCCTTGTGGGCCAGTTCGTGGGTGAGGGCGATGTTGTCGAGGAGCATGATGCCCTGCCGTACGACGAGGGCGAGGACCACCGCGCAGCCGGTGAGGACGACGACGCGGTCGACCCGGCGCCCCTCGACCACGTTGTAGAGGATGCCGAGGGTGCAGACGGCGGCGGCGAGGTACGGGGTGAGGGCGGCGAGCGAGCCGGCGACCGGGCGGCTGTGGAGCCCGGGGTCGCGCGCGGCGGCCGCGCCGTCCGGGAGCCGGCGCACCCCCCAGGGCGCGTAGGCGAGCAGCAGGGAGCCGGCGAACCAGCCGGCGTCGAGGAGCTGCCCGGAGGCGTAGTTCTCGCGGAGCAGCGGCGAGGTGAACAGGGCGTCGCACAGGACGGTGAGGGCGAGGGCGGCGATCGCGGTGTTGGTCGCGGAGCGGTTGGCCTGCGAGCGCCGGAAGTGCAGGACGAGCACCATGCTGACGAGGGCGATGTCGAGCAGGGGGTACGCGAGGGAGAGCGCCGCCCGGGCGACGGACTCGCCCTCGACGTGGGCGGTGCGGGCGAGCGCCAGGCTCCAGGAGAGGGTGAGCAGCGAGCCGCCGATGAGCCAGGTGTCGAGCGCCAGGCAGACCCAGCCGGCCCGGTTGGCCGGTTTCTTGGCCAGGACGAGGAGGCCGACGATGGCGGGCGGCGCGAAGAGCAGGAAGAAGAGGTTGGCGACGGAGAAGTCCGGCACCTCGGTGCGCAGGACGACCTCGTACCAGCCCCACACGGCGTTCCCCGCGGCGGCCATGAACGAGGAGAGGGCGAAGAGCAGCCAGGCGGGGCGGGCGCTGCCGCGGTGGCCCCGTGCGTAGAGGTAGCAGGAGACGGCGGCGGTGAGGGCGGCGGCGCTCAGTCCGAAGTCGCCCATGAAGAGCGCCGCTTCCGGGGAGCCCCAGCCGAGGGAGGCGCCGGTCGTGTAGCCCGCGCAGAGCAGCGCCAGGGCGATCTGGGCGAGGATCGCCCCGGTGCCGGGGCGGCCGGGGGCCGGGGGCCCCGGGTCCCCCTCGCCCACGGGGCGGCGCGCGAGGACGGTGACGGGCGCGGTCACCGGGCCCTCCGGCGCCGGGCTCCCGCACGCGGCCGCGTCGTGCGGCCGGGCGGGCGGCTCGTCGGCACCCCCGGGGGCGTGCCCGTCGCAGTCGTGGGGGCCGGGGGCGGCGCCGCGGCCCGGGGGTGCGACGCTCCCGGCCACCGTGCGCCGGCCGGTGTCCGGCGGCCCCGAGGGTCCGGGCGGCCGGTGCGGCGCGGCCTGGTCCGGCACCGAGCACACGAGGCCGGCGGCGAGGCGCGGAAGGCCGGCGGACGGTGGTGCCGTCGCGTCGGATCGTCGGTCCTCAGGCCGTGCTCCACCCGTCGCCCCCCTCGGAATCTGATGTCCCGTCACTTCGCTCCCCGGCGTCAGCCCGTACTCGACGCAGTCCCCCGCTCCGGGACGATACACCAGGTTGGTCACTCAGGGACAGGGTCGCAGTACTCTCCGTGACGGACCCGGGGGTTGTGCCCGGATGCGCCCGGCGTGCGCCGGGCGGCCGCGGCGCACGGGCGCGGCTCAGCCGGTGGTGAGGAGGACGTTGACCAGGTCCTCCCCCGCCGCGAACCGTCGCAGCTGCCCCGCGACCAGCCGCTTCGCCCTCGGCATGAAGGCGGAGGTGGAGCCGCCCACGTGGGGGCTGATCAGGACACCGGGAGCGTGCCACAGGGGGTGCCCGGCCGGCAGCGGTTCCGGGTCCGTGACGTCGAGCGCCGCCGTGATCCTGCCGCTCTCGACCTCCTTGAGCAGCGCGTTCGTGTCCACGACGGGCCCCCGGGCGACGTTCACCAGGAGCGCCCCGTCCTTCATCCGCGCGAGGAACCCGGCGTCGGCGAGATGCCTGGTGGCGGGCGTGAGCGGGGTGGAGAGGACGACGACGTCCGCCTCCGGCAGGAGGGCCGGCAGGTCGGCCAGGGCGTGGACCGGACCGCGCCCTGTGGTGCGCGCGGAGCGTGCGACGCGCGCCACCCGCGCGCACTCGAAGGGCGCGAGCCGGTCCTCGACGGCGGCGCCGATCGAGCCGTACCCGACGATCAGGACGGACTTGTCGGCGAGCGCCGGGTAGAAGCCGGCCCGCCACTCCTCGGCGTCCTGGCCGCGCACGAAGCCGGGGATGCCGCGCAGCGAGGCCAGGATCAGGGCGAGCGTGAGCTCGGCGGTGCTGGCCTCGTGCACGCCCTTGGCGTTGCACAGGGCGACGCCCGGCGGCAGCGAGCCGATGCCGGGGGTGACGTGGTCGATGCCCGCGGAGAGGGTCTGCACGACCCGTACCGAGGTCATCCCGGCGAGCGGCCGGACGGCGATCTCCGACCCCTTCATGTACGGGACGACGTAGAAGGCGCAGTGCGCGGGGTCGGCAGGGAACTCCGGTCCGCCGTCCCAGAAACGGTAGTTCAGGCCCGACTCGCCCGGCTCGGGAAGATCCTCGATCTCGTCCGCGGGAATCGGAAGCCACACGTCGGCGGCGGTGTCTTCGCATCTCATGTCCGGGAGGCTATGCGAAGAATCCCGTGCCCCATTGGTTACTTTGGGGGGCGGCACAGGGAGGGGTACCGGCAGGTGGAGCGCAGGACTATCGGGGCGACGGCGCTCGACGTGGGTGCGATCGGCCTGGGGTGCATGCCGATGAGCTGGGCGTACAGCCGTTCGCAACAGCGCGGGGACCGTTCGCTGCGGACCGTGCACGCGGCCCTCGACGCCGGGGTGAGCCTGCTCGACACCGCCGACATGTACGGCCCGTTCACCAATGAGCTGCTGGTGGGGCGGGTGTTGAAGGAGCGCCGGGCCGAGGCGTTCGTCTCGACGAAGTGCGGACTGCTGGTCGGCGACCAGCACGTGGTCGCCAACGGGCGCCCGGGGTACGTGCGTCGGGCCTGCGACGCCTCGCTGCGGCGGCTCCAGACCGACGTCATCGACCTGTACCAGCTGCACCGGGCGGACCCCGAGGTGCCGGTCGAGGAGACCTGGGGCGCGATGGCGGAGCTGGTGTCGGCGGGCAAGGTGCGGGCGCTCGGGCTCTGCGCCGTCGGCGCCCGGTCGGGGCGCCGGGGCACGGGCCGCGACGGCTACGAGGGAACGATTCGGCAGCTGGAGCGGATCCAGCAGGTCTTCCCGGTGGCGGCGGTGGAGGCCGAGCTGTCGGTGTGGTCGCAGGAGGCGCTGGAGCGGTTGCTGCCCTGGTGCGCGGCCCGGGGGGTCGGGTTCCTGGCGGCGATGCCGCTGGGCAGCGGCTTCCTGACCGGGACGCTGACGCCGGGCGGCGGTTTCGAGCCGGACGACCCGCGAGCCCGGCACCCCCGGTTCACGGCGGAGATGATGGCCGCGAACCAGCCGCTCGTGGCGGGTCTGCGGCGGGTGGCCGCGCGGCACGGGGCGGACGTCACCCCGGCACAGGTGGCCCTGGCGTGGGTGCTCGGCCGGGGCCGGCACGTGGTGCCGGTGCCGGGGACGAAGCGGGAGCACTGGGCGGTGGAGAACGCGGCGGCGGCCTCGCTGCGGCTGTCCCCGGAGGACCTGACGGAGATCGCGGCGCTCCCGGCGCCCCGGGGGTCCTGGGACTGAGCCGGGCCTCTCGGCGCCGACGGCGGGAACCCCTCCGGTCCGGGAGGTGTTCTCAGGGGTAGGAACGCCGTTCGACCCGTCGAGTCCGCCGGACCCTCCGAAGGGGAGCGCGCCATGAAACGTCCTGTCGTCGTGAAGGCCCTGGGAGGGGCCGCCGCGCTGGTCCTGGCGGCCGGCTGCTCCTCGGGGGACGCCTCCTCGGGGAGTACGGAGGAACGCCCCCGTACACCTCCGTCGGCCTCGGCTTCGGCCTCGGCTTCGGGGACCGCCGTCGCTCCCCCGGCCGCCGGCCGGGTGACGGTGGCGGGGACGCTGACCGAGGGCCTGGCGTCGCCCTGGGGGCTCGCGGAGCTGCCCGGCGGCGATCTGCTCGTCTCCTCGCGGGACGAGCGGACGGTCACCCGGGTCGACGGGCGGACCGGCGCGAAGACGCCGCTGGGCGAGGTGCCGGGGGTCGTGCCGGCCGGCGAGGGCGGACTGCTCGGCCTCGCGGTCCGGGACGGCTGGGTGTACGCGTACCTGACGGCGTCCTCGGACAACCGGATCGTGCGCATGCGGTACGGGGGCGGGGCCGGCGACCGGCTCGGCCCGCCGGAGCCGGTCCTGACCGGCATCCCCAAGGGGTTCACGCACAACGGCGGCCGGATCGCGTTCGGCCCCGACGGGATGCTGTACGCGGGGACGGGCGAGACCGGCGACACCGGTCTGGCGCAGGACCGAGAGTCGCTGGGCGGGAAGGTCCTGCGGATGACGCCGGAGGGCCGTCCGGCGCCGGGCAACCCCTTCCCGGGCTCGGTGGTGTACTCGTACGGCCACCGGAACGTGCAGGGGCTCGCCTGGGACGCGGACGGGCGCCTGTGGGCGGCCGAGTTCGGGCAGAACACCTGGGACGAGCTGAACCTGGTCGAGGCCGGGCGGAACTACGGCTGGCCGGAGGCCGAGGGGAGGGCCGGGGAGAAGGGCTTCATGGACCCGGTGGCCCAGTGGCGGACCTCGGAGGCCTCCCCCAGCGGCATCGCGTACGCGCGGGGCGCGATCTGGATGGCCGGGCTCCGGGGCGAGCGGCTGTGGCGGGTCCCGCTCTCCGGCGCGGAACGCTCCGGGGAGCCCGAGGCGTTCCTGGAGGGCGAGTACGGGCGGCTGCGGACCGTGCTCGCGACGGGCGGCGACCGGCTCTGGCTGGTGACGAGCGAGACCGACACCCGGGGGACGCCCGGGTCCGGCGACGACAGGATCCTCCGCCTCCGGGTGGAGTGAGGAGGCGGGACCGTGTTCGATCCGATGGCGGAGCTCTTCGCACCGGGGCGCAGGCACACCGAGGAGGAGCGGCAGCGGCTTGCCCTGACCAGGGAGGACCAGGGGGACGCGGACCCGGGGCGCGGACCGATAGACCTGCGGTCGGGGCGGGTGACGATACGGGTGCCCCGCGCCGAGGGGGACTCCGGCAGGGGGCCCAACGGGTCGGACGCACCGGACGGGGCGCTCGGGTCAGGCGGGTCAGGCGGGTCAGGCGGGTTGTCCGGGGCGGACGGGCCGCCCGGGTCGGGCCGGTCGGACGGGCGACCCAGGTCGTCCGGGTCGGACAGGCCGGACGGGTCGTCCGGGGGAGGCGGGGCACCCGGGGCAGGCGGGGCATACGGGTCAGGTGGGCCGCCCCGGGGAGGCGGGGCACCCGGGGCAGGCGGGCCGTCCGGGTCAGGTGGGTCGGCGGGGCGTGTCGACGAGGTGCAGCCGGTGGGCGAGGGCGGCGGCCTCGCCGCGCCCGGTGACCCCGAGCTTGGCGAGGATGTGGGAGACGTGGACGCTGGCCGTCTTGGGTGAGATGAACAGCTCCTCGGCGATCCGCCGGTTGGTGTGGCCGGCCGCGACCAGGCGCAGCACGTCCTGCTCGCGGGGGGTCAGGCCGAAGGCGTCGTCCCCGGGCCCGGCCGGTGCCGGGGGCGCCTCCTCGGGGGCGAGGGAGAGCCGGGCGCGGGCGGCGAGGAGGTCCACGTCCTCGCGGAGCGGGCGGGCGCCGAGCAGGTCGGCGGTGGCGCGGGCCTCGCGCAGCAGGGCGGCGGCCTCCTCGCGCCGCCCGCCCTCGGTGAGCAGGGCGTCGGCGAGGCGGTAGCGGGCGCGGGCGAGCTGGACGGGGCGGTCCAGCGGCTCGTAACCGGTGACGACCTCGGCCCAGCGGGCGGCGGTCTCGCGTCCCTCGGCGCGGGCCAGCTCCTCGGAGGCGTGCCGGGAGTGCGCGGCCCAGACGGGGACCGGGGCGGCCAGGGAACGCAGGCAGCGGCGGACCAGGGCGAGGGCTTCGGCGCGTCCCTCGTCGGCGGCGGGCAGACCCCGGCTGTCGGCCTCGGCGGTGACGGCGGTGAGGACGAGCGGCCAGCCGTAGCGGTGGGTGCCGGGCGGGAAGCCGCCCCGCTCGGCGGCGGCGAGTTCGGCCCGGACGTCGGCGATGCGGCCTTCGGCGGCGGCCACGGCGACCGCGACCTGGGCCATGGGCAGGGTGTACTGCGGGATCGGGTCGCGGGTCCCGTAGACGGCACGGGCGTCGGCGAGGTGGCGGGCGGCGGCGTCCGGTTCGCCCCGGGCGGAGGCGAGCTGGGCGAGGCGGAGGGAGGCGGAGCCACGGGGCTTGGTGCTGGTGGCCGAGCGCAGCAGCCGCTCGGCGGCCTCCCGTACCTCCTCCCAACGGCCCAGGGAGAACAGGGACTCGGCGCGGTTGGCCTCGGCCCAGCCGACGCTGTCGACGAGCCCGTACTCGCGGGCGAGGCGGATGCCGGCCTCGGCGACCTCGACGGCCTCGTGGGAGCGGCCGAGGAACTCCAGGGCGGAGGAGATGTTGATGTGGGCGCGCGCGGTCTCGGTGAACTGGCCGAGGGCGCGGGTCCGTTCGCGTACCGCGTGCATCTCGGCGAGGCCGGCGTCGACGTCGCCGGCCGCGACCATGATGGTGCCGAGGGTGAGGCGGGCGTTGAGCTCGATCGACTCGGCCTTGACGAGGCGGGCGTACTCGACGGCGCGTTCGGCGGCGGTGAGGGCGTCGGGGCCCGGGTCGCGGAGCATGCCCCAGCCGGCGGCGCCGACGAGGACGACGGCGTGCACGGCGGAGGGCGGCAGGCCCTTGACGAGCTCCTGGGCGCGGGCGATCTCCTCGCGTCCGTCGCCCCGGCCGAGGTTGGACTGGAGGCGGGCCTTCTCGGTCCAGAACCAGGCGGCGCGCAGGGGGTCGTGCTCCTCCTCGCCCCCGAGGATCCGCAGCGCCGTCTTCCCGATCTTGAGGGCGCGCTCGCGCTCGCCGCTGAGCCGGGCGGCGACGGCGGCCTCGGCGAGCAGGTCGAGGTGGCGCAGGGGGGTGGTGTCGGGGTCGCAGCCGCAGGGGGGATAGGACTCGGCGTAGTCGATGGGGCGCAGCGAGGCCCGGACCTCGGCGGGGGCCTCGTCCCAGAGTTCCATGGCCCGTTCGAGGAGGCGGAGCTGCTCGGCGTAGGCGTGGCGCTCGCGGGTGGCGACGGAGGCGCGCAGGACGGCGGGCAGGGCCTTGGCCGGGTCGTGGGCGTGGTACCAGTACGTGGCGAGCCGGGTGGCGCGCTCGTCGGCCCGTACGAGGGCCGGGTCGGCCTCCAGGGCCTCGGCGTAGCGGCGGTTGAGGCGGGAGCGCTCGCCGGGCAGCAGGTCGTCGCTGACGGCCTCGCGGACCAGGGAGTGGCGGAAGCGGTAGCCGTCGCCGTCGGGGACGGCGAGCAGGATGTTGGCGCCGACGGCGGCCCGCAGCGCCTCGATGAGGTCGTCCTCGGCGAGCCGGGCGACGGCGGCGAGGAGTCCGTACTCGACGGTGGAGCCTCCCTCGGCGGCGGTCCTGACGACCCGTTGGGCGTCCTCGGGAAGGGCCTCGACCCGGACGAGGAGGAGGTCGCGCAGGGAGTCACTGAGCTGTCCGGGGGCACAGCCGGCCTCGTGGGAGACGACGAGCTCCTCGACGAAGAAGGCGTTGCCGTCGGAGCGTTCGAAGACCTCCTCGACGAGGCCGGGGTCGGGTTCGGCGGCGAGGATGCCGGTGAGCTGGCGGTGCACCTCGGCGCGGGTGAAGCGGGGCAGTTCGATGCGGCGGAGGGTGCGGAGCCGGTCGAGTTCGGCGAGGAGGGGGCGCAGCGGGTGGCGGCGGTGGATGTCGTCGGCGCGGTAGCTGGCGACGACCACGATCCGGCCGCGCCGGAGGGTGCGCAGGAGGTAGGTGAACAGGTGGCGGGTGGAGGTGTCGGCCCAGTGCAGGTCCTCCAGGACGAGCACGACCGTGCGGTCGGCGGCGAGCCGTTCCAGGAGCCGTACGGTCAGCTCGAAGAGGCGGGCGGTGGAGTCCTCGTCGGCGGGGTCGTGGCCGCCCGGGTCGCCCAGTTCGGGGAGCAGCCGGGCGAGTTCGCCGTGCTGGCCTTCGGCGGCGGCGGTCAGCTCGTCGGGGAGCCGGCGGCGGAGGGCGCGCAGGGCGGCGGAGAAGGGGGCGAAGGGGAGTCCGTCGGCGCCGAGTTCGACGCAGCCGCCGACGGCGACGACGGCGCCCCGGTCGCGGGCCGTGCCCGTGAACTCCTCGATGAGCCGGGTCTTCCCGACGCCCGCCTCACCGCCGATGAGCAGGGCCTGGGGCTCCCCCGCGGCCGCGCGGGAGAGCGCCTCGGCGAGAGCGGCGAGCTCACCGACCCGACCGACGAAGACGGGACTGACAGACCGGTTCTCCACGGGGCCGAGCATGGCACAGGGGCTTGCGGGGGGATGGGGCTGTCTCTTATACACATCTCCGAGCCCACGAGACT
>NZ_JNXJ01000061.1:0-26246 GCF_000716625.1 Streptomyces bikiniensis | reverse complement strand
GTCGCCCCGATACTGGATGTATCGGGGTGATCCCGACAACGCGGCGAGCGTGCGTGCCGGGCGCCGCCGGGCAGGCGGGACTTTCGACACACGCCCTAGGGCCTGTCCGGCGGGTCGGGGTCGCGGCCCCGGCCATGATCCGCCGGACAGACCCTGGTCGGCGCCCCTTCAGTCCCCCCGGTGCGTGATCCGGCCGCCCGCGACGGCGAGCCGGACCGGGGCCCCGGCGGTCTCGTCCGCCGGAGCCGTCACCGGGTCCACGGCGAAGGCGGTGAGGTCGGCCCGGAAGCCCGGGGCGATCCGGCCCGCGACCGCCTCCTCCCCCGCCGCGAACGCCGCGTGCGTGGTCATCCCCTCCAGGGCCATCAGGCCCGTGAGCCCGTGCCGGGCCGAGGCCGCGCCGCGCGGGGCGCGGGCGGTGGCCAGGACCTGCCGGGCGTCGTAGTGGGCGATGGGCCAGTCGGAGCCGAGCGCGAGGTGCGCCCCGGCGTCCCGCAGGTCGCGGCAGCGCCAGGAGCGCCCGGCCCGCTCCTCCCCCAGCCGTACGGACCACTCGTCGGTGTGGTCGGCGCGGGTGTACGCGGTGTGCGGGGGCTGCATCGAGGCGGCGACGCCGAGCGCGGCGAAGCGCCCGAGCTGGTCGTCGGGGACGGTCTCGATGTGCTCGATCCGGTGCCGGGGGCCGCCCGTGCCGAGGCCCTCGACGGTGTCGAGGGCGTGGCGGACGGCCGCGTCGCCGATGGCGTGGGTGGCGGTGCCGACCCCGGCGCGGTGCAGGTGGGCCACGGCGGCGGAGTACGCGGCCGGGTCGGGCCAGAAGGCGTCGGTGCCCCGGCCGTGGCAGTCGGCGTGCTCCAGCCAGGCGGTGCCGCCCTCGACGGTGCCGTCCATGAAGAACTTCACCCCGCCGATCCGCCACAGCCGGCCGGCCCGCTCCTGGAGCCGTACGAGGGCGTCGAGCTCCTCCGTACGCACCCCGGGCATGCACCAGGGGGCGAGGCGCAGGCGCAGCGGCAGGTCGCCGTCCTCCTCGATCGCGGCGAGCAGTCCGGGGACGTCGTGGCCGCCGAGGTCCATGACGTGGGCGGAGGTGAGCCCGGTGGCGGCCATGCCGGCAAGCAGGGCGACGAGCCGGTCGCGGCGCTCGGCGTACGGCAGGGCGGGCAGGACCGGGGTCATCAGGTCCATCGCGGCGTGCTCGACCAGGTGTCCGGTGGGGAGTCCGCCGGGGCCGCAGACGATCTCGGAGTGCTGGGCGAAGGCGCGGGGCCCGTCGATCCCGGCGGCCTTCAGGGCGGTGCCGCTCACGAGGACGGAGTGCCCGTCGTAGAGGCGCAGATGGGCGGGGGCGCCGTCGAGGACGTCCTCGATCAGGTCGCGGTGGACGGGCCGGCCGCCGAAGGCGTTGTGGTCGAGGCCGAAGCCGAGGACCCAGCCGTCGCGGCGCTCGGCGCCCTTGAGCGCGGCCCGCAGCCCTTCGAGGTCGGTGACGGCCGAGAGGTCGGTGCCGGTGAACATCTCCAGGCCCCAGACGGGGTGGCTGTGGGCGTCGGTGAGGCCGGGGGTGAGGGTGGCGCCGGCCAGGTCGACGGTCTCGGTGCCGGGTCCGGCCCAGGCGCGGGCCTCGGCGTCGGTGCCGAGGGCGGTGATCAGTCCGTCGCGGACGGCGACAGCGGTGCGGCCGGTCGGTCCGGGGTCGCGGACGCGGGCGTTGACGAGGACGAGGTCGGGTGCGGACACGGGGACTCTCCAGGTGCGGACGGTGCGGACGGTGCAGACGGCTCGGGCGGTGCGGGCGACTCGGACGGTGCGGGCGATGCGAGCGGCTCGATCGGCTCGGACGGCTCGGACGGTTCGGGCGGCTCGGCGGCGAAGCGGGCGTAGACCTCGGGGCGGGTGCGGCGGAGCCGGTACGCCAGGAGGAGCCCGAGGAGGAAGACGGCGGGGGTGGCGGAGAGCAGGACCGCGTTGACGGCGGGCGGGGCGCCGGTGAAGAGGTCGACGTGGGCGGCGACGAGGCCGATCGCGGCGGCGAGCAGGACGAAGGCGGTGACGGGGGCGACGACCGTGCGCAGGACGCCCTCGTCGTGCCGGATCCGGCGGAAGAAGAACGGCACCGCGAGCGCCGCGAGGAGCTGGAGGAGCATCAGGCCCAGCATCCCGGGGGTGTTCACCCAGAGCAGGAGCTGCTGGTACGGGTCGGCGCCGGCGAGCGCGAAGCCGAGGACCACGAGCGCGCCGAGCACGGTCTGGGCGGCCCCGGCGACGTACGGGGAGCGGTGGCGGGGGTGGATGCGGCCGAGGGCCTTCGGCAGGACGCCCTCCTCGGCGAGGGCGAGGGTGTAGCGGTTGATGGCGTTGTGGAAGGCGAGCAGGGAGGCCAGGACGCTGGTGACGATGAGGACGTGCATCAGGTCGGCAGCCCAGGACCCGACGTAGGTGGTGATGGCGGCGAAGAAGAGGCCGCCGGGGTCGTCGGCGGCCGCCCGGACCACCTCGTCCTCGCCGAAGGCCTGGATCACGGTCCAGACGACGAAGGAGTAGAAGAGGCCCAGGAAGGCGACCGCGATGTAGGTGGCGCGGGGGATGGTGCGGGCGGGGTCCCGGGCCTCGCGCCGGTAGATGACGGTGGACTCGAAGCCGGTGAAGGCGGCGAAGGCGAAGGCCAGGACGGCGGCGGTGCCGCCGGTGAGGACGTGGGCGGGGGCGAGGCCGCCGAGGGAGAGCCCGTGGGCCCCGCCGTCGAGGAGGACGCCGCCGGCGAGGAGGACGAGGATGCCGGTCTCGGCGACGAGGAGGACGCCGAGGACCTTGGCGCCGAAGTCGATGGAGCGGTGGCCGCCGTACCAGATCAGGAGGAGGCCGGCGAGGGAGACGGGCAGCCAGGGGACGTCGTGGCCGAGGGCGGCGGCGGTGTCCGAGGTGGCGGAGCCGAGGAGTCCGTACACCCCGATCTCCATGCCGTTGTAGCCGAGCATGGCGACGAGGGCGGCGGCGATGCCGATCGGGGTGCCGAGGCCGCGCGCGATGTACGCGTAGAAGGCGCCCGCGCTGCGGACGTGGCGGCTCATGGCGGTGAAGCCGACGGCGAAGACGGTGAGGGTGAGACCGGCCAGGAGGTAGCCGACGGGGGCGCCGACGCCGCCGAGCAGGATGGCGACGGGGGCGACGCCGGCCATGACGGTGAGGGGGGCGGCGGCGGAGACGACGAAGAACGAGACGTCGGCGGTGGTGAGGGTGCCGGTTCTCAGTCCCGGGGGCGCGTCGGGGGCGGGTGCGGACATGGCTGGGGAGGGCCTTCCGGTGGCGGTGGCAGGGGTGTCGGGATGTCCGGCCGGACGTAAACCTAAAGGCTTTCGGTTTGCGCAATGTAGCCTCGGCTCCGACCGTTCGGGAAGACCCGGCGGGAATCCGACGGGAACCCGGACAGGAAGTGACGCCCCATGGGCCGGCCGCGCAGACCCCTCCTCGACCGGGAGCGCATCGCCACCACGGCGCTGGAGGTCGTGGACGAGCAGGGCGAGTTCAGCGTCCCGCAGATCGCGAAGCGGCTCGGGGTCCGGACGGCCTCCGTCTACCACCACGTGGACGGGCGGGACGGGATCGTGGAACTCCTGCGCGAGCGGGTGGCCTCCGGCATCGACGGCGGGACCCTCGACCTGGAGCCCTGGGACACGGCCCTCGTCGCCTGGGCCCGCTCCTACCGGGCCGCCTTCGCCGCCCACCCGCGCGCGATCCCGCTCCTCACCACCTCGCCGGTGCGCGCGCCCGAGGTCCTCGCCCAGTACGAGAAGGCCGTCGGCCGGCTGCTCGACGCTGGCTTCGCGCTGTCCGACGTGATGCCCGTGATCATCGCCCTGGAGAACCTCGTCCTGGGCTCGGCCCTCGACCTGGCCGCCCCCGAGTCGATGTGGGAGCTCGCCGACGAGACGGCCGCCCCCCGCCTGGCCCGCGCCCTGGACGCGGTCCCGGAGGGCCGCGCGAACCAGGCCTTCGAGCTGGCGCTCACGGGGTACCTGGCGCATGTCCGGACGCTGCTCGACGCGCCGTAGGGCCCTCGTCGGGGTGCGGGCCGGGCCCGCGCGCCACGGAAGGCGGCCCCTCCCCCGCCGGGGGCGTCACGCCCCGTAGAACAGCTCCTCCACGACCGCGCGGGCCCGGCGGGTGATCCGCCGGTAGTCGTCCACCATCTCGCCGACGTGGCCCGACTCGTACCCCAGGTACCGCGCCACCGCCGCGAGTTCGCGCGGCTCGGAGGGGAAGGTGTCGCCGGGGCGGCCGCGCACCAGCATCACCGCGTTGCGGACGCGGGTGGCGAGGACCCACGCCTCGTCCAGGGTCTGCGCCTCCTCGGTGGGGACGAGCCCGGCCGCGTGGGCGGCGGCCAGCGCCTCGCGGGTACGGGTCGTCCGCAGCCCCGGCTCGGCCCAGCCGTGCCGCATCTGGAGCAGCTGGACCGTCCACTCGACGTCGCTCAGACCGCCGCGCCCCAGCTTGGCGTGGAGCGTCGGATCGGCGCCGCGCGGCAGGCGTTCGGACTCCATCCGGGCCTTGAGGCGGCGGATCTCGCGGACCGCGTCCTCCCCCAGCCCCTCGGCCGGGTAGCGCAGCGGGTCGATCAGCTCGATGAACTCCTCGCCCAGGTCCCGGTCGCCCGCCATGTGCTCGGCGCGCAGCAGCGCCTGGCTCTCCCAGACGAGCGACCAGCGGCGGTAGTAGGCGGCGTACGACTTCAGGGTGCGGACCATGGGGCCGCTCTTGCCCTCCGGCCTGAGGTCCGCGTCGATGAGCAGCGGCGGGTCGGCGGTGGGGAGCTGGAGGAGCCGGCGCATCTCGGTGACCACCCGGTTCGCGGCCCGGGCCGCCTCCTGTTCGTCCACGCCCTCGCGCGGCTCGTGCACGAAGAGGACGTCGGCGTCGGAGCCGTACCCCACCTCGTGGCCGCCGAAGCGGCCCATGCCGATGACCGCGAACCGGGTCGGCAGCTCCTCGCCCCACTCGGCGCGCACGGCGGCCCGCAGCGCGCCCGCGAGCGTGGCCGCGTTGAGGTCGGTGACGGCCTCCCCCACCCGGTCGACCAGTGCGCCCGGGTCGGGCTCGCGGGGGCTGTCCTCGGTGCCGTACGAGCCGATGAGGTCGGCCGCGGCGGTACGGAACAGCTCCCGGCGGCGCACCCCGCGCGCCGCCGCGACCGCCTGCTCGGCGTCGTCCGCGCGCCTGACCGCCGCCAGGACCTCCTGTTCCAGGTGGTCCCGGTCGCGGGGCTTCAGTCCCTCCGGGTCGCCGAGGAGCGCGACCGCCTCGGGGGCGCGGAGCAGCAGGTCGGGGGCGAGCCGTCCGGCGGAGAGGACCCGGGCGAGGTTCTCGGCGGCGGCGCCCTCGTCGCGGAGCAGCCGCAGGTACCAGGGGGTCTTGCCGAGGGCGTCGGAGACCTTGCGGAAGCCGAGGAGTCCGGCGTCCGGGTCGGCCGAGTCCGCGAACCAGCCGAGCAGCACCGGCAGCAGGGTCCGCTGGATCGCGGCCTTCCGGCTGACCCCGGAGGACAGCGCCTCCAGGTGGCGCAGGGCGGCGGCGGGGTCCGCGTACCCCAGCGCTTCGAGCCGCTGCCCGGCCGCCTTGGGGCTGAGGCGGGTCTCGCCGGGGGCGAGCTGGGCGACGGCGTCGAGCAGCGGGCGGTAGAAGATCTTCTCGTGCAGACGCCGGACGACGGCCGCGTGGCGCCGCCACTCCTTGGTGAGCGAGGCGACCGGGTCGGTGCGCAGGCCGAGCGAGCGGGCGAGGCGGCGCAGGTCGGTCTCGTCCTCGGGGACGAGGTGGGTGCGGCGCAGCCGGTGGAGCTGGATGCGGTGCTCCATGGCCCGCAGGAAGCGGTACGCCTCGTCCAGCTGGGCCGCGTCGGCCCGGCCGACGTAGCCGCCGGCGGCGAGGGCCGCGAGCGCGTCGAGGGTGGCGCCGCTGTGCAGGGTGGCGTCGCTGCGGCCGTGCACGAGCTGGAGGAGCTGGACGGCGAACTCGACGTCCCGCAGGCCCCCGGGGCCGAGCTTCAGTTCGCGGTCGATCTGGGCGGCCGGGATGTTGTCGACCACCCGGCGGCGCATCCGCTGCACGTCGGGGACGAAGTTCTCGCGCTCGGCGGCCTGCCAGACGAGCGGGGAGACGGCCTCGATGTACCGGTCGCCGAGCTCCTGGTCGCCGGCGACCGCGCGCGCCTTGAGGAGCGCCTGGAACTCCCAGGTCTTCGCCCAGCGCTGGTAGTAGGCGAGGTGGGAGGAGAGGGTGCGGACGAGGGGGCCGTTGCGGCCCTCCGGGCGCAGGTTGGCGTCGACCGGCCAGATGGTGCCCTCGACGGTGGTCTCGGAGCAGATCCGCATCAGGTGGGAGGCGAGCCGGGTCGCGGCCTGGATCGCCTTGCCCTCGTCGGCGCCGTCGGCCGGCTCCCCGACGAAGATCACGTCCACGTCGGAGACGTAGTTCAGCTCGTGGCCGCCGCACTTGCCCATCGCGATCACCGCGAGCCGGCACTGGTCGGCGTCGTCGGGCGCGGCGGCCTCGGCGATGGCGAGCGCGGCGCGGAGGGTCGCCGTCGCCAGGTCGGCCAGCTCGGCGGCGGCCTGGGCGACGTCGGTGGTGCCGCACACGTCGCGGGCCGCTATGGCGAGCAGACAGCGGCGGTAGGCGACCCGCAGCGCGACCGGGTCGGTCGCGTCGGCGAGCCCCCGCTCGAACTCCGCGACCCCCGGGTGCAGGTCGGCCGCCTCGTACGTGACGAGGGTCTCCCAGTCGCGGGGGTGGCGGGCCAGGTGGTCGGCGAGCGCCTCGGAGGCGCCGAGCACCCCGAGGAGCCGGTCCCGGAAGGGCTTGGCGGAGAGCAGCGTGGTGGTGAACCGCTGCCGCTCGGCCTCGGGCTGCGCCTCGACCAGGCGGACCAGGCCGCGCAGGGCGAGGTCGGGGTCGGCGGTGGCGCCGAGGGCGTCGAGGAGGACGGAGTCGCCGCGCAGCTCGGACAGCTCGGGCACGTCCAGGAGCCGTTCGGCCCCCGAGGGGTCGGTGAACCCGTGTCGCAGCAGACGGGAGAACGTACTGCTCCTGCGTCCCGGCACCGTCATTCCGCCGCTCCCTCCGAGCACGTCCGCGCGCGTCCGGGCCTGGGCGGGCCCGGGGGTCCGAGCCTATCCGGCGCGGGGCGCGGGGGCCCGCAGACCTTCGGTTCATAGCGGATCACACGTGACATCCCGCACATTGGTCGCCTTTCCGGCTCGATGAACCGTATTTCTTGAAAGTCCGTCTTGCCGACGTGAGATCCGCCCGTCCGTTCGATCCGAAAGCACGTCACCGACCCATGCCCGTCCGCCTCCGCCGCCGCCCCCGCCGTTCCGACCTCGCCCCCCGCCGCGGGACCGCCGTGACCGTGGTCACGGCCGCCCTGGTGGGCGGCGCCCTCACCGTGGTCCTCTCGGTGGCGGACGCGCCGGAGGGAGGGGCGGCGCACGCGGCGGCGGACGCGCGGCCGGCCCCCCGGTCCGGGACGGCCGTGCACCCGGCGGGGGACGCCGCCCCGGAAGGGGGCGCGCGGCCGGGAGGGGACGCCGGGCCGGGAGGGGCCTCGGAGTCGAAGGCGGCCGCGCGGCTCTCGGGAGGCGGACCGGTCCGGGAGCCGGATCCGGCCGCGGAGCCCGCGGACCGTACGGCGGCGAAGCCCGTACCGGCTCCGCCGTCCCCGGCCTCGGTGGTGCAGGTCGTCGCGCACCCGGACGACGACCTGTTCTTCATGAACCCGGACATATCCCAGTCGCTCCAGTCCACCGTCCCGCTGGCCTCCGTCTACCTCACGGCGGGCGAGTCGGACGGCGTCAACGCGCGCCCGGGCGACGCCGCCGGGACCGCCGCCGACAAGGCGGGCTACGCCGAGGCCCGGCAGAACGGCATCCGCGCCGCGTACGCCGAGATGGCGACGGGCAGCAGGACCAGCCCCTGGGACCGGATCGCGATCTCCACGGCCGGCGGCGCCTGGGCCGAGATGGACACCCTGCGGGCGAAGCCGCACGTCAAGCTGGTGTGGTTGCAGATGCGCGAGGCCGGTTCCATCATCGGCGACCGCCCGCACAGCCTCAACGGCCTCTGGCACGGCCGTGTGCCCGCGCTCGGCTCCCAGCTGTCCGCCGGCACCCCGGTCTCCGCCGACTTCACGTACACCGGGGAGCAGGTCGTCGCGACGGTGACCGGGCTCCTGGAACGCTTCCGGCCGACCTTCGTGCGGATGCAGGACCCGACCCCCGGCACGTACCCGAAGACGGGGGTGTACCGGGACCACCAGGACCACCTGTACGGCGCCCGGTTCGTGCAGGAGGCGCTGGCCCGGTACGCGAAGCGGCCCGGCCGGCCGCACGTCGTGGTGCAGAACTACCTGGGCTACCCGACCACCCCCCTGCCGCACACCCTGGACCCCGAGACGGCGGGCGCGAAGCTGAAGCCCCTGAAGACGTACGCGTGGACGGACGGGGTCAGGGACTGCGGGCCCCTCGCGGGCTGCGGCGACCTGAAGGTGGCCGCGCGGCCCGCCGGACGGGGCTGGGCGCAGACCGTCCGGTACGCCCGGAACACCTCCACCTCCTGGGTGCGGCGGGAGCCGGACGGCGCCCTGCGGGCCTTCTCCGTCCTCGACGGGCACCTCGCGGTCTGGCGGAAGGAGGCGGACGCCGACGTGTGGCGGGGCCCGGAGCTGCTGCCCGGCGACGGCATCGACAGCGGGATCACCTCCGTGAGCCTGCCCGACGGCCGCATCTCCGTCTACGGCACCCGGACGGTCCTGAAGGACTACCGCCGGGAGGTGGTGAGCACGACCCAGACCGCGCCGGGCGGCGGCTTCGGTCCGTGGCGCCCGCTCGGCACCCCCGAGCGGAACGACGCCTCGGGCGCCTCGGACATCAGCGCGCCCGCCGTGGCCGTGGGCGCCGACGGCAGGGCGGTCCTGGCCGTGCGGGACAGCCGCCGCGTCCTCACCTTCCGGGAGCAGCGCGCCGGCGGCGCGTGGGGGCCGTGGCGCGTCCTGGGCGGTGTGAACGTGATCGGCGACCCGGTGGCGGCGACGGACGCGAGCGGGCGGGCGTACGTCTTCGCGAGCACCGCGAAGACCGTGCTGGCCTGGGCGCAGCAGCGCCCCGGCGGGCCGCTGACGGGCCTGGCCCGGACCGGTCTGCCGCAGACGACGCTGGCGCTGAGCGCGACGCCGCACGGCGACGGGGTGCGGCTGTGGTTCCGCAAGCCCGCCTCCGGCGACCTGCGGAGCGCCGACTTCTCGGGTACGGCCCCGGTCTCCCCGTTCACGGAGCTGCCGGGCACCGGGGTCGCGGGCTTCGGCCCGGTGAGCGGCGGCGACGGCCTCCTGGCGGTCCGCTCCCGCACCGGCTTCCTGGCGACGGCGTCGCACGGCGGGGCGGGCACGGGGAAGAAGGGAACCGGGACGCGGCCGGCGTGGACGCTGGACCGGTTCCTGTTCGCGGGGGCGCCGGACGCGGGCGCGGACGGGGTCGTGGTGATGGGCCTGGACGGACGGCCGCACTGGACACCGGCGGGGCGCTGAGCGGGCCCGGGGCCTCTCGGCCCCGGGTGTCGGGCGCCCGGTGCCAGGAGGACGTCAGGCGCCGAGGAGGACGGGGAACGCCTCCATGTCGTTCTGCGTCATGACGGGGAGCTTGCGGATGTCGGAGTCCGGCACCGCGAGCCGCAGCCCGGGGAAGCGGGCGAAGAGGGCGGGCAGGGCGATCCCGGCCTCGACGCGGGAGAGGGCCGCGCCGGGGCAGATGTGCGGGCCGTGCCCGAAGGTCATGTGCCGGATCGGGGCGGCCCTGGTGATGTCGAACGCGTCGGCGTCGGGGCCGTGCTGCTCGGGGTCGCGGCCGATCGCCCGGTAGGAGATGACCACGCCCTCGCCCTCGGCGACGACGCCGCCGCCGACCTCGATGTCCTCGGTGGCGAACCGCATGAGCAGGTGGGTGGTGGGGGTGTCCCACCGCAGGGTCTCCTCGATGACGGCCTCCCAGGAGACCTCCCCGTCCAGGACCGACTTCAGCTGGTCGGGGTGGGCGAGGAGGGCCCGTACGGCGTTGAGGATGAGCCCGATCGTGGTCTCGTGCCCGGCGGCGACCATCGCCTTGAGGTTGCCGATGACCTCCTCCTCGGTCAGCGGCTCGCCGCCCTCGTCGGCGAGGATGAGCGCGGAGGTCAGGTCGTCGGTGGGCCGCGCGGTCTTCTCGCGGACGAGACCGGCGTAGAAGACGTCCAGGTCGGCGAGGAGGGCGAGGCGCTCGTCCTGCGGGGTGAGCATCGAGAAGAACTTCTTGTACTGCCGGGTGAGCATGGCGTTCGCGGCGGGGTCGACGCCCATCAGCATGCCGACGACCTTCATGGGCAGCGGCTGCGCGAACACGGACTTGAGGTCGACGACGGCCCCGTCCCGCCCGGCCTCCTCCAGGGCGTCGAGGAGTTCGGCGGTGAACCTCTCGATGTCGGGGCGTACCGCCTCCAGGCGGCGGGGGGTGAGCGCCTGGGAGGTCTTGGCCCGCAGCCGGCGGTGCTCGGCGCCGTCGACGGTGAACATGGAGCGCCCGGCGTCGATCATCCCGATGAGCGGCCAGGCGTGCGTGACCTCGCCGCTGCGCCACAGGCCCCAGGCGTTCAGGTCCTTCACGAGCCGGGGGTCGACCAGGAGCCGCCGGGCGTCGGCGTGCCGGGTGACGGCCCAGGCGGGCACCCCGAGCAGGTCGATCCGGGCCAGCGGTCCCGCGTCGCGCAGCCGTGCCGTCTCTCCGTCCAGGTCCTGGACCATCGGGTCGATGACGACGGTCCCGCCGCCCTGGGCGGCGGCCTGTGCTGCGGCGGCGTGGGGGCAGTTCACGAGGGGTCTCCTGTCGTACGGACGGGGGTGAAGCGGACGGGGAGCGAGGTGGTGCCGCGCAGGAACGCGGAGGGGCGCCGGACGAGTTCTGCGGCGGGGACGGCGAGTTCGAGGTCGGGCAGCCGGTCGAGGAGGACCTCGATGCCGGTGCGGACGATGATCTCGGCGATTTCCTGGGCGGGGAACGGGCACCGGTACTCGCCGTGGCTGAACGCCAGGTGCGCGCCGGCGCCGCCGTGGGCGCCGTGGGATCCCCGGCGGATCAGCGGGTCGGTGTTGCCGGCGCCGAGGCCGAGCAGCAGCATGTCCCCGGCCCGGATCCGCTGCCCGCCGAGCCGGGTGTCCCGTGCGGCCCAGCGGCCGGCGAGGATCTGGGTGGGGGCGTCCTCCCACAGCACCTCGGTGGTGGCGTCGGAGACGCTGCGCCGGCCGCCGGCCATCGAGTCGGCGAAGGCGTCCTCGGTGAGCATCAGGCGCAGGGAGTTGCCGAGCCAGTCGGCGGTGGTGAGGTGCCCGGCGGCCGTGACGGCCATCAGGTCGAGCGCGTACTCCTCGTCGGTGAAGGGCTCGGGGAAGGCGAGCATGCGGGAGGTGACGTCGTTCCCGGGCGCGGCCCGCCTGGCGGCGACCAGGCGCGCCATGTGCTCGCCGAACCGCTGGTGGGCGCTCTGCGCGCCGGGCCCGCCGTCGGCCAGGTCCTTGAGCACCTTGGCGATGTCCTCGCCCTCGGCGTCGGGGAAGCCGACGAGGCGGGCGAGGACGAGGACGGGCAGGGGCTCGCAGAAGTCGGCGACGAGGTCGGCCGTGCCGCGGCCGCAGACGGCGTCGACGAGCCGGTCGGCGAGCTGCTCGCAGTGCCCGCGGATCTCGAACGGGTCGGCGCCCTCCAGGGCGGACACCACCATCCGGACGTGCCGCCGGTGCTCCTCCCCGGCGGTGAAGTAGACGGACGGCAGGGGCCGTCCGACCATCGGGAGCAGCGGCCAGTCGTCGGGGATGTGCGGCCACTGGTTCCAGAGGCCCACGTCGCGCGGGAACAGCTCGCCGTCGCTGGTGACCCGGTGGAGCTCGCGGTAGCCGATGACCAGCCAGGCGGGCACCCCGCCCGGCAGCTCGACGGGGACGACGGGCCCGTGGTCGCGCCGCATGGCCCGGTAGAGGGCCTGGGGGTCGACCTGGAACCCGGGTCCGTCGAGGGACACGGCGGCCGGGGCCGTACCGGCGTGCGCGGGGCATCCGGGGGGCGGCTGCTCGGGGTGGGGGCGCGTCATGAGTCCTGAACTCCCGACTCCTGGGGCGACAGCCGCACGTGTCGCGTTCCTGTGCTCAACGCTCGCTCACTATAGGGAGGTTGTGTGTCGCCGGAGCCCTCCATCGCGATCAATTCCGCACAGTGGACGGAAGAGAAGGGGCAGTTGGCGATCGCGAGCGCGATACGGAGGAACAAAGAAGGAACAACGGGGAGCATTCCCGCCCTTGTGCGCGCTCCCGGCTCCGAAACCGGACGGCGGGAGGGACGATTTTCCGTCAGGTCGGTGACGGCGGTCCCGATCCCCCCGAGCGGAAAGAGAAGCACCATGAACTGGACACTGGAAGTCGTCCCGGTCCCCGTCACGGACATGGACCGGTCGAAGGAGTTCTACGGCGAGAAGTGCGGCTTCACCGTCGACCTGGACGACGAGGTGGCCCCCGGCATGCGGATCGTCCAGGTGACGCCGCCGGGCTCGCGCTGCTCGATCGCGATGCTGAGCGGGATGCCGCCGATGCCGGGCACGAAGCAGACGCCCCCGGGCGGCCTGCACGGCCTCCAGCTCTGCGTCACGGACATCGAGGCGGCACGGAAGGAGCTGGTGGCGCGGGGCGTCGAGGTCTCCCCCGTGATGCACGTCGGCGAGACGGGCTGGGAGGAGGGGAAGGGCGCCACCTGGAACTCGTTCATGACCTTCGAGGATCCGGACGGCAACGGCTGGGTGGTCCAGGAGGCGCCGTCGGAACTGACGGAACGCTGAGGGGCCGGGCCGGGGCCTCAGAAGCCCGTGTAGAAGTGCCGAAGGACCCCGTCCTCCGCGACACACCGCATCCCGGCGGCCTCCATGACCCGGTGCGAGGCGAGGTTGGCCAGGTCGGCGTCCCCCTTCACCCCGGCGACGCCGGCCGTCCGGGCGGTTTCGAGGAGCGCGCGCAGGGCCTCGGAGGCGTACCCCTTCCCCCGTACACCGGGCACGAGCCCGTACCCCACGGTCACGACGCCGACCGCGTCGGGCGGCCCGTGGAACCCGATCCCCCCGACGGCGAGCCCACTCCCGAGGAGCCGAACCTCGTACGCCCGGAAGACCCCGGGATCCCCGCGCCCGAAGACCTCCCGCAGAAACCCGCCGCACCCCCGGACGTCCCCGTCCTGGGGATACCCCTCTCCCCAGAGGTCCCCGTCACGGGGCGCCCGCGCGACGATCCGCTCGGCCTCGCAGACGGTGAGCGGGTGCAGGAGGAGCCGCGCGGTGGCGACGGGAGGAACCTCCGCTCCGGAGGTCCGGGGGATCACCGCGCCTCCATCGGCTCGACCCGCCCGAGCGCCTCCGCGAACGGAACGCCGGTCCGGGCGGCGGCGATGCGCCGGGCCCGCACCTGGGCCCGGGTCCGGGGCCGGAACTCGGGCTCCCGCCCGCACCCGCACGCCTGGAACCCCTCGTACCGCAGCCCGGCCCGGAGCACGACCGCGACGACCGACCACGCCTTCCGGTCACTCCGCCGAGGCGCGGCGAAGTCGTGCCCGGCGCACAGCATGGGCTCGGAGCAGCGGGGACACGGGTGCCCGGCACCGTTCGGATGCCGTTTAAAACTGATCCGGCACGAGACGCACGCGTAGTGCAGCTTGTAGTGGAGGAAGGCGTAAGTGCACATGCCGGGACCGTACTCACAGAGCCCGGCGGCCGACCACCGGATAACCACCGCCCTACGAAACGAACCGCCGCCCGTCATGAGCCCGCACCTGGGGCCCGGCCCCGTCGAGGGCGTCGAGCAGCCGCACGGCGTACGCCTCGGCCGTCCGCTCCCGGACCTCACCAGGAGTGATCCACTCGACGGCGGTGGCCTCGTCCGAGACCCGCGTGCCCCCGCCCGCGGGCCGACACCGGAACACGAGGGCGACGATCCCCCGGGCAAGGTTCTTGTGGACCCGGTGAGTTGCTCGACCTCGCCCCGAACCCCGGTCTCCTCGCACACCTCCCGCACGACGGCCCCGGCCACGGACACGGAGTGCGGGGGTGGCATCGGCCGACCTCAGGCGATCTCCAGGACCACGGAGGAAAGCGGCTCCCCCAGGACCCGGCCCCGGGGCAGGGAGAGGCCGAAGTGGCGTTCGAGGACTTCCAGTGAGGTGCGGTGGGCGTCCTCGGCGGGGAGGTTCTCGTCGGGCAGACCGGCGGCGGCGAGTGCCTTCTGGAGGGCCGGGGCCACCTCGGGGTCCCCGTCCACGCCGGCGGAGCCCCACGAGCGGTCCAGGTGCAGGTTGAAGCCGCACAGGAGGCGCTCGTCGTGGAAGTAGTGGAACCACGGCGGCACCGGCTTGCCGTTCTCCTCCTCGAACTCCAGGTGGAAGACGTGGGCGCCGTCGCGCGAGACGGGCTCCATGCTCTCGAACTCGCCCTGCCAGAGGCCGTACAGAACGGCGAAGACCCAGTCGCCGTCCCGGCCGACCCGCACGGCCGCCTCCTCGGGGTAATCCCCGTACTCGTCCTCCAGCGCCTCGATCAGGTCCTCGCCGGTCAGCTCTCCCAGCGGCCGCAGCACGCGCCGACCCGAGCACACCGCCCCCGCGAGCCGGGACACCAGCTCCCCCTCGTCCACGCCGCGCGTCAACAGCACGCTGTAGCCGCCGTAGGTGATCGACTGGGGAGCGGCGAGCCAGGTTATTCCTTCGGTCATGCCGTCATTGTGGTCCGGTCCGAACGGGGCTTTGTCGGTCGGCTCCGCTCGGAGAGGGCCGCTCTCGTGAATGCTCCTCGAACGGCAACGATCACCTGGACGGCGTCGGTGAACGGGCTCCCTGTGCAGAACGGCGGCAAGGTTCTCCGCTGCCTGTTCGTCGAACCGTACGGCGAGGACTTCTGGTTGGAGCCCGGGGACGAGTTCGCCGTCGTGCCCGGCTCCGACGCTTCGGATCCCCGGTTCACGGTGGTCGCCGCCACGGACCGCCTGGTCGTGTGGATCCACGAAGGCGGAGACCCCGACAAGGTGGTCGTCGACTACACGGTCGTCGACAGCAGCGGAACCGAGCTGGAGTGCGGCCACCAGTGGTCCGCTGACCGCGATCCCGTCTGACGGCCCGGGAGGAGCGGGGGACGCACCGGAGCCGGACGGTTCGCGTCCGTCGGCCCCGGGCGTCGGTGCGGAGCCCTGCCCGCTGCTACAGCACCGGCAGGTTCTTCCGCAGTTCGAAGGCCGTGACCTCGGAGCGGTACTCCTCCCACTCCTGCTTCTTGTTGCGGAGGAAGAAGTCGAAGACGTGCTCGCCCAGGGTCTCCGCGACCAGTTCGCTGCGTTCCATGAGGGAGATCGCCTCGCCGAGGTTCTGGGGGAGAGGTTCGATGCCCATCGCGCGGCGTTCCGAGTCGGAGAGGGCCCAGACGTCGTCGTCGGCGCCGGCCGGGAGTTCGTAGCCCTCCTCGATGCCCTTGAGGCCGGCCGCGAGGAGGACGGCGTAGGTCAGGTAGGGGTTGGCGCCCGAGTCGATGGAGCGGACCTCGACGCGCGAGGAGCCCGTCTTGCCCGGCTTGTACATGGGGACCCGGATGAGGGCCGAGCGGTTGTTGTGGCCCCAGCAGATGTACGAGGGGGCCTCGCCGCCCGAGCCGGCCGTGCGCGTCGAGCCGCCCCAGATGCGCTTGTACGAGTTGACCCACTGGTTGGTGACGGCCGAGATCTCGCCCGCGTGCTTCAGGAGGCCCGCGATGAAGGAGCGGCCCACCTTGGAGAGCTGGTACTCGGCGCCCGACTCGTAGAAGGCGTTCCGGTCGCCCTCGAAGAGGGAGAGGTGGGTGTGCATGCCCGAGCCCGGGTACTCCGAGAACGGCTTCGGCATGAAGGTGGCCTGCACGCCCTGCTCCAGGGCCACCTGCTTCATGACCAGGCGGAACGTCATGATGTTGTCGGCCGTCGAGAGCGCGTCCGCGTACCGCAGGTCGATCTCCTGCTGGCCCGGCGCACCCTCGTGGTGCGAGAACTCCACCGAGATGCCCATCGACTCCAGCATCGTGATCGCCTGGCGGCGGAAGTCCATGCCGACGTTCTGCGGGGTGTGGTCGAAGTAGCCCGAGTTGTCGGCCGGGGTGGGCCGGGAGCCGTCGAGCGGCTTGTCCTTCAGGAGGAAGAACTCGATCTCGGGGTGGGTGTAGAAGGTGAAGCCCAGGTCCGAGGTCTTGGCCAGGGCCCGCTTCAGGACGTAGCGCGGGTCCGCGAAGGACGGCGAGCCGTCCGGCATCAGGATGTCGCAGAACATCCGGGCCGTGCCCGGGGCCTCCGCGCGCCACGGCAGGATCTGGAACGTGCCCGGGTCCGGCTTGGCGATCATGTCCGACTCGTAGACCCGGGCGAAGCCCTCGATCGCCGAGCCGTCGAAGCCGATGCCCTCGTCGAAGGCCTGCTCCAGTTCGGCCGGCGCCACGGCCACCGACTTGAGGAAGCCGAGCACGTCGGTGAACCACAGGCGCACGAAGCGGATGTCGCGCTCTTCGAGCGTACGGAGCACGAATTCCTGCTGCTTGTCCATTTCCACACCCATCCTCGCTGGTCAGGCCGCCTGATCCCACCGCCTCGGGCACATCGGGGGCACCTGAGCATCCCACCACATGGTTTCGCCCACGTTGCACACCCATACTGCCTGCTCGGGTGTGACTCAGGTAACGGGGGACGGGACCTTCCCGGCTTCCTCCCCTCCTCTCCCGCCCGGCCTCCGGCACTCGGTGGTACCCCGTTCGGCCCACGGAGCGTCTTCGCCCACTACGATCTCCGCCCATGGGGGCCCCACGGCTCGTACGCCCGTCCCGGCACGCGCGTCCCATGGCACTGGCGAGTGCCGTGGCGACGCTCCTCGCCGCGCTCTTCTTCTGTCTGGGGACGGGGCCGGGATCCCATCACGGGGCGGCCCCCGAGCCACCGGGGCAGGGGTCGGAGCAGGGTCAGGGGTCGGGGCAGAGGGAGGGGCAGGGGCAGAGGCAGGACGCGACCGCCGTCACCGTCCCCGTCGCGTACGTCTGCCCGTACGACCGCGGCGGCTGCTCCCTCTTCCCCTCCCTCTCCCCCGCGGTGCTCAGCGCGCCCCCGCTCGATCCCCCGCTCCAGGCGGCGGACGGGCTCCCGCGCCTCGCCCCGGTCTCCGGTGACGAGTCGGCGCGCCGCTCCGGCGTCCGGCCGCGCGCGCCGGACCTGCACGTCCTTCAGGTCCTGCGGACGTAGGCGGAGGCCAGGGCGGCACCCCGCCCCCACCGCCGCACGCCCGTGCCGGACCGAACCCCACCCCCACCTCCCGAAGAAGGACGACCCACCATGGCCGCCAACCGCTCCGCCAACGCCGACCGCCGCGCCCGAATAGAGGAGATGCGCCGCGCCGAGCAGGCCCGCGAGCGCCGCAACCGCCTGATCACCATCGGCGTCTCGACCGTCGTCGTGCTCGGCCTCGTCGGCTTCGGCAGCTTCGTGCTGATGAAGAAGTCCGACGAGCAGGACAGGAAGGAAGCCGCCGCCAAGGCCCCGATCGCCGCCGAGAAGAGCTGGGACGCCGCCAAGCTCGGCCGCAACCACGTCGAGACGGCCGTGAAGTACGAGATGAAGCCGCCGGTCGGCGGCGACCACAGCCAGGTCTGGATGAACTGCGACGGCGACGTCTACACGCAGCCGATCCCCGAGGTGAACGCCGTGCACTCGCTCGAGCACGGCGCCGTCTGGGTGACGTACAACAAGCAGGCCCCCAAGGGTGACGTGGACGAGCTGGCCAAGAAGGTCGGCAAGACCAAGTACACGCTGATGAGCCCCGTGGACGACCAGGCCGGCGCGATCATGCTGTCCGCCTGGGGCAAGCAGGTGACCGTGGACGGCGCGGACGACCCGCGCGTCGACGCCTTCCTCACCAAGTACGTGCAGGGCCCGCAGACCCCGGAGCCGGGCGCGGCCTGCACGGGCGGGCTCGACGCGAGCGGTGCGGGCGGCGCGGGGATGGGCCGGTGAAGGTGAACCGCACGCAGGGAGCGGCGATCGCCGCCGTCGCCCTCGCGGTGCTCTTCGCCGGAGGTGCCGTCACCGTCGCCTCCGCGGACCGCGACGAGGCGCCCGCCACCCCCGTCTCCACGTCGGCGGACGCCGGGTTCGCCCGGGACATGGCGGTCCACCACCAGCAGGCCGTCGAGATGTCATTCATCGTCCGGGACCGGACGAAGGACGAGGCCGTGCGCCGGCTCGCGTACGACATCGCCAACACGCAGGCCAACCAGCGGGGCATGATGCTCGGCTGGCTCGACCTGTGGGGGCTGCCCAAGAACGAGTCCGGCGTCGAGCCGATGGCCTGGATGGGCATGGGCGGCTTCGGCGACGACGGCGCGCCGGACGGGGCGGTCATGCCGGGCATGGCGACCAAGACGCAGATCGAGCAGTTGCGGAAGGCCGGGGGCCGGGAGGCCGAGGTCCTGTACCTGAAGCTCATGACCGAGCACCACCGGGGCGGGGTCCACATGGCCGAGGCCTGCGTGCAGAAGTGCACCGTGGGCACCGAGCGCGCGCTCGCCCAGGGCATGGTCGACGCGCAGAAGTCCGAGATGCTGCTGATGGCGGACATGCTGAAGGAGCGCGGCGCCTGATCCCGGGCCCGTGAGCCGAAGCCGTACGGCCCCCGTGACCCGCTGCGGTCGCGGGGGCCGTGCCGTGCGCCGACAATGGGTGGGCTCGGGGATTCGTACGACCGCGTTCGACTGACGACCACGTTCGACGACGAAAGGTACGCGACCCCATGACCACGGCGAAGGACATCATGCACTCCGGGGCCCGGTGGATCCCGGCTCACGAGACGCTCGACCGCGCCGCGCAGCTGATGCGCGACCTGAACGTGGGCGCGCTGCCCATCGCCGACGAGAACGAACGCCTCTGCGGCATCCTCACGGACCGCGACATCGTCGTCGGCTGCGTGGCCATGGGCCACGACCCCGCCGAGGTGACCTGCGGCGAGATGGCCAAGGGCACCCCGCGCTGGGTCGAGTCGGACGCCGACGTGGGCGCCGTCCTGGAGGAGATGCAGAGCCACCGGATCAAGCGGCTGCCCGTCATCGAGGACAAGCGGCTCGTCGGCATGATCAGCGAGGCCGAACTGGCGCAGCACCTGTCGGACGAGCAGATCAAGGCGTTCTGCATGAGCGTCTACGCGTCTTCCTGACGGCTCCGGACGTCCCCCGGGCGTATACGGCGCCCTCCTGACCCCTCCGGACGTCCCCCGGGCGTTACGCGCCCTCCTGACCCCTCCGGACGTCCAGGACCGCCCGGGCCACCCGGTCCGGGCGGTCCCGCATGACCAGGTGGCCCGACGGTTCGGCCGCCTCGTAGCGGGCGCCGAGCCGCCGGGCGAGCGCGCGCTGGCGCCGCTCCCAGCGGGCGGAGCCGTCGGGGGCGGCGAGCACGGTGACGGGCAGGCCGGGCGGGAGGGGGCGGTCCTCCCGCAGGACGAGGAGTTCGGCGGCGACGGCTCCGTAGCGGGCGTTCTCCAGGAGGGTGCCGCGCAGCACCCGCGAGGTGCGGTAGACGCGGCGGACGAGGGCGCGGTCGGTACGGACGGGGGCGGGGCCGGTACGGAGGAGGCCGGGGTCCGGGCCGGTACGGACGGGGCCGGGGCCGGTACGGACGGGGGCGGGGCCCGGGTCCGGGCGCGGCCCCCCTCTCCGTACGGTCCCCGCGCGGACCGCGAGGTCCCGGACCGCCGGGCCGAGCGCCGCCGGGAGTCCGGCGGCGGCGAGGACGGCGCCGAGCGCGCGGGCGGGCGCGGTGGTGCGGGACGGGCGGGGGTCCTCCTCGACCGAGGAGTCGACGAGGACCAGCCCTGCGGTCCGGTCCGGGTGCAGCCGGGCGAAGGCCTCCGCGTGGAACCCGGCGATCGAGTGCCCGACGACGACGACCGGCCCGCGGTGGCCGAGCGCGTCGAGGACGGCCGCGATCCGGTCCGCCTCGCCCGCCGCCGTCGGCGGGGCCGCCGCCGGGGCGGAGAGGCCGTGGCCGGGGCGGTCGAAGCGGACGACCGTGCGGTACGGGGCGAGGTGCGGGACGACCGGGTCCCAGTCGAACCAGCTCATGCCGAGCCCGGCGCTCAGGACGCAGACGGGGCCCGAGCCCTCGGCCACCACGTGGTGGGGCACGCCCCCGATCCGTACGAAGGTCACCGCCGCTCCCTCTGTCCGTCCCCGGCCGGGGAGCGGGCGAGGGAGTACGCGAGGACGGCGAGCCACACGGCCACCAGGAGGACCTGGAGCCGCTGTCCCGCGCCGAGCGCCCAGAGGCCCTTCCCGGCCTCGAAGGCGGCGACGGCGGCGAGCGTCCAGGCGGTGGCGGCGAACTCCAGGGCGACCAGGGCCGGTCCGGTACGGGCGAGGGGCAGGCGGCGGTCGTGCCGGCGGGCGGCGACGGTCAGGGCGACCAGGGCCGCGAGCGCGCCCGTCATCGCCAGGCTCGAACTGACGGCGTGGGCCGCGTGGGTGGCGGGCACGAGCCCGGCGGTCTCGCGCGCCGCGCACACGGGGTCGACGGTCGGGGCGCAGCTGAGCGGCAGCCGGGAGTCGGCGGCGGTGGCGGCCCCGAAGACGGCGAGGGCGGTCCAGCCGCCCACGGCCCAGGGGTCGCGCCCCTCGTGCCCCGGCACCCCGGACCCGCGCGCCCTCCAGGCGCCCGCGAGGCCCGTCAGGGCTCCCGCAAGGACCAGCAGGCCGGCCGCGAAGTCGGTGGCGCGGAAGAGGCCGCCGAGGGGCTGGTCGGCGGCGGCCAGCTCGGAGACGTACGTCCGGACCGGGTCGAGTCCGGTGTGGACGAGGACTTCGAGGACCCAGGCGGTGTACGCGAGCGCGCCGAGGGCCAGCAGGGCGGCGGCGGTCCGCGTGACGGTCCTGGACATACCGGTCGAACGCGGGGGTGCGGGCGGAGGTTCCCGGTCGCGGGCCCCGATCGCGGGAACGACTCCGCACGGGTCCCGATCGCGGGGGCGCCTCCACAGGGGCACCCTCGCGCGGGCTCCGGTCCCGGGGGCGCCTTCGCGAACGGGCCCGCGATCCGGGCCCGGGGCCGCCGGGCCCCCGGCCGGGATTCCCGACCCGCACCCCAGGACATAGCGTCGGTCTGACGATTAGACTGGGTGCGTGCCTCAACTACGCCTCGCCCTCAATCAGATCGACTCGACCGTCGGAGACATCGCCGGGAACGCCGAGGCGATCGTGCACTGGACCCGGCACGCCGCCGGGCAGGGCGCGCATCTCGTCGCGTTCCCCGAGATGGCGCTGACCGGATACCCCGTCGAGGACCTCGCGCTGCGCTCCTCCTTCGTGGAGGCGTCCCGGACGGCCCTGCGCGGGCTCGCCCGGCGCCTCGCGGAGGAGGGGTTCGGGGAGGTGCCGGTGGTCGTCGGCTACCTGGACCGCTCGGAGCGGGCGGAGCCCCGGCTCGGCCGGCCGGCGGGGTCGCCGGAGAACGCCGCCGCCGTGCTGTACGGCGGGGAGGCGGCGCTGCGGTTCGCCAAGCACCACCTGCCCAACTACGGCGTGTTCGACGAGTACCGCTACTTCGTGCGGGGCGACACGCTGCCCGTCGTCCGGGTCCACGGGATCGACGTGGCCCTGGCGATCTGCGAGGACCTCTGGCAGGACGGCGGCCGGGTCCCGGCGGCGCGCGCCGCGCGGGCGGGGCTGCTCCTGTCGGTGAACGCCTCGCCGTACGAGCGGGACAAGGACGACACGCGCCTCGAACTGGTCCGGGCGCGGGCCCGGGAGGCCGGGTGCGTCACCGCGTACCTGGCGACCACCGGCGGCCAGGACGAGCTGGTCTTCGACGGCGACTCGATCGTGGTGGACGCGGAGGGCGAAGTCGTCGCGCGGGCGCCGCAGTTCGTCGAGGGCAGCGTGATCGTGGACCTGGACCTTCCCGCGTACGACCCGGACGCCCCGGAGGGGCCGGTCGGGGAGGACGGGCTGCGGGTCGACCGGGTGGTGCTCTCCGAGAAGCCGCTGCCCGCGTACGAGCCGGAGCTGACGGGCGGTTACGCGCACCGGCTCGACGACGACGAGGAGGTGTACTCGGCGCTCGTCATCGGGCTGCGCGCCTACCTCGCGAAGAACGGTTTCCGCTCGGTCCTGGTCGGCCTGTCGGGCGGCATCGACTCCTCGCTCGTCGCGGCGATCGCCTGCGACGCGCTCGGCGCGGAGAACGTGTACGGGGTGTCGATGCCGTCGAAGTACTCCTCGGAGCACTCGCGCGGCGACGCGGCCGAGCTGGCCCGCAGGACCGGGCTCCACTACCGCACGGTGTCGATCGAGCCGATGTTCGACGCGTACACGGGGGCGCTCGGCCTCACCGGGCTCGCGGAGGAGAACCTCCAGGCCCGGCTGCGCGGCACGGCCCTGATGGCGCTCTCCAACCAGGAGGGGCACCTGGTCCTCGCGCCGGGCAACAAGTCCGAGCTGGCGGTGGGGTACTCGACGCTGTACGGGGACGCGGTGGGCGCGTTCGGGCCCATCAAGGACGTGTACAAGTCGGACGTCTTCCGGCTGGCGCGCTGGCGGAACCGGGCGGCCGAGGAGCGCGGCCAGACCCCGCCGATCCCGGAGAACTCGATCTCCAAGCCGCCCAGCGCCGAGCTGCGCCCGGGTCAGGTGGACACGGACTCACTGCCGGACTACGAGGTCCTGGACGGCATCCTCGCGCTGTACGTGGACCGGGACCGGGGACGGGACGAGATCGTGGCCGCCGGGTACGACGAGGAGCTGGTGACGCGGACGCTGCGGATGGTGGACGCGGCGGAGTACAAGCGGCGCCAGTACCCGCCGGGCACCAAGATCTCGGCGAAGGGCTTCGGCAAGGACCGGCGCCTGCCGATCACGAACCGCTGGCGGGAGTCCCCTGCCGGCTGACCTCCGCTCCCGTGCCTTCGAAGGGGCTTCCCGCGACCACGCGGGAGGCCCCCTCCGGCGTACGGCGGTCGAGCAGTCCCGCCACCGCGGCGACCGCCAGGCCGACGGCGGTGAGGCCCGCGCCGACCAGGGCCGGTGAGGTCCAGCCCCAGCCGGCGGCGACGGCCGCGCCGCCCGCCCAGGCGCCGCCCGCGTTGGCGAGGTTGAAGGCCGAGTGGTTGGAGGCGGAGGCGAGCGTGGGGGCGTCCGCGGCCCTGTTCATGACCAGCATCTGGAGCGGGGTGGTGGTCATGAAGCCGACCGCGCCGAGGACGACGACCGTGACCAGGGCGAGCCAGGGCACGTGGACGGCGAAGCGGAAGGCGACCAGGGCGAGGACGAGGGCGGCGAGCGATCCGTACAGGGTGGGGCGCAGGGCGCGGTCGGTCAGCGGTCCGGCGGCGAGCGCGCCGCCGGTCATCCCGAGGCCGAAGAGGGCGAGGACGAGGGTGACGGTGGAGTCGCCGAAGCCCATCACCTCGGTGGTCATCGAGGCGAGGTACGAGTAGACGGCGAAGACGCCCGCGAAGCCGAAGACGGCGGTGAGCAGGCCGAGCAGCACCTGCGGGCGGCCGAGGGCGCGCACCTCGCGGCCCAGGCCGCCGTGCCGGTCGGCGGGGATCGGCGGGACGAGGCGGGCGAGCGCGGCCACGGCGAGCAGGCCGATCGCGGAGACCACGAGGAAGGTGGCCCGCCAGCCGAGGTGCTGGCCGAGGAGGGTGGCGGCCGGGACGCCGAGGATGTTGGCGACGGTGAGGCCGAGGAACATGGTGGCCACCGCCCGCGCCTGCCGCCCCTCGCGGACGAGCCGGGCGGCGACGACCGCGCCGAGGCCGAAGAACGCGCCGTGCGGGAGGCCGGCGAGGACCCGGCCCGCGAGGAGCCAGCCGAAGCCGGGGGCGAGCGCGGAGGCCAGGTTGCCGACCGTGAAGAGGGCCATGAGCAGCAGGAGCATCCGCTTGCGGGGGATGCGGGAGCCGAGGGCGGTGAGCAGCGGGGCGCCGACGACGACCCCGATCGCGTACGCCGAGACGAGGTGTCCGGCGGTGGGGACGGAGGTGCCGAGGTCCTCGGCGACCTGGGGCAGGAGCCCCATCATCACGAATTCGGTGGTGCCGATGCCGAAGGCGGAGACGGCCAGGGCGAGCAGCGCCAGGGGCATGGGGGGAGAGCCTTCCGGAGGGTGGGGCCTGGGATTAGTTCGCAGTCTGAACAAATTGTCGCAGACGACGGGTTCCCGGTGGCTTCCGAAGGGTGAAGGGGAGGTTTCGGGCCGCTGCCCGTACCGCTCAGAACGTCACGCGGGCGGCGATCGGCAGGTGGTCGCTCCGCGTGGCGGGCAGCGACCAGGAGGAGACGGGCTCGACGCCCTTGACCATGATCTGGTCGATGCGGGCCATCGGGAACGAGGCCGGCCAGCTGAACCCGAAGCCGTCGCCGGCCGCGCCCTGGGTGGAGCGCAGCTGCGAGGTGACGGCGTTGAGGGCGCGGTCGTTCATGGTGCCGTTGAGGTCGCCGAGGAGGACGACCCGCTCGTTCCGCTCCCGGGAGATGGCCTGGCCGAGCGCGTCGGCGCTGTTGTCGCGCTGGTTGGCGGTGAAGCCGGCGTTCATCCTGACCCGTACGGAGGGCAGGTGGGCGACGTACACGGCCACCTCGCCCTTCGGGGTCACGACGGAGGCGCGCATGGCGCGGGTCCAGCCCATGTGGATGTCGACGGGCCGCGCGTCCCGCAGCGGCAGCTTGCTCCAGAGGCCCACCGTGCCCTGGACGGAGTGGTACGGGTAGGCCTCGACGAGGCCCTTCTCGTAGACCGGGACCATGTCGCCCTTGAGCTCCTCCAGGGCGAGCACGTCGATGCCGGAGGCGGCGAGCTGCCGGGCCGCGCCCTCGGGGTCCGGGTTCTCGGCGTTCACGTTGTGGGTGGCGACGGACAGGTCGCCGCCGGAGGCCGACTTGTCGGCGACGAGCCCGCCGAAGAGGTTGAGCCACACCACGGCCGGAAGGAGCAGGGCGATCAGCGCGGTGGCCGACCTGCGCAGCAGGGCGAGGACGAGCAGGAGCGGCACGAAGAGGCCGAACCAGGGCAGGAAGGTCTCGGTGAGGCTGCCCAGGTTGCCGACCCGGTTGGGGATCTCGGCGTGGAAGACCATCACGAGGGTGAGCCCCACGGCGGTCAGGGCGAGCAGGATGCCCCGGCGCCAGATCCCCGGATCGCGGCGGAGCCGGCCGAGGGAGGCCCGGAACCGGGAACGGGGACGCTCGCCGTTCGCACCGCCGTACTCGGTCCCCGTCGTGTCCACCCGCGTCATCGCTGCCCTCACTGCCTTGCCGCCGTACTGTCGTGCCTGCTGCCGCGACCCGACGTCGACACTAGGCGATGAGGGGGCGGCCGTACTCCCCCAGGGACGACACCGTGTGCGTGGCGGGTTCCTGCGGAGGTGCCGGAGCGGGGCGGCTGTGACAGAACGCTCATATTCACGCCGGTCCGCCCCTCCGCCTCCGCCCCTCCCCTTTCCGCGCCCCGTGGCGGCTTTCCGCGCCCCGTGGCGGCCCGGGTGTCAGGCGCGGGGGCGCAGGCCGTCCAGGAGGGCGTCGACGACCCGCTCGGCGAGGCCGGGCTCCAGGTCGGAGGAGTCCGGGCGGACGACGGTGCGCAGCAGCAGGGGGCCGACGAAGAGGTCGTTGACGAACTCGGCGTCGAGGTCGTCGCGGATCTCGCCCTCCTCCATGCCGCGCCGCACCGCGTCCAGGCCGAGCCGGCGGCGCGGTTCGATGACGGTGAGCCGGTAGGCGTCCCACAGCTTGGGATACAGCTGCATCTGCGAGAAGACGGTGTGGAGCAGGGCGGAGGAGCGCTTGGCGAGGCCGCGCCGCCGCAGGGCCTCCAGGAGCGCCACGAGGTCGTCCCGGACCGAGGTGCCGGGCAGCACGGGGTCCGGGGGCTCCAGGGAGCGCAGGAGGTCGACGAAGAGGTCCTCCTTGCCGGACCAGCGGCGGTAGATGGTGGCCTTCCCGACCCCGGCGGTGCGGGCGATCCGCTCGACGGACAGCTCGGTCAGCGGGACCCCGTCGTCCAGGAGCCCCCCGACCGCCTCGTAGATCGCCTGCTCGACGGCCTCGGACCGGGGGCGGCCCCGGCGGGGGGCGGGGGCGGAGGCGCCTCCGGCGGG
>NZ_JNXJ01000060.1:0-29600 GCF_000716625.1 Streptomyces bikiniensis | reverse complement strand
CCCCCACTACCGGCCCGCCACCCGCCCCCAGCCGAAGGGCGGCACGTCCGTCCTCACCACGACGCTGGTGATCATCGCCCCGGCGGTCCTCGCCACCGCGATCCTGCGCTCCCGCTCCCGCTGAACCCACCCGCCCCACCTGCCCCGCCCACCCCACCGATCCCACCGGAGGAATCCGTGTCCGAATGGCTCGTCCTGTCCCTCGCGATGGCGGCGGCCTGTGCCGTCGTGCTCACCATCGTCGTCATCAACCACCGCCGGATCCCCGAGGACGACGACCCCAGCGAGACCCCGGACGTCATCGAGTACATGACGATGATGATCGGCGTGATCTACGCCATCGTCCTCGGTCTGGCCATCGCCGGCGTCTGGGAGGCGCGGGGCGCCGCCCAGGAGACCGTGCGGCAGGAGGCCCAGGCGCTGCACGAGATCTCGGCCCGCGCCGAGGTCTACCCGCAGGAGGTCCGCGCCCGCATCCGCGCCGACGTCGAGGCGTACGCCTCCCATGTGGTCCACGACGAGTGGAAGCACATGTCCGAGACCGGCGAGCTGAGCGACGAGGGCACCGCGCTCCTGGAGAAGGTGCGCCGGAGCGTCACCGACTACCGGCCGGCGAACGACTTCGAGGGGCAGGCGTACCAGCCCCTCGTGGACCAGGTGGCCGCCGTCGACGACGCCCGGAACGCGCGCGGGCAGAACGCGGGCGAGACCATGCCGGGGGTGGTGTGGTTCGGCCTGATCGTCGGCGCCCTGGTGACGGTCGGCCTGATCTTCACGCTCCAGATCCGCAGGACCGGGCGGGAACTGCTGCTCGCCGGGCTCTTCAGCGTCCTCATCGCCTTCCTGCTCTTCCTCATCTGGGATTTCGACGCCCCGTACGGCCGGGGCATGTCGGCCACCACCACGCCGTTCACCGACCTGTTCCCGCGGCTCGACGGATGAGGAGCGCCACCCGGGTGGGCCGCACGGGGGACACGCGTGACCCGTTCGCACCTCTGGGATCGCGGGCGTGGTGACGCGCTCCTAGCGTTTCGGGCATCGAGGTGCACGCAGGCCCTTCGCGGGAACCCCCTTCCGCGGCTGCCCCTCGGGACCCGGAGGATTCACCATGCGCGCGATACGTGCCGCATCCACCGCCCTGCTGGGGGTGGCCGCCTTCGCCCTGGCCGCCCCCTTCGCCGTCGCGACGGAGGGTGCCCCGGCACCCAACCCGCGGGCGAGGGGCGCCAAGGCCCCGGGCGATTTCGTCGTTTCGCCCTCGGTCGTCTCGCCCGGCGGCCGGGTGACCCTGAGCGCCCCCGGCTGCGCCAGCACCGCGACGGCCGCGGCCGGTGTCTTCGACACCGCCGTCATCGCCCCCGGGGCGACGGCGACCGCCACCGTGGACCTGGACGTGCGGCCCGGCAGCGTCTACACGGTCGCGTTCAACTGCACGGGCGGCGTCCAGGACACCGTCGACCTCACGATCGCCGGCGGTGCCACGGCCACTCCCACCGCCACCCCGACGATCCGCTCCACGATCCTCACTCCCCCGCGGGGCGTGCAGGGCGGTCTCGGCGGTTCGGTGGACGACGGGGCCGGTCCCGTCGAACTGGCCGCGGGCGGAGCGCTCGTCCTGGCCGCCGCGGGCGGCGTCTTCTACGTGGTGCGCCGTCGCACCGCCGCGTCCCGGCGCCACTGAGGTGCGGCGGGACGCGGGGGCGCGGGCGCCCTCGGACGCCCGTCGCCCCCGGGTCCTGACGAGGACCCGGGGGCGACGGGCACGGCGGGCCGACCGGGAGGTTCGGCCGGTCAGACCCCCGCACCGGTCACACGGCGGCGGCGGGCGATGAAGAGGCCGCCGCCGAGCGCGGCCGCGGCGACCAGGCCGCCGCCGATGGCCATCTCGGTGGAGCTGGGGGCCAGCGAGCCGCCGAGGCCGCCCTGCGCGCCGCGGCCCGGGAGGACCCGGAACGACTGGGTGACCACGGAGGAGCTGCCGTTGCACCGGACGGCCAGGTTGTAGTTGCCCGGGGTGGCGTGGTTGTAGACGCGGGCGACGGCGGTGGAGACGCCGTTGTTGTTGCCCGACAGGGTGGTCTCGGGGAAGGCGTTGGACGTGACCGTGCCGCCGCGGTTGCAGCCACGCGCGGTGATCGTGAGCGTCGAACCGGGGTGGACGTCGTAGGGGTTGACGGTGACGTCGGTCGGGCCGCCGTTGCCGCCACCGTTCCCACCGCCGTTCCCACCGCTGTTACCGCCGCTGAGGACGGTGGTCGGCCCGTGGTCGGCGGCGGCGAGGGGGGCCGCGAGCCCGACCGCCGCGATCGCGGTGGCGGTCACCGCCAGAGTGCGTGCAGCACGCATGGTTGAACCTCCAGTGGAAGACGCCCCAAAGCGGTGCTCCGGGAGTTTCGACGAGTACGCCTTCCATGACGAACCATCACCATTCGTGACGGAACACGCATGTCGGCACTGGGCCACTCCGGTGAGGCGACACGCCGGGGCGGAGGGTCCCGGACGTGCCGTAGGCGCAGGTCAGGGGCTTCTGAGCTGCTTATCTGACGATTACTCGGATGGGTCAGCCCGGCGTCACCCACCTGTCGGCCCGTCCGGCGGCCGTCCGGCGGCCCTCAACCGCCCTCAGCCGGTCCTCAGCCGTTCCTCAGCCGCTCCTCCGCCGGTCCGTGCGTCGTCCGCCCGGGGTGGTCCGGGAGGGGCGGGCCCCACCCGTTCGGACCGTCCGGCGCGACGTACCGCCGGGCCGCCCTTACCGTTCTGACGACGCCACGAAGGGAGAACCATGCCCCCGAAGGACTTCCGCGTCTCCGAGCGCAGGAGACTCCAACCCTGGGGTGTCCTGGCCCTCGCCATGCTGTCCGGGCTCGCGATGATGCGCAACGGGGTGGACGTCGCCTCCGGGCCGCCGCAGCCCGCCGCGGCCGCGCGGCCGGCGGCGCTCCCGACCGCCCCGGCGGCCCCCTCCGCGGCCACCGGCCTGGAGCCGCTGCCCTTCGCCCCGGCCTCCCGGATCAAGATCCCGGCGATCCGGGTCGCGGCCCCGATCATGGACGTGGGCCTGGACCCGGACGGCTGGGTGGCGGCGCCCCCGCCCCAGGACGCCAACCTCGCCGGCTGGTACCAGAACGGCATCTCCCCCGGCCAGCGCGGGACCGCCGTCGTCGTCGGACACGTCGACAACACCCAGGGCCCGGCGGTCTTCTACGGTCTCGGCTCCCTGGAGAAGGGCCAGCACGTCGAGGTCGAGCGGTACGACGGCCGGGTCGCGGTCTTCGAGATCTACGGCGTCGAGGTGTACGCGAAGGACAACTTCCCCGGCGTGCGGGTCTACGCCGACACCGGGCAGCCGGAGCTGCGGGTCATCACCTGCGGCGGCGGGTACACGCGCGCGCGTGGGTACGACGGGAACGTCGTCGTCTACGCCCGGATGGTCGGCTCCCGCTGACCCGCCGTCACGAGAGGAAAGGGGCCCGGCACCTGAAGTGCCGGGCCCCTCTCCCGTGTCCGGCCGGTCAGCGCCGGGGGACGGTGACGTGGTAGCCGGCGTCGAGGAGTTCGGGCAGGTAGCGGCGGAGCGCGGCCACGCTCTGGGAGCGGTCGCCGCCCGCGTCGTGGTTGAGGACGACGACGCCGGGGGCCGCGCCGTCCAGGACCCGGCGGACGATGGAGTCGGTGCCGGGCTCCTGCCAGTCCAGGGTGTCGACGGTCCAGGCGAGCGGCTCCATGCCGAGTTCGGCGCCGATCTCGAAGGAGTGCCGGTTCCAGGCCCCGTAGGGGGCGCGGTACCAGAGCGGGGCCGTGCCGAGGGCCCGTTCGACGACCTCGCTGGTGGAGCCCAGCTCGTCGCGGATGCGGGAGGGCCGCAGCCCGGGGATCAGGGGGTGGGACCAGGAGTGGTTGCCGACGACGTGCCCCTCCGCGGACATGCGCCGCAGCAGGTCCTGGTTCTCGACGGCCATCTCGCCGCAGACGAAGAACATCGCCCGGCAGTCGTACCGGCGCAGGGTGTCGAGGATGCCGGGGGTGTAGCGGGGGTCGGGCCCGTCGTCGAAGGTCAGCACCATCGAGCGGCCGGCCCCGGAGACGCTGAGGAAGGGCCGCTGCCGCACGGGCGGCAGCGCGCGCCGGTACGCCGGGGGCGCGTAGGCGGTCATCGGCTGGAGGCGGTACGCGTTCGGGTGCAGCCGGGCGGTCCCCGCCTGCGGACCGGCGGCCGGGCCCGCAGACCCGGGTCCGGCCCCGGTCCCGGTCCCGCTTCCCGGGGCGCCGCCGGGGCCGGGACCGGCGGCCCGGTCGGGGGCGGAGAGCCGGTCCGCGGCGAAGACTCCGACGGCGGCGGTGGCGCCGAGCGCGGCGGCCAGCCGCAGCACCGCTCGACGCCCGTTGGGCATCTGATCCTTTTTCATGACCAATGGTTCGTACGGATGAGGGTCGACGCGGCTCAGCGACACCGGCCGCCCGTCCGAAAGCACCCGTTGGGCGGACAGTCGCGAAGGGCGACCGGACAGCGGGGCCACCGGTTCGCCGGCCCGGTGGCCGCCGTACCGCCGCCCGCCCCTGCGCACCCGTCCGTTCGCCCGTCTACTTGCCCATCACGAGGCCGTCCTCGCCGGCGCCCCGGTTGAGCACCACCCTCCGGATCGTGTCGCGGATCGCGGCCAGGCGCGGGTCCCCGCCGGTGTCGGCGCCGAGGTTGACCACCCGGCCGCGCCCGGTGTCGAACCACTGGGGGACGAACTCGGCCCGGGTGACCTCCCAGCGCCCGCCGGGGGTACGGGGCGGAGCGAAGGTGAAACGTCCGATGCTGCCCTGGTTGCCGCGCGGGTCGTGGACGCCCTGGTGGTTGATCATGTCGCCGGCGATCTGGTCGCCCATCCCGTAGACCACCCAGGTGCCGTTGACCTTCTCGTAGGCCTGAGGAACGTGGGCATGCGTACCCAGGAGAAGATCGATGTCCGGGCGGCCGCCGGTCCGCGAGGCGGTCAGCGCCCGGCCGAGGGAGAGCTGCCGCTCGTCCGGCTCGGTCTGCCACTCGGTGCCCCAGTGGACGCTGACCACGACCACGTCGGCGCCGGCCGCGCGGGCCGCGCGCGCGTCGGCGACCACCCGCCGCTCGTCGAGCAGGTCGACCGCCCAGGGCCGCCCCTTCGGGAGCGGGTGGCCGTTGGTGTCGTAGGTGTAGGCGAGCTGGGCGACGGTGGCGCCACCCGCCTCCATCAGGGTGGGCCGGGCCGCCTCCTCGGCCGTACGGGCCGATCCGGCGTGGCGGATGCCGACCGCGTCGAGGGCGTCGAGGGTCCGGCCGAGGCCCGCCGCCCCGTCGTCGAGGGTGTGGTTGGAGGCGGTGGAGCAGGAGTCGTACCCGGTCTCCTTGAGCCCGGCGGCGACCTCGGGCGGGGACTTGAAGGCGGGGTAGCCGGTGTAGGGCCCGCCCTTCTCCCCGTACACGGTCTCCATGTGGCAGAGGGCGAGGTCGGCGCCGGAGACGACGGACTTCACGCCGGCGAGCATGGGGCGGAAGTCGTGGCCGGCGCCCGCGGAGTCCTCGGCCGCCCTGCGGATGATGGAGTCGTGCGGGAGGACGTCCCCGGAGGCCACGAGGGTGAACCCGGCGGGCGCGGAGGCCGCGCCGGGGGCGGCGGAGGGTCCGGTGGGGCGTCCGGCGGCTCCCGGAGCGGTGGCCTTCGGGGTGGCGTCGCCCGCGGCCGGACCGCTCCCGCCGCCCGTGCCGCTTCCGCCGGTGCAGCCGGTCGCCGCCGCGAGCAGGACGGCGGCGAGCGCGGCCGTCCTGCTCGCGGGCCTGGTGCGTGAGGTCATGTGCGGCACTCCACCCAGATCATGTGATGAACATCTGTTCTGAAGAATTGATCCCGGAGAGAAGCCGCAGTCAAGGGTCAAGGCCGCACAAGCCCACGAACCCCGCTGAAACGGACGCAGTGACTCCGTCCGACCGTTCGCCGTACCATTCGCCGCTCGGTGCGACCGTTCGTCGCAGACCGATGTCCGTTCCCTGTCCCTCGCCGTCCGAATGCGTTCGTATACGGGCCGACGACGAGCCGCGGGAGAGGTGGGCAGCATGACGACGGCGACGACCGACGAACGGACCCTGGAGGAGTTGCAGCGGGACCACGGCCCCGCGCTGCTCTCCTTCCTGCTCGGCCTCACCTACGGGGACCGGCAGCGGGCCGAGGACCTCGCCCAGGAGACCCTCGTACGGGCCTGGCAGCACCCGGAGGCCTTCGACAGTCCCTACGACTCCATGCGCCCCTGGCTCTTCACCGTGGCCCGCCGCCTCGCCATCGACGCGCGCCGCTCGCGCCTCGCCCGGCCCGCCGAAATCGGCGACGGCGTCCTCGCCGTGACGCCCGACCCCGCCGACGCCACCGCCTCCGCCGAGGCCGCGCTCGACGTGCGGGCGGCCGTCCGGGGGCTGAGCCCCGAACACCGGGCGGTGCTCGTCCGGCTGTACTTCCACGGCCTCACCGTCAACGAGGCCGCCGTGGAGCTGGGCATCCCCGCCGGGACCGTCAAGTCCCGCTCCCACTACGCCCTGCGGCAGCTGGGCCGGTCGCTGCCCGGCTACCGGCCGCGCCGGAGCCTCGCGGGGGCGGCGGGGCGCTGATCCCGGCCCCGGGCCGCCTCCGCCGTCCCCCGCGTCACCCCCGGCGACCGGAATCCCACCCGTACCGATCCGGCCGGAGAACGTATCCGAAACCGCTCGGGCGAGTTGAGCAAAGCGGGACCCGCGGGCGCCCCGCACGGAGGAGGCTCTTCCCCGGGCCCCGTCGTCCGGGCCCCTCACACGGCCCCGCACGCGCGGTCATGTCCGGGAGAAGGTGGGAGCGTTGCTGCCCGAGAGCACGAACGGCACCGGCGGCACGAGCGGCGGCGGCCTGGCCGTCCCGATGGCCTGGCTGTGCGCCGAGTACCTGGCCGACGAGGTTCTGCGGGCCGCCGCGCTCGTCGCGCCCGGCTCGCTGGAGTACCGGGCGGGCCTCCGGGCCCTGGCCCTCACCGTCCACCTCGCGGAGGACCCGGACCGGCCGCCCGCCGGCCGGATCGACGAGTGGCTGCGGCACACGGCGTACGACCGCCCCTGGCCGCCCTGGGTCGAGGAGCGGCTCGCCGGGCGGCAGGCGGCCGGCGGCGGGGGGCCCGACCTGGCGCTCGCGGAGACCGCGTGGCGGCGGCTGCGGGACACCTGGATCCTCGCCGCCGACCTCGACGGCCGGGCGGACGCCGACCCGGGGTGCCCGGTCGACGAGGGCGAGCAGATCTGGCTGCCCGCCTGGAAGCTGGGCCTGCCGCTCGCGCACCTCTCGCTCCACCTGCGCTGACCGGGACGCCCGGCCGGAGCTCAAGGACGGGGCTCACGGCCGGGACTCACGGGGCCGAAGGGTGCACCCCCGGGCGGTACTTGGGTATCCGTACCGTCACCTTCATCCCGGCGCCGACGCCCGTCTCGATGACGAGGCCGTACTCCGTCCCGTACACCTGGCGCAGCCGCTCGTCCACGTTGGAGAGGCCGATGCCGGCGCCCGCCGGGTGCTCCCCGCGCAGGACGGCGCGCAGCAGCTCCGGGTCCATGCCGATGCCGTCGTCCTCGACGGTCACCACGGCCTCGGCGCCCGCGTCCCGGGCGGCGATGACGACCCGGCAGCCCTTCTCCCGGTCCTGGAGGCCGTGTTTGACCGCGTTCTCCACCAGCGGCTGGAGGCAGAGGAACGGCAGGGTCACCGGCAGCACCTCGGGCGCGATCTGGAGCGTCACCTTGAGCCGGTCGCCGAAGCGCGCGCCCGCGAGCGCCAAGTACTGCTCGATGGAGCGCAGTTCGTCGGCGAGCTGGGCGAACTCGCCGTGCCTGCGGAAGGAGTAGCGGGTGAAGTCCGCGAACTCCAGGAGGAGTTCCCTGGCCCGCTCGGGGTCGGTGCGGACGAAGGAGGCGATGGCGGCGAGGGAGTTGAAGATGAAGTGCGGGGAGATCTGGGCGCGCAGGGCCTTGATCTCGGCCTCCACGATCCGGGTGCGGGAGCGGTCGAGCTCGGCCAGTTCGAGCTGGACGGAGACCCAGCGGGCCACCTCGGTCGCGGCCCGCACCAGGACGGCCGACTCCCGCGAGCCGTAGGCGACGAGCGCGCCGAGGACGCCGTCCTCGCCGGTGAGCGGGGCGATCACCGCCCAGCGCAGCGGGCAGGCCGGGTCGGCGCAGCCGGAGTCGGCGGAGCGGCTGCGGCCGGTCTCCAGGGTCTCGGCGGCCTGGGCGGGGACGTGCGCGCGGTGGTGGTCCTCGCCGGGTCCGTCCCAGGCGAGGACCGCGCCCCGGTCGGTGAGGCAGAGCGCCTCGGTGCCGAGCAGCGAGCGGAGTGTGCGGGCGGCCCTGCGGGCGGTCTCCTCGGTGAGTCCGGCGCGCAGCGGGGGCGCGGCGAGCGAGGCGGTGTGCAGGGTGTGGAAGGTGGCCCGCTCGACGGGCGTGCCGAGGTCGGGGTCGGCGTCCCGGCCCCCGCGCCGGGCGGCGAACCGGCCGAGGACGAAGCCCGCGGCGAGCAGCACGGCCCCGGCCGCGGCCGCGGCGGCGAGGGCGATGCCGCTCATCGGCGCACCTCCGAAGGGGCGTCCGGGCGGGTCTCCTGGGCGGGGACGGCCCCCGTGATCTCCTCCGGGAGGTGCAGGCGGGCGAGGAGCGCCGGTGTGCCGGGCGGGATCCGACGGGGGGTGGCGAGGGAGACCAGGACCATGGTGAGGAAGCCGAGCGGGACCGACCAGACGGCGGGCCAGGCCATCAGCGTGTGCGGCCAGCCGCCGGGCGCGAGCCCGGCCCGGGTGGCCATGACGGCGGCGAGGGCGGAGCCGCCGCCGAGCAGGAGCCCGGCCATCGCGCCGGGCGGGGTGAGCCGCCGCCACCAGATGCCGAGGACGAGCAGCGGACAGAAGGAGGAGGCGGAGACCGCGAAGGCGAGGCCGACGGCGTCGGCGACCGGCACCTTGGAGGCGACCACCCCGACGCCGAGCGGGACGGCGGTGGCGAGCAGGGTCGCGAGCCGGAAGTGCCGGACGCCCCGGGAGGGGAGCACGTCCTGGGTGAGGACCCCGGCGACGGACATGGTGAGCCCGGAGGCGGTGGAGAGGAAGGCGGCGAAGGCGCCGCCCGCGAGGAGCGCCCCGAGCAGGTCGCCGGGGAGCCCGCCGAGGATCCGGTCGGGCAGGACGAGGACGGCGGCGTCGGCGGAGCCGGTGAGGGCCAGTTCGGGGGCGTAGACCCGGCCGAGGAAGCCGTAGAGCGGCGGCAGGAGGTAGAAGGCGCCGACGAGCCCGAGGACGACGAGGGTGGTGCGGCGGGCGGCGCGGCCGTGCGGGCTGGTGTAGAAGCGGACGGCGACGTGCGGCAGGCCCATGGTGCCGAGGAAGGTCGCGAGGATCAGTCCGTACGTGGCGTACAGCTGGTGTCCGTCGCGTCCGCCGGCCAGCGGCTGGGACCAGCCGAGGGGGTCGGTGCCGCCGGCCATCCGCTCGGGGAGCTTCGCGCCCGGCTCGAAGGCGAGCGTGGTGCCGGCCAGGACGTGGTGGGTGCCGGGGCCGAGGGTGACGGTCCGTCCGGTGTACGGGGCGGAGTCGACGCGGCCGGTGACGGTGGCGGTCAGCGGGGCGTCGAGCCCGATGCGCACCGTGTCGGCGACCCGGACGACGGTGTGGTCGCGCAGCACGGCGGGGGCGTCGAAGCGGGCGCGGGGCGCCCCGTCCCCGTGCCAGGCGGCGAGCAGGAAGAGGGCGGGCACGAGCAGGGCGGTCAGCTTCAGCCAGTACTGGAAGGCCTGGACGAAGGTGATGCTGCGCATCCCGCCGGCGGCGACCGTCCCCGTGACCACGAGGGCGACGAGGAGGCCGCCGACCCAGTCGGGGGCGCCGGTGAGGATCTCCAGGGTGAGCCCGGCGCCCTGGAGCTGCGGCAGCAGGTACAGCCAGCCGATGCCGACGACGAAGAGGCTGGCGAGCCGCCGGGCGCGCCGGGATTCGAGGCGGGCCTCGGCGAAGTCGGAGAGGGTGTACGCACCGGAGCGGCGCAGCGGGGCGGCGACGAGGACGAGCAGGACGAGGTACCCGGCGGTGTAGCCGACCGGGTACCAGAGCATGGCGGGGCCCTGGACGAGGACGAGTCCGGCGATGCCGAGGAAGGAGGCGGCGGAGAGGTACTCGCCGCTGATGGCGGCGGCGTTGAGGCCCGGCCGGACGGTCCGCGAGGCGACGTAGAAGTCGGAGGTGGTGCGGGAGATCCGCAGGCCGAGGGCGCCGATGAGGACGGTGGCGAGGACGACGGCGGTGACGGCGACGACGGCGTGGGTCCGGTTCATGCGGGCGTCCGTGCGGAGGGGGTCATCGTTCGACGAGGCCGGTGAAGTCGCGTTCGTTGCGCTCGGCGCGGCGGACGTACCAGTGGGCGATGCCCCAGACGACCGGGTGGACGCCGACGCCGAGGGCGAGCCAGACCAGGGCCTCGGGGGCGGGCAGCGCGAGGACGAGCGGCAGGGAGCCGACCAGCAGGGCGAGCGCGCCGAGGGCGGTGAGGGCGGCGCGGAGCTGGCTGCGCATCAGGGAGCGGACGTAGGTGTGCCCGAGGGTGGTCTGCTCGTCGATCTCGGAGCGGGCCGGGGGGTGGGCGGGGGGCCGCCCGGCGGGGCCCGGGGCTCCGGCGGCGCCGTGGGCGGAGGCGTAGGTGACGGTCTCGCGCCGGGGTCTGCGCGGCGGGTGGTGCTCGGACATCGGCGTCCGCTCCGGCATCTCTGGACTTCGGGTGGTTCTCGCGGGCTCTTCCGCGGTGGTGCGCGGGCGGCGCGGCCCGGGACGCGTGGAGTCTACGCAGCGGGGTCGTACGGCGGTAGGCCTGCGGCGGCGGAGGTGCGGGCGGGCGCGTGCGTACGCGGGTCAGCCGCCGGCCCGGCGCATCAGGAGGTCCCGGAGCTGGCGGGCGTGGCGGCGGCTGACGGCGAGGTCGGTGTCGCCGATCCGTACGGAGGTGGCGCCGCCGTCGAGCCGCAGTTCGTCGATCCGGGCGAGGGCCACGAGGTGGCTGCGGTGGATGCGGACGAAGCCCCGGTCCGCCCAGCGCTCCTCCAGGGCGGAGAGCGGGATGCGGACGAGGTGGCTGCCCCGGTCGGTGTGGAGGCGGGCGTAGTCGCCGTGGGCCTCGACGTAGGCGATGTCGTCGACGGGGACGAAGCGGGTGACGCCGCCGAGTTCGACGGGGATCTGCTCGGGCGCGGCGGCGGGGGCGGCCGTGGCGTGGACCAGCTCGTGGACGCGGCGGACGGCCTCCGCGAGCCGTTCGCGGCGCACCGGCTTGAGGACGTAGTCGACGGCCTTCAGGTCGAAGGCCTGGAGGGCGAAGCCCTCGTGCGCGGTGACGAAGACGACGAGCGGGGGGCGGGCGAAGCCGGCGAGCAGCCGGGCGACGTCGAGGCCGGTGAGGCCGGGCATGTGGATGTCGAGGAAGACGACGTCGACGGCGTCCTCGCCGTCGGGCCCCGACTCCAGGGCGCGGCCGATCCTGCGCAGCGCCGCCGTCGCGTCGCCCGCGCCCTCGGCGGTGCGGACGCGCGGGTCGGCGCGCAGCAGGTAGAGCAGTTCCCCGAGGGCGGGCTCCTCGTCGTCGACGGCCAGTGCGCGCAGCATGCGGCGGAGTCTAGGGCCTGTCCGGCGGGGGGTGTCGTGGCCCGGGGGCGCCGGTCTCCGGCGGGGGGGCGCCCCGGGGGCGTCACGCCCCCGCGTCGTCGTCCCCCGGCGGGTCGAGGAGGTCGAGTTCGGCGGTGAGGGCGGCGGCGAGGGCGTCGAGGTCGGGGACGGCCGCGCCGTCGGCCACGAGGCCGATGTGGACCCGGCCGCCGTACGGGGACATGGCGACGGCGAGGGACTGGCCCCGGGCGAGCGGCGCCATGGGGAAGAGGGCGCGCAGCGGGGCGCCGCCGAGGGAGAGCGCGGAGCGGGGCAGCGGGACCTGGGTGACCAGGAGGTCGAAGAGGAGGCGGGCGGCGCCGGAGGCGAAGGGGGCGCCGAAGCGGTGGGCGAGCGGCGGGAGCTGGTCGGCGAGGAGGGCGACGGCCCCGGCGCCCCGGAAGGGGCCCGCCGCCTTGTTGCGGTCCATGGCGCGCCGGACGGCGGTGAGCCGGGCGGCCGGGTCGGGTTCGGTGACGGGCAGGTCGAGGAGGTAGCCGGAGAGGCTGTTGCCGGGGCCGGGCGGGGCGCCGGGGCGGCGGCGCGAGACGGGGACGAGGGCCCGGGGGTCGGCGTCGGGCAGCGGCAGTCCGCGCTCGTCGAACCAGCGTCGGAGGGCTCCGGCGACGACGGCCAGGAGGACGTCGTTGGCGGTGCCGCCGGTGGTGCGGCGGACGCGGTGGACCCGCTCCAGGGAGAGGGTCGCGGTGGCGATCCGGCGGGTGCCGCTGGAGTGGGCGGCCAGGGCGGCGGTGGGGCGTCCGTCGAGGCGGCTGGCGCGGACGACGGAGGCGCCGACCTCGACGGCCCGGCCGAGGTCGCCGAGGCGGTCCCGGGCGAGGTCGAGGAGGCGTCCGGGACCGGGGAGCCCGGGAAACCCGGAGAGCGGGGGACGCGGGGGCACGGGGCGGGAGCGGCGCGCGGGGCGGTGGCCGGCGGCGATCTCGTCGAAGATCCCGGCGCCGATGGCGACGGCCCGCATGCCGTCGGCGAGGGCGTGGTGGAGTTTGACGAGGACGGCGAAGGAGCCGTCGGGGGCGCCGCTGAGCAGGTACATCTCCCAGGGCGGCAGGCCCCGCTCGACGGGTCGCTCCATGAGTTCGGCGGCGAGCCGGGCGGTCTCGGCGGGGAAGTCGGCGCCGGGGAGGGTGATCTCGCGGACGTGGCGGCGCACGTCGAAGTCGGGGTCGGCGCTCCAGGCGGCGCCGCCGACGGGGATGAGGACGTCGCGGACGCGCATCCGGAGCCGGGGGACGGCGGCGGCGCGGCGGGCGAGGAGGTCCAGGACGTCGGCCGGCTCCTCGCCGGGCGCGGCGGGCAGCGGGCCGAAGTGGGCGAGGGCACCGAGGTGCAGGGGGTGGGCGGTGGATTCCAGGTGCCAGAAGGCCAGGTCCAGCGGGGCCAGGAGCTCGGTGGTCACGGGTGTCCTCACGTCCTGCGCGGAGGGGTGGAAGACCGCAGTCAATCGCGCACCGACAGTTACGGTCAAGTACGGTCAGTTAACGCTCCGTAAATACCCTCGGTCGCGTGCGTCGGGGCCCCTCGCGGGCTCCCGGGGCGCCGCTCCCTCCCCCTCCCCGGGCCGCCCTCAGGTCTCCGTCGGCGGGCTCTCCGCGGGGACGCTCTCCACGACGAACTCGCACCACACGCACTTGCCGCCGCCCCGCGACTCCACCCCCCACGCGTCGGAGAGCTGGTCGACCAGGAGCAGTCCCCGGCCGGACACGCCCGCCTCGCCGGCCTCGCGGCGCCGGGGCAGGGCGCTGGAGCGGTCCTCGACCTCCACCCGCAGCCGCCGCGTGGGCCCGGGGAGGACCCGTAGGGTCACGATCGCCCCGCCGTCGGTGTGCATCAGGGCGTTGGTCATCAGCTCGTCGGCGACCAGCTCGATCTCGTCCGCCCGCTCCCCCGCGCCCCAGGCCCGGACCGCCGCCCTGATCATGTGGCGGGCGGAGCTGAGCGCCTCCGGGTCGCTCTGGGCCACGTGCTGCTGGAACCGGCCGGCGCCGGGGGCGGCGTAGGTGCCGTGGCGGCGCAGCAGCAGGATCGCGACGTCGTCCTCGCCGCCCCGCTCGGCGACCACGTCGCACAGGTGGTCGGCGAGCTCCTGGAGGTCGGCGGGACCGCGCCGGACGAGGGAGGAGAGCCACTGGAGGCCCTCGTCGAGGTCGGCGCCCGGCTTCTCCACGAGGCCGTCGGTGTAGAGCAGCAGGGTCTGTCCGGGGTCCAGTTCGAGGGTGGTGACCGGGTAGTCGAGGCGTCCGAACTCCGCGGAGAGCCCCAGCGGCAGGCCGCCCTCGACCGGCAGTCTGCGGCAGCGGCCGTCGGACTCCCGGATCAGCGGGTCGACGTGGCCGGCCCGGACCAGCTGGACGACCCCGGTGCGGAGGTCGACCTCGGCGTACGTGCAGGTGGCGAAGCGCTCGGTGTCGAGTTCGTGGAGGAAGACGGAGGCCCGCGCCATCACCGTGGCCGGGGTGTGGCCCTCGGCGGCGTAGGCGCGCAGCACGATCCGGAGCTGGCCCATGACGGCCGCGGCGTGGGTGTCGTGGCCCTGCACGTCGCCGATGACGGCGCCGACCCGGCCGCCGGGCAGCGCGATGACGTCGTACCAGTCGCCGCCGATGTCCCGGCCGAGCCGGGCGGAGCGGTAGCGGACGGCCGTCTGGGCGCCGGGCACCTCCGGGATCCGGCGCGGCAGCATGGCCTGCTGGAGCCCTTCGGCGAGGTCGTGCTCCTGCTCGTACAGCATGGCCCGCTGGAGGCTCTGGGCGATGCTGCTGCTGAGGGCCACGAGCAGGGTCCGCTCGTCCTCGCTGAAGCCGGTCCGGTCGCTGTAGAGCAGTCCGAGCGCGCCGATCGGGCGGGCCTGGGCGATGAGCGGGAGGTAGGCGGCGGCGGTGACGCCGAGTCCGCTGATGTGCGGCCAGAGGACCGGGTAGGAGTCGGAGAAGTCCCGCGGCGAGTCGATGAACCGGGGGCGCAGGGTGCGGATCACCTCGCTCATCGGGTACGGCTCGTCCACCCGGGTGAAGCGGGTGCCGGGCACGAAGGCGCCCTCGGGGCCCTCGGCCACCAGGTGGATGCGGCCCGCCTCCAGGAGGCCCATGACGAGGCTGGCGGCGCCGAAGTGTTCGAGGGCCTGGGAGTCGTCGAGGAGGTCGATGACGTCCTTGACGGTCCGGGCGTGGGCGAGGGCGGCCGTGGTGCCCTCGACGACGCCGGCGCGCTTGCGGCGCCCCTCGTCGAGGCCGAGCCGGGCGGCGGACTCGGTGAGTTCGTGGGTGGCGTCGCGCAGGACGCCGACGATCCGCACGGGGCGGCCGGTGGGGTCGCGGTGGACGATGCCCTGGGTGTGGGTCCACTGGTGGGCGCCGTCGCGGCGGCGGATGCGGAAGTACGCGCCGTACTGGTCGCTGCCGTCCTTGAGCGCCTGCGCCACCAGGGCGTCGAGGCGGCTGCCCTCGTCCGGGAGCACCCGTGAGCCCAGGGACTCCGGGCGTCCGTCGTACTCCTCGCGGTCCAGGTCGAAGACGGCGAGGGCGGCGTCGTCCATCTCCATCGTCCCGGCGGGCAGGTCCCAGTCGAAGCCGCCCATGCGGAAGGCCGAGCCGTACTCGGACAGGATCGGCGCCCCGGGCGGCGGCCCGCCGGGGGGTCCGTCCTGCGCACGGCGGGCCGGGCCGCTCGTCTGCCCGCTCCCGTTGCCCGTGCTCATGGGGCCACGCTAGGCGCAGCCCCGCCCGTACGCACCACGAAGATCCGCTCCACTTGTCAGGCTCACCCCTCGAAGGCCTCGAAGGTGTCGGGCTGGTCCGGCACCGGCTCGGGCGGGAAGAGCTCCTCGGGCGGCAGCTCCCCGTCCGGTGGGACGGGCGGCTCGGCGGAGGGGTCGGGGAGGGGTTCGGTGTCGGGGTCGGTGTACGGGTCGGGGGCCGGTTCCGTGTACGGGTCGGGGTCCGTCGGGGCGTCGGGGGCCGGCGGGTCCTGCGGCGGCACGGGCTCCGGCGGGGCGGAGCGGTCGGGGGTGCTGGGGGCGGGCACGGCCGGGCCGGAGGCGTCCGGGTCGGGCGTGCCGGAGCCGTCCAGGGTGCACGCGTCCGGGTCGCAGGACGGCTCCACGGCGGGCTTGCGGTCCTCCTCGCCGTCGCTGCCGGTCCGGCGCTCGATCCAGCTGCGGTCGGTGGCGTTCACGATGACCAGGCTGGTGACGACGGTGCCGGTCGGGCGGACGACGACCACGTGGTCGGGGTCGAAGGCGTCCCAGGGGACGCCCACGTAGACGCCGCCCCGGTCCGCGGCGGGGGCGCGGAGCGGGTTGCCGCCGGCGCAGCGGACGCGCGGGGAGCCGTACTGGTCGACGAGGACGGCCGTACCGGTCTGCAGGACGGCCTGGTGGGCGGCGGCCCGGCCACCGCGGTAGCCGTGGCCGGTGACGCGGGTGTCCACGCGCAGGGCGACCGGGGTGAGGCCGCGCAGCCAGTCGGCGACGCCGGCCTCGGGGATGCCGGCGGCCTCGGCGAAGGCGCGCGCCTTCTTCGGGTCCCCGGTGAGGAGGGAGGCCTGCCGTTCGACGTCGCAGCTGCCGACGGCGCGGGTGCCGCCGTAGAGGCCCGGGGTGGAGCCGGTGACCTCGCGGGCCCGCTGCCCCTCGGGGGGCCGGGGCGGGTCGGAGGGGCGGGCGGTGTTGCGGACGGTGGAGGCGGTGAAGGGGTCGGGCCCCGGGGCTGCGGCCGCCTGGAGGAGGACGTCCTGGGCGGGTGCCGCGACGGGCCGCCCCGCGCTCCCGGCACCGGTGCCGCCGGAGGAGCAGCCGGCGAGCAGCAGGACGGAGGCGAACGCGGCCCCGGCGAGGCGGACGCCGTCGCGAGGAGCGATCGCGCCGCCGGGGGGAGGGACGGGGGTGGGGGTGGGGTTTCGCCGCGTCCGGCGAAGGGGTGAGCGCACCTGGTACTCCCGACTTTCTCTCCCCCGGGCCCGGGGCCCGGTTCCGGCCAAGTCCCTCTTGTCTCCTCATGTCTGTCGCAGCGCGGGGGCACGCGCAAGCGGAGGGGGGCCGACCGGGTCGCCCGCCGGAGCACGCCACTTGAACACGTTCAACAGAAGCCGTACGCTCGAACCATCACTTGAACGCGTTCAAACGGGGGTGGTGGCATGACCGCGCTGTCGATCCTGGTGGCATCGGTCGTGACGATCGGGATGTTCTGGGTGGTCCCTACGGGGCTCTCGCTCCTCGACGGCCCCAGGCCCCCCGGCCTGGACCGGCTCCGGCGCCTCTGGCCGCTGCTCGCCGTCCCCGGGGCGCTCTCCCTCTGGCTGCCCCGCTCCGGCCTCTCGGCCGGCCTCGCCGCCGTCTACGCCCTCGCCGCCCTGGCGCTCGCGTGCCAGGCGCCGGCCCGGCTGATGCTGACCCGCTCGCTCCGGCCCCGGGAGGTCGCCGTCCTGACCGCCCTGGCCTCGCCCTCGGTCGCGGGCCTCGCGCTCGTCGCGGAGCGGGCCTCGTACCCGCTCTTCGGCTTCGACCTGGACGTCCTCGCGCTCACCGTCCCGCACTTCCACTTCGCGGGCTTCGCCGCCGCCCTGGTCGCCGGTCTCGTCTGCCGCGCCTCCGAGGACGGCCCCACCGCCCGCTTCGCCGCGCTCAGCGTCCCCGCCGGCACCCTGCTCGTCCTGATCGGCTACTTCGTCGACGACTGGGCCGAGCTGGCCGGCGCCGTCGTCCTCACCGCCGGCATGGCGGCGGTCGCCGTCCTGACCCTGCGCGAGCGCCGCGAGCTCGCGGCCGACCGCCCCGCCCGCACCCTGCTCGCCGTCTCGGCCCTGGTCCTCGCCGCCACCATGCTGCTCGCCCTGGACTGGGCACTCGGCGAGGCCACCGGCCTCCCGCACCCCGACCTGACCTGGATGGCCGCGACCCACGGCCTGGGCAACGCCCTCGGCTTCGCCGTCTGCGCCCTCCTCGCCCGCCGCCGCCTGCACGCCGACGGCGCCCCCGGCCCGACCACACCCGCCCGCCCGCGAACGGAGACCCCGGCATGACCCGCCTCCTGAAGGACCTCGCCCGGCCCGACCGCCACCGCCCCGGCCCGACCTACCGCGAGGTCGGCGCCACCCGCACCCCCGACGCGCTCCCCGAGGGCTACCACCATCTGCGGTACGGCACGGTCGTCGGCCACGGCCGGGCCGCCTTCACGACGGCCGGCACCGCCGTCACCACCTGGCGGATGCACCGCCGCTCCGGCGCGGGCCTCCTGGCCGACGCCGACCGCGCGGGCCCCGGCGTCCGCGTGGAGGTGTCGGCGGGCGTCGGACGGCTCCGGATCGCCGTCCCCTGCGCGGTGATCTGGACGGCGTACGAGAAGGACCGCACCGGCTTCGCGTACGGCACCCTCGCCGGCCATCCCGAATGCGGCGAGGAGTCCTTCCTCGTGACGCTCGAACCGGACGGCGCCGTCCGGTTCGCGGTCACCGCCTTCAGTCGTCCCGCCGTCTGGTACACCCGGCTCGCGGGGCCCCTGGTCCCGCTCCTCCAGCGCGCGTACGCCCGCCGACTCGCCCGGACCCTGCGGCGCCTCGTCAGGACGTGACCCCGGCCCGATACTGGAGGCGATGGAGTGGTTCACGGCACCCGACCTCTGGCTGAGCCGGATCGTCTTCCAGCGCGGCCTGGCCGGGCTCTACTTCGTGGCGTTCCTGTCGGCCGCCCTCCAGTTCCGGGCGCTGATCGGGGAGCACGGGATGCTCCCGGTGCCGGAGTACGTGCGCCGGACCCGGCCGCGCCACACGCCCTCGCTCTTCCACTGGCGCTACTCCGACCGCCTGTTCGCCGCGGTCTCCTGGACCGGCGCCGCCCTGGCGCTCGCCCTGGTGGCGGGCGCCGGGGACGCCGTGCCGCTGCCGGTGTCGATGCTCCTGTGGCTGGTGCTCTGGGCGCTCTACCTGTCGATCGTGAACGTGGGCCAGACCTGGTACGCCTTCGGCTGGGAGTCGCTGCTCCTGGAGGCCGGGTTCCTGGCGGTCCTCCTCGGCAACGACGACACGGCCCCGCCCCTCCTGGTGCTCCTGCTGCTGCGCTGGCTGCTCTTCCGGGTGGAGTTCGGGGCCGGGCTCATCAAGATCCGCGGCGACCGCTGCTGGCGGGACCTGACCTGTCTCTGCCACCACCACGAGACCCAGCCGATGCCCGGACCGCTGAGCTGGTTCTTCCACCACCTCCCCCGTCCGCTGCACAAGGTGGAGGCGGCGGCCAACCACGTCGTCCAGCTCGTCGTGCCGTTCTTCCTCTTCGCCCCGCAGCCGGTGGCCACGGTGGCGGCCGGCCTGATGGTGGTCACCCAGCTGTGGCTGGTGCTCTCGGGCAACTTCGCCTGGCTGAACTGGATCACCATCGTGCTCGCCCTCTCCGCCGTGGACGCCTCCCCTCTCACCGGCGACCGCCCGCTGCCGGACCCGCCGCTCTGGTACGTCGTCCTGGTCGTCGCGGTGACCGCCCTCGTCCTGGTCCGCAGCCACCGCCCGGTGCGCAACCTGCTCTCCCGGCACCAGGCCATGAACCGCTCGTACGACCCGTTCCACCTGGTCAACAGCTACGGCGCGTTCGGCACGGTCGGCCGGGTCCGGGACGAGATCGTGGTCGAGGGCACCGACGACCCGGCGCCGCACGAGGGCACCGTCTGGCGCGAGTACGGCTTCAGGGGCAAGCCGGGCGACCCGCGCCGGCTGCCGCGCCAGTTCGCCCCGTACCACCTGCGGCTCGACTGGCTGATGTGGTTCGCGGCGCTCTCCCCCGGGTACGCGCGCGCGTGGTTCGGGCCCTTCGTGGAACGGCTGCTCGACGGCGACCGGGACACCCTGCGGCTGCTCGCCCACAACCCGTTCCCGGACGCGCCGCCGGTTCACGTCCGCGCCCGGCTGTACCGGTACCGCTACACGACCTGGCGCGAGCTGCGCGCGACCGGGGCGTGGTGGCACCGGACCCTGCTGCGCGAGTACCTGCCGCCGACCCGGCTGCGGAAGCCCGTCGGCGAGCCCTGAGGGGGTCCAGACGTGCCGGTGCCCCGGCCGGGGGTTCGGCCGGGGCACCGGGGGGCATCACTCCGGGGCGTCGGCTCAGTCGATGCCCGGCAGGATGTGGGGCTCGGCGAGGTCCTCCTCGTAGCCCGCGAGCCGGATCGGGGCCGAGCGGGCCCAGACTTCCAGGCTTCCCAGCTCGCCCTTCCGGCGCGGCCGCTCGGTGGATTCGGTCGGTCGCGGTTCCTGCTTGGTCAGTTCGGGTGTCACCGCGCACTCCTTAGTGTCGCGCTACCTGTAGGACAAGTGCCGTGCGGTCGCGGTGGCGCCGTTCGTCGGGCGGGATCGCGGCCTTGGTGGCGGGCCAGTCCCTGGCCGGCCGTGAGGAAGGTGTGTCTCCTCGGTGGCCGACCGTGGACATCAGAGTAACCAAATGAGCGCGCCCGCGCTCTACCGGGCTCGGAAGTGTGACGCGTTCGGGTGAAACAAGCCGAAAGAGCGCCCCACCTGGCCGATGGGGCGCTCTTGCCGAAAAGGGGTGGCGACCTCCCGGCTACCAGTTGCCGGGGGCGTAGTCCTTGAGGAACACGCCGTACAGGTCCTCGCCCGCCTCGCCGCGGACGACCGGGTCGTAGACCCGGGCCGCGCCGTCGACCAGGTCGAGCGGGGCGTGGAACCCCTCCTCCGCGAGGCGCAGCTTGTCGAAGTGCGGACGCTCGTCGGTGATCCAGCCGGTGTCGACGGAGGTCATCAGGATGCCGTCGGTCTGGAACATCTCCTGGGCGCTGGTCCGCGTCACCATGTTCATCGCGGCCTTCGCCGCGTTGGTGTTCGGGTGCCCCGCGCCCTTGTAGCCGCGGCCGAAGACGCCCTCCATCGCGGAGACGTTCACGACGTAGGAGCGCCCGCTGGCCGCCTTGCGCGCGGCCTCGGCCATCACCGGCCGCAACTTGCTGATCAGGATGAACGGCGCCGTGTAGTTGCACAGCTGCGTCTCCAGGAGCTCCACCGGGGAGATCTGGTCGATGCTCTGCACCCAGGTGTTGGTCTCGACCACGTCCGGCAGCAGGCCTCCCGCGTCGATGGCGGTGCCGTCGAGGTGCCGGGCGATGCTGGCGTTGCCCGCGACCAGGGCGAGGTCCGCGACCTTCTGGGCCTCCAGGCCGCTCGTGCCGAGCGGCAGCGCGGCGATGCCGTCCACCGCGCCCGAGTTGAAGGCGCCGATGACGTCGTGGGCGGGCAGCTCGCCGGCGGGCAGCGGGGCGCTCTCGCCCTCGACCAGGGCGGCGTACGCGGAGGGCAGCCGGCGCACGGTCTGGGTCGCGTTGTTGATGAGGACGTCCAGCGGACCGGCCTCGGTCATCCGGTCCGCGAGGGCCACGGCCTGGGCCGGGTCGCGCAGGTCGATGCCGACGACCTCCAGGCGGTGCAGCCAGTCCGCGGAGTCCTCCATCGCCTTGAAGCGGCGGATGGCGTCCTTGGGGAAGCGGGTGGTGATCGTGGTGTGGGCGCCGTCGCGCAGCAGCCGCAGCGCGATGTACATGCCGATCTTGGCGCGGCCGCCGGTGAGCAGCGCGCGCTTGCCGGTGAGGTCGGCGCGGGCCTCCCGCTTGGCGCGGTTCTCGGCGGCGCACGGCTGGCAGAGCTGGTGGTAGAAGTAGTCGACCTCCACGAACCGCGTCTTGCAGACGTAGCAGGAGCGGGGGCGCTGGAGGATGCCCGCGATCCGGCCCTCCTCGGTGACGGAGGTGGGCAGGATGCCCTCGGTCTCGTCGTCGATGCGCTGCGCGGAGCCGGTGGCCGTGGCCTCGGTGACCGCCTTGTCGTTGGCGGTCTTGGCGGCCCGGCGCTCCTGGCGGCGGCGCTGCTTCACGGTCCGGTAGATCCCGGCGGTGGCCCGGCGGACGCGGATCGCGTCCGGGTGGTCTATCTCCAGTTCGTCGAGCTCGTCGAGGACGGCGAGGCAGACGGCCAGGCGCTCGGGGTCGATGCCCGGCCCGTAGTCCTGGTTTTCTTGGGTCACCGTCATGGCCTTCGGGTTCCTCGTTCGCTCGTGCGTCGCCGCTCTCGGAGTTTCGCCGCCCCCGGGCTCTCGCCTGCGCGGGCTTTCGAAAGGGGGAGTTTACGGAGCGGGGGGCCGCGCCTCCAAACCCGTTCGGGGGGCGTGGTCGAAGACACAGTCGCCGCACAGTCCGCCGCCGGGACAGCGGTAGTGGAGGCAGCAGCTGGCGCGGCGCAGCCGGGGGCCGCGGACCGTGCCGGCGAGGTCGGGGTGGTCGAGGAGCTCGGCGACCAGGGCGGCGGCCCGGTCGGCCGCGTCGGGCCTGCCGTGGGCGCGGGCCCAGCGGGTCAGTTCGCGCAGGGCGCCGGCGAGGGCGGAGCCGGCGTTGCCCCAGAGCAGCCGGGGCGATATCCGGCCGTCGCGGCGCAGGGCCGCGTGGAGCGGGACGAGGTGGGCCTCCTGGACGGCCGCGCGGAGGTCGGCCGCGGTGGCGGGGCGGGTCGCCGAGCCGGCCCACCACAGGTCATCGGGCGAGGTCAGGGCCCCGTCCCAGGACAGTTCGGCGGGGTCGAGGCCGGGGAAGCGGCCGTAGAGGGCGGCGGGGCCGAGGGCGGTGGACCAGAGGCGGGCCGCGAGCCCCAGGTGGGCGACGGAGGCGCCGACCCGCCGCTCGGGGGCCCCGAGCCGGGCGGCGACCCGGTCCACGCGCGCGGTGAGGGGGCCGTCCTCCCCCGCGTAGATCCGGGCGAGCGGCAGGTGGGCACCGCCGGTCTCCGGCGGGGCGGTCCGCAGGGCGAAGAACCCGCCCACCGATCCGCTCTCGACGAGGTCCATCCGGCCCCACGCTCCTGTCCCGCACCGTCGTCCGTTCCCGGTTCCCGAATCCCGGGCCGGCGCCCACGGTAGCGCCCCCGCCGGAGGCCGGAGGACCGGTTCGCACCGGTTCCGGCCTGCGGCCCGTACACCTGTGGACGTACGCGGAAGGCCCGTACTGCGGAAGGGGTACGCGCGAAGGGGTCCTCCGGTACGACGACGCGAACCGCCGGAGAGGAGGATCGTGGAAGGCATGAGTCCACTCGCGCTGTCCGTCGTCCTGGCCTTGGTCTCCGCGGTGGCCTACGCGGCCGCGGCGATCGTCCAGGAGCGGGTCGCGGCCTCCGCGGCCGGCCCGCGCTACGCACCGCTGCGCCGTCCGGCCTGGTGGGGGGCGGTGGTGCTCAACGGCGTCGGGGCGGCCCTGCACGTCGCCGCCCTCGCGTACGGACCGCTCAGCCTGGTCCAGCCGCTGGGCGCGCTCACGATCGTGTTCGCCCTGCCCATGGCGGCGCTCTTCGTCGGCCGCGGGGCCGGGCGGCGGGCCCGGCACGGCGCCCTCATGGCCACGGCGGGCCTGGCGGGCCTGCTGAGCCTGACGACCGGCACCGACGCGCGGGCCCTGGGCGACGGGGACCGGTGGCTGCTCACGGGCACCGCCTTCGGCGCGGTGGGGCTGCTCTTCGCGGGCGCGCACCTGGTGGGCCGGCCGGCGCTGCGCAGCGTCCTCCTGGCGACGGCGGCGGGCGTCTCCTTCGGCGCCGCGTCGGTGTTCACCAAGGCGGTGGCCGGGGAGTGGACGGCGCGGGCGCCGCTGGCCGAGTGGACGGCGCTCCTGGTCCTGTCGGCGTTCGCCGTGGGCGGGCTGCTGCTCTCCCAGGCCTCGTACCGGGGCGCGGGGCTCGCCGCCCCGCTCGCCACCCTCACGGTGGTCAATCCGGTGGTCGCCGCGGCGGTGGGCGTGACGCTGTTCGGCGAGGGCTTCCGCTACGGCGCGGCGGGCGCCGTGGCCGCGCTGCTGTGCGGGGCGGTCGCCGCGGGCGGTCTGGTGGAGCTCACGCTCGACCGGATGACGCCCGCGCCGGAGTCCCCGGCCCCTCCCGCCAAGCCGGCTCGCGGGAGGGGGAAGGGGCCGAGGGGGTCAGACGGAGACGCCGCGGGCCCTGAGATAGGCCAGGGGGTCGATGTCGGAGCCGTATCCGGGGCCCGTGCGGACCTCGAAGTGGAGGTGCGGTCCCGAGCTGTTGCCGGTCGATCCTGAGCGGGCGATGCGCTGCCCGGCCGTCACCCGCTGGCCCTCGCGGACGGTGAGGGCGGAGAGGTGCGCGTACTGGCTGTAGCGGCCGTCGTCGTGGCGGAGCACGATCTGGTAGCCGTACGCGCCCGCCCAGCCGGCCGAGACGATCCGGCCGCCGGCCACGGCCTTGACGGAGGTGCCGGTGGGGACGGGGAAGTCGACGCCGGTGTGGTAGCCGCTGGACCAGGAGGAGCCGGGCTTGCCGTAACGGGTGCCGATGCCGGCGGAGACGGGAGCGGAGTAGCTGACCTGCGGCGCGGCGGCGGCCGGGCGCGGCTTGGCGGCGGGCTTGGTCGCGGGCTTGGCGACGGCGGGCTTGGGGGCCGGTTTCGCGGCCGGCCCGGCGGCGGTCTTGGCCGCGGGTCTGGTGGCGGGTTTCGCGGCCGGTGCGGTCGTCGGCCTGGCGGCGGGCCGGGGGGCGGCGGCCTTGGGGGGCGTCGACGGCGGGGCGGTCCTGGCGGGAGCGGGGGCCTTCCCGACCGCCCCCGTCTTCCCGGCCTGCCCGGCCTTGTCCGGCTGTCCGGCCTTCTGTCCCTGCCCGGTCCCGCTCGGCTGGGCGGGCTTCTTGGGGGCGGCGATGCGCAGGGTGAGGCGCTGGCCGGGGAGGATGAGGTCGGGGTCGTCGCCGACGACGGGCCGGTTCGCCTCGTACAGCCGCTGCCAGCCGCCCCGTACGTTCTCCTCGCGGGCGATCTTCGACAGGGAGTCGCCGGGGGTCACGGTGTACATCTCGCGCACGGTGGGCACGGTGGTCGGGCTCGCGCTCCGGGCCGGGCGTTCCGATAAGGCGCGCTGTCCGGGCAGGGAGGCCGTGCGCGGCTGGTTCCCGCCGGACGGCTCGGCCTCGGCGGCCCGGGTGGAGGCCTCGGGGGCCTCACCGCCCCGGGCGAGGCCCGCGCGGGGGCCGCAGGACGGCCAGGCGCCGGGGCCCTGCCCCTTCAGGACGCGCTCGGCGATCAGGATCTGCTGGTCCCTGGAGGCGAGGTCGGCGCGCGGCGCGTAGTGCGTGCCGCCGTACTCCTCCCAGGTGGACTGGGTGAACTGGAGGCCGCCGAAGTAGCCGTTCCCCGTGTTGATGTGCCAGTTGGAGGAGGATTCGCAGGCCGCGACCTTCTCCCAGACGTTCAGCGAGGCGGCCTGCACCGTGCCCGCGCCCATCAGCGGCAGCGCCATTCCGGCGCCTCCCGCCGTGATGGTGAGCGAGGCGCGGTTGACGCGGCTCGGCTGGTGACGGCGGTGACGTCCGCGTACGGCCATGGGCCCCCCTAGAACACAGCGACAGCCGCCAAGTTAGGGGTGGCGCACGCTCCGTGACAAGCGGTTCACGGAATCCCGGCCGTCTTCCGTCACCTCCACGCGGGCGCGGGGCCTCCGCCGGCGGGTCCCGGCTGGGGCTGGGGCTCGGGTTCCGGCACGGGTCCGCCGGGCTGCGGGGCGGGACCGGGGCCGGGGTCCGGAGGGGACGGGACCGGGCTGGGATCCGGCGGGGGCACGGGGTTCGGGCCGGGTACGGGGGGCGGGATGGGCGACGGGGGCAGCGGGTCGGGGTGGGGGTGGGTCATCACGGACCTCTCGCTCGTCGGGTCGGTCGCTTCCCAGGGTGGCGCGGCGGGGCTCCCGGCGCCCGTCGGACCGGCCCTTCGGGTCAGTCCCGGCCGGCCGCTCCCGCCGCCTCCGCGGCCGCCGCGAGTCCGGGACGGGGACTGGACAGGACGGGCAGGGGGGTGGAGGTCCGCTCGGCGGCGTCGGCCATGGAGGCCTGGGCGAGGACGACGGCACCGCCCTCCGTGACGGGCGCCCGGTCCACGGCCGCCGCGACGGCGTCGAGGTACCCCTCCCGGTCCCCCGCCTCGAACCGTTCCCAGGCCCCTTCCACCACCACGGTGGTCACGCGGGGGGCGTGCGCCCCCGATGCCTTCGCCTCCTCCGCGAGGAGGTCGGTCGTGGGCTCCAGGGTGGAACGCAGGGCGGCGACGACGAGGACGCGGTCGTACCGGGCGGCCTCGGCGGCCATCGGCCGGTCCACCCGGAGGACGGGCACGCCGAGGGAGGCCGCGGCGCGCTCGGCCGCCCCGCCGAGGGTGGAGCAGGTGCAGAGCACGGCGTGGACGCCGTCCGCGACGGCCCCCGCGAGGACGGCGGCCACGGGCCCGGCGACGGCCCCGGGGCCCGCCTCCCGGGCCCGTACGAGCAGCTCCTCGTGGACGAGGTGCCGCAGGACGAGCCCGGGGTGGTGCCGGTCGCGCAGGGCGTCGAAGACGGGGACGTGGACCGGCGAGGTGTGCAGCAGGGCCAGGGTGCCGGCGGGGTTCACCACAGATCGGGGGTGGACCTGAGCTGCTCCTTCGCCGCGCGGACCACCTCGTCGGACGGTACGGGCGCTTCGTCGGGGTGGCGTTCGGCCCACTTCGCGGCGTACGAGCAGAGGGGGACGACGGGGACGCAAACTCTGGCGATTCAACAGTTCGAGGGACTGGTGTGCGCAAGGTTGACGGGGGGCGTGGCGGGGGCGCCCTCCTCGAACGCCTCCAGGCGTCCGTTCGCCCGGTCGTCACGGATCAGCGGATCGGCCATGCGCGTGTCGTCCTTCCTCGGGCCGGCTCCGGCCCGCCGGGATCGTCCTCAGCCGCGGGCGGGCACGGCGTGCGGGGGGCGCACCGTGTCGGTGCCGGGGACGGGCGCGGACGCGTCGGCCCCCAGCTCCACGATGCGGTTCTCCCCGTCGACGTGCACGACGCGCGGCACGAAGCCCCGCGCCTCCGCGTCCTCCATCTGCGCGTAACTGATGAGGATGACCAGGTCGCCGGGGTGCACGAGGTGCGCGGCGGCGCCGTTGATCCCGATGACGCCGGAGCCCCGCTCGCCCTCGATGACGTACGTCTCCAGACGGGCGCCGTTGTCGATGTCGACGATGTGCACCAGCTCCCCCGGGAGCAGGTCGGCGGCCTCCATCAACTCCGCGTCGACGGTGACCGAACCGACGTAGTGCAGGTCGGCCTGGGTGACGGTGGCGCGGTGGATCTTGGATTTGAACAGAGTGCGCAGCACTTGGGACTCCTCCGAGACGGCTCCCTGCCTGCTTCCTGCAGGTCAAGGGCGGTCTCGACTCTACACCGGGATGCACCGAACGATGTTTGTGAGGAACATCGCTCCAGCAAGGCGATACGGGTTCCCGCCTGGGCTTTCGCGCCGCCATCGACGCTTGTCCAGGCGATCCTCTGGGAACGCCCGACGACGCGTGCTGACCGAATGCCGACTTACCTGATGAGCCGTCACCCAGGTCGGAGACCTTCCCGACCGAGCGTGCGGGGGCTACGTCCCGTCCTTCCCCCTCAGGGCACTGCCAGGACAATCTTCCCGAGTGCCTGGTGAGAAGCGAGCCTCCGCACGGTCTTGAAGGCGGTGCGGAAGTCGTATCCGCTGTCGATCAGCGGCTGCAGCCGTCGAGGAGAGCGGGCGCGAGTGCGCTCACCGCCCCGGAGGGGACGGCACCGAGCTTCTCGGGCCGGGAGAAACCTAAGGACACCCCACGGACACGTAGGTGCCGGTACGACAGGACGTCCAGGTCGACGGCGGACCCGGCCCGGCCCAGGCGGCCGCCTCCCCCCGGCCCGGTCCGGTCCGTCCGTCGGCGTGGCGTCGGCGGGCGGCAGGGTCAGCGGAGCAGGGCGACCGCCGCGTGGTGGCCGTCCGGGACGGCCACGTCGGCGAGGTACCAGCCCGGAGGCGCGGCCGGGACCGGGCCCGCCCCGACGTACTCCGCCGCGGGGTCGGCGCCGAGTCCGACCCCGAGCCCCTTCAGGTACGCCTCCTTCCGCGTCCACACGCGGGCGAACGCGTCCGGCACGCGCGCCTCGGCCAGTGCGGTCAGTTCGGCGGCCTCCGCCGGGTGCAGCACCTCGGCGGCCTCGGTCACCAGGTGGGGCGGCGGGACCCGCTCGATGTCCACGCCCACCGGCCCCGCGGCGACGGCGATCAGGCTCAGGCCCTCGCAGTGCGAGAGCGAGAAGTGCAGCCGGCCGTCCGGCAGGACGGGCCGGCCGTGCGCCTCGCCGCAGCAGGGGCACGGCGCCCGTTCCATGGTCACGCTGCGGGGCGCGACCCCGAGGTGGGCACCGAGCAGCCGGCGCAGGCCGACGTGGGCGCACAGGTAGGTGGCGCGGTCGCCGGGCCGCCGGAACTCCTCGGCGCGGGCCAGCTCGGCCGCGTCGAGCACGAGGGAGGCGTACCGGGCCGCGGTGTCCTGGTGCGCGTCGGTGGCGACCAGCCAGAGCTGGGGCCGCAGAGGGCGGACCCCCGGCGGCCGGGGCAGTGCCGCGGGCAGCGGCGGGAGCGCGGCCGGACGGAGGAGGACGGGCCCGGACTCGTACAGCTCGGGCGGGGGTGCGGGGATCAGGGGAATCATGTCTGCCTCACACGGACGTGACGGTGGACTCCGGAGCGGTACGGATCCGGTCGGGGGTGCTCCGGCCCGGGGCCTTCCCGGGCGCGGCGCGCAGCGCGACGGCGGCGGCGATCGGCGACACCAGGGCGACACCGGCGCAGAGCAGCCAGGTGCCGGTCACCCCGAGGTGCAGGGAGACCGGGGTGAACAGGGCCAGGGACAGGGGCGCGGCCCCGATCCCGGAGAGCGCGAAGGTCGACATCGCCGCACCCATCTTCCCTTCTGGTACGGCTTGTTGATAGGCCGTCACCAGGGCCGGACCGTTGAGCCCCGAGAGCAGGCCGACGGCGGCCGCGGTCCCGGCGAGGACGCCCGGCGAGGGGACGAGCGCCATGGCGCCCGTGCCGGCGGCCAGGCCGACGCCCGTCAGCACGAGCTTCACGGGCGCCGGAACGCGGTGCGCGAGGGCGGCGCCCAGGGCCGCGGAGGCGAGGGCCCCCGTGCTGAAGGCGGCGAGGACGACGGCGACCGCGCCCACGCCCCAGCCGTTCTCCGCGGCGCGCAGCGGCAGGGCCACCTCGGCCGGCCACAGGAACGCCAGGTCCATCGCGAAGCAGGCCACGAACATCCACCGCAGGCGCGGGTGGGCCGCGAGGAGCCGGAAGCCGTCGCCGGAGCGGCGCAGCAGCGAGGGTCCCTGGGCGGCCGGCTCCGGCCGGGGCACGCCCCGGGTGACGTGGGCGGCGCAGACCAGCCACAGGACGCAGCCGGCCGCGGCCGCGCCCATGGCGACCGGCAGGCCGCCGACCACCACCAGCCAGGCGCCGAGCGGCGAGCCGGCGATCGGCGCGAGCCGCAGCACCATCGAGAAGAGGGAGTTGGCGCGGCCGAGGTGCTCCTTGGACGCCAGGTACGGCAGGAGGACGCCGGCGGCCGGGCCGGTGAGTCCGAGGAGGATGCCGTCGGCGAGGGCGATGACGACCAGCGGCCACAGGGTGTGGGTGGTGGCCGTGACGACCGCGCCGGCCGCGAGGACGAGGACCCGGACGCTGGTGGCGCGCAGCAGCAGGGCGCGGGGGCCCAGGACATCGGTGAGGGCGCCGCCGAAGAGGAGCAGGAGGGCGCGCGGCAGGGTGGCGGCGAGCGTGACGGCGGTGACGGCGCCACGGCCGCCGAGCTCCACGGCGGTCCAGCTCATGGCGATGAGGAGGGCGAAACCGCCGGCCTGGACGGCGGCTTGGCCGGTGACGAGGCTGCCGAGACGGCGCCAGTCGATGCCGGGTGCGGTCGGGTCAGTGGTGGGCGCGGCCATGGGGTCGGCTTCCTGTGCGGTGGTGGTCCTGTCTCTTATACACATCTGACGCTGCCGACGACTCCTTACGTGGAGATCT
>NZ_JNXJ01000059.1:0-27254 GCF_000716625.1 Streptomyces bikiniensis | reverse complement strand
GCCACGGGCTGGGCCCCCAACCAGCAGAAGTACGCCACGGCGACCAGCGTCACCGGCACCTGGAGCGGCCTCAAGGACATCGGCAACTCGACCACCTACCGCTCGCAGACGGCGTACGTCCTGCCGGTCCAGGGCACGTCCGGCACCTCGTACCTCTACATGGGCGACCGCTGGGGCAACTCGATGGGCGGCACGGTCAACGACTCCCAGTATGTCTGGCTCCCCCTGAAGTTCCCCACCAAGACGACCATGACCATGGACTACTCGCCCCGGCTCACGATCGACGCGGCGGCCGGCAAGGTGAGCGGCATGAACGCGGTCTGGGAGACCCTCTCGGTCCGCAGCAGCGGCAAGTGCGCCGACGTCGCGAACTTCGACTCCGCCGACGGCGCCCGGATCGTCCAGTGGGGCTGTGGCGGCGACATCAACCAGCAGTACTGGTTCAAGAACGTGGGCACCAGCGGCTACGTCCAGATCATGGCCCGTAACAGCGGCAAGTGCCTCGAGGTGGAAGGCGCGTCCGCCGACGACGGCGCGGCGGTCGTCCAGAAGACCTGTGGCTCCCTGAAGTCCCAGCACTGGAAGATCGAGCCGTCCGGTGACGCCGGCTTCAGCCGGCTCGTCGCCCGGCACAGCGGCAAGTGCCTGGACGTCTCGGAGTACTCGTACGCGGACGGCGCGGCGCTCGACCAGTGGACCTGCAACGACGGTCAGAACCAGCAGTGGGACCGGGCCACCGTCTGACGGTGGCGCTCGCTCGGGTGCCCCTCCATCCCCGCGGTGGAGGGGCACCCGAGCGTTCCGGCCCGCAAGACAGGTCTCCTCGCATGTCACACCGAGACAACAGGTCTGAACCGAACTTCACGGTCCGTTCATTTCTGATGGGTGATGTTGATGTCTGTTGATTAATGGGCGAGGGGAGGATCGCAGACGCCTGGCCGTGACGGCCGTGCACTCCCACACGTCCTCCGAGGAGACCTCGTGCAGCTGTCCCGTCCCCTGCGTGCCGCCCTCGCCGGCACCCTCGCGGCAGCGGTGCTGTCGCTTGCCGCCTCCACGAACGCCGCCGCCCGCGGCGAGGAGCCGTCGTCCTCCGGCGCCCCCGGTATCGTGAAGCGTCCCAAGTCGCTGGTGATCGGCATCGACGGTGCGACCTTCGCCTCGTTCGCCAAGGCGGAGATGCCGAGGGTCAAGAGCCTCATGGCCGACGGCATGACCGCCACCGGCAACCTCTACGCGAACCCGATGGCCCCCACGTCCTCCGGCCCCGGCTGGTCGTCCCTCGCGACCGGAGCCTGGCCCGACAAGCACAAAGTCGTCGACAACAGCTTCAACGGCGCCCGTCCCGACCTCTACCCGGACTACGCCACCCGTCTGGAGAACGCCGACCCCACCCTCGACACCCTGGTCGTCGGAACCTGGGCGCCGATTCGAGACACCGTCTTCGGGCCGGCCGTCGACACCCGCCTCGGCGGCGTCAGCGACGACGACACCACGGCCACCGCCGTCGCCCGGCTGGGGGCCACCGACGTGGAAGCCGCCTTCGTCCACCTCGACGAGGTCGACGGCGCCGGTCACTACTACGGCACCGGTCACCGGGCCTACCTGGACGCCCTCAACAGGGCCGACACCCGGATCGGCCGGATCCTCGACGCCGTCACCGCCCGCGCCGCGTACGCCGAAGAGAACTGGCAGATCGTCGTCACCGCAGACCACGGTCACCTGCCGAACGGCGGACACGGCGGCAACAGCCCCAGTGAGCGGCAGACCTTCGTCATCGCCAAGGGCACCGGTTTCGCGCCCGGTTCGGTCCGCCACGACGTGAAGGTCACCGACGTCGCTCCGACCGTCCTCCGCCACTTCGGGGTCGCCGCGGACCCGGCGTGGCAGCTCGACGGCACGGCGATCGGCGCCCTGGCGCCCGACGATTTCGACGCGCTGCGTCCGGCCCTGAACACCCGTGTCGACGAACTCGCCCTGCCCTCCACCCTCAAGGGCTGGACGGCCACTTCGCCCAGCGGCTGGACCATCGACAACTCCGCCATGCCCGCCGGCGGCGTCACCGAGTGGAGGGGCTGGTCCTTCGCCACCGACGAGTTCTGGAGCAACACGGACCTGGGGCAGGGGCGCGAGACCAACGTCCGGGCGCGCGACGTCTTCGCCGTCGCCGACTCCGACGAGTGGGACGACAAGACCCACGGCGCCGGCCCGTTCGACTCCACGCTCACCAGCCCGGCCTTCGCCGTGAGCGGCGGAGCGCTCGCGACCGTCTCCTACGCCACCACTTACAAGGTGGACGGCCCGCAGACCGGAGACGTGCACATCTCCTTCGACGGCGGCCCCCGGCAGCTGCTGCGCTCCTACCGCGCGGACCACAACGCCCACGAGAGGCTGGCGGTCGACGTTCCCCCCGGCGTCACCACCGCCCGGCTGCACTTCCACTACACCGGCACCAACAGCGCCTTCTGGACGATCGACCAGGTGGGCCTCACCCTCTGATCGCCCTGGCTGGCCTGTCCGCTCGGAAGCGGAGAGGCGTGCGCCGTGCCGACGGTGTCGTCGAAGACCGAGTCGGCGCGGACGCCCCGTACTTCCTGAGAGGCGAGTCGCCCGTTGCCACGTGCGGGCGCGGGCCCGGCTTCAGGCCGGCTTGCGCCAGACGGAGACGTGTTTCGTGGAGTCCTGGGTGAACGGCGCGCCGTTCCAGTCCGCGACGCGGCGTTCCGGCTCCAGTCCGGCGATCCGCGCCATCAGGTCCAGCTCCGCGGGCCAGGCGTACCGGTGCCGGGAGCTGCCGCGGCGGTAGCGGCCGTCGTCGCCGTCGCGGGTGAGGTGGTGCGAGACGAGGAGCTGCTCGACCAGGTCGAAGGTGTCGAAGCCGAGGTGCCGCTCGGAGACGTCGAACGGCACCGCGATCTGTCCCGGCGGCAGGAACCGCAGGGGCGGCACGCCCAGTTCGACGACGAACCGGCCGCCGGGCGCCAGGTGTCGCGCGGCGTTGCGGAAGCACTCGACCTGCTCGTCCTGGGTGAGCAGGTTCGAGATCGTGTTGTAGACGAGGTACACCAGGGAGAACGTGCCGGGGACGACGGTGGTGGCCATGTCCCCCAAGGCCACCGGGAGCGTCTCCTCGTCCACCTTGCGGCGCAGGACCGCCGCCATGTGCTCGGACAGTTCGATGCCCACCACCGGCACGCCGCGCTCCCGGAGCGGAACCCCCACCCGCCCGGTCCCGATGGCGAACTCCAGGGCCCGGCCGTCTCCGGCGAGCTCGGCGAGGAAGTCGAGGGTCGGCCCGAGGACGGCGGCCGAGAACATCTCGGCGTCCTCGGCGTCGTAGCGGTCGGCGGTCTCACGGGTCCACGGTTCGCTGCTCGTCACGGGGCGTCAGACTGCCAGGCGTGTGCGGCGCTGTCGACGCGTTTACGTCCGGGGCGCGGGGAGGGCGGCCGACGGGCCCGGAATCTGTCCCCGGGCCCGCCGGCCGCCCCGTTTCCCGTACGGCGAGAGGCTACGCCGCGTCCCGTACCCTTCCGGTGAACTCCGGGCCCGGGACGAGCTCCCAGGAGCCGTCGAAGAGGGACAGGGCTGCCCGCAGGGACTCCGTCGGTTCCTTGAGGCCGTCCGTGACGACGGGGACGGTCAGCTCCGCGGTCGTCTCTCCGGCGGGGACGGAGAACCACAGGGGGAGACCGCCCGGGACCGCCTCGGACAGGGGAGGGGCGGCCGGGTCCGGGCGGCGGGGGAGCCGTCCGGGCCGGGCGTGCCGCGGTCGGACGACGGGCGGTGCCGTCCGGCCGCGGGGTGAGGGGGATCAGACCAGGTCGAACCGGTCCAGGTTCATCACCTTGTCCCACGCGGCGACGAAGTCCTTCACGAACTTCTCCTTCGCGTCGTCGCTCGCGTAGACCTCGGCCAGCGCGCGCAGTTCGCTGTTGGAGCCGAAGACGAGGTCGGCGCGGGTGCCCGTCCACGTGACCGTGCCCGTCGCGGCGTCGTGGGCCTCGAAGAGGTCCGCGTCCCCGGCCACCGGCCGCCAGACCGTGTTCAGGTCGAGCAGGTTGACGAAGAAGTCGTTCGTCAGGGTGCCCGGGGCCGTGGTCAGGACGCCGTGCTTCGAGCCCTGGTGGTTGGCGCCCAGGACGCGCAGGCCGCCGACGAGGACGGTCAGTTCGGGGGCGCTCAGGTTCAGCAGGTTGGCCCGGTCGACGAGGAGGAACTCGGCCGGGAGCCGGCTGCCCTTGCCGAGGTAGTTGCGGAAGCCGTCGGCCTTCGGCTCCAGGGCGGCGAAGGACTCGACGTCCGTCTGCTCCTGGCTCGCGTCCACCCGGCCCGGCGTGAACGGCACCTCGACGTCGAAGCCCGCGTCCTTGGCGGCCTTCTCGACGGCGGCGGAGCCCGCGAGCACGACCAGGTCGGCGATCGAGACCTTCTTGCCGCCCTCGGCGTCGAAGGAGGCCTTGACGCCTTCGAGGACGCGGAGGACCTGCGCCAGCTCCTCCGGGTCGTTGACCTCCCAGTTGCGCTGCGGCTCCAGGCGGATGCGGCCGCCGTTGGCGCCGCCCCGCTTGTCGCTGCCGCGGAAGGAGGAGGCCGCGGCCCAGGCGGCGGAGACCAGCTGCGCGACGGTCAGGTCCGAGGCGAGGATCCGCTCCTTGAGGGAGGCCACGTCGGCGGCGTCGAGGAGCTCGCCCTCGCGCTCCGGCAGCGGGTCCTGCCACAGCAGCACCTCGGAGGGGACCTCCGGGCCGAGGTAGCGCGAGACCGGGCCCAGGTCACGGTGCGTCAGCTTGTACCAGGCGCGGGCGAAGGCGTCCGCGAACTGGTCCGGGTTCTCGTAGAAGCGCCGCGAGATCTGCTCGTACGCCGGGTCGAAGCGCAGCGACAGGTCGGTGGTGAGCATCGTCGGGAGGTGCTTCTTCGACGGGTCGTGGGCGTCGGGGATGATCGCCTCGGCGTTCTTCGCCACCCACTGGTGGGCGCCGGCCGGGCTCTTGGTGAGCTCGTAGTCGTACTCGAAGAGGTGCTTGAAGAAGTCGTGGCCCCACTGCGCGGGGGTGGTGGTCCAGGTGACCTCCAGACCGCTGGTGATCGTGTCGCCGCCCTTGCCGGTGCCGTGGGAGTTCGCCCAGCCGAGGCCCTGCGCCTCGATCGGCGCGGCCTCGGGGTCGTCGCCGACGCTCTCGGACGGACCGGCGCCGTGGGTCTTGCCGAAGGTGTGGCCGCCCGCGATGAGCGCGACCGTCTCCTCGTCGTTCATCGCCATCCGGCGGAAGGTCTCCCGGATGTCGCGGGCCGCCGCGACCGGGTCCGGGTTGCCGTTCGGACCCTCGGGGTTGACGTAGATGAGGCCCATCTGGACCGCGCCGAGGGGCTCTTCGAGCTCGCGGTCGCCCGTGTAGCGCTTGTCGTCCAGCCAGGCGGTCTCGGGGCCCCAGTAGACGTCCTCGTCGGGCTCCCACACGTCCGCGCGGCCGCCGGCGAAGCCGAAGGTCTCGAAGCCCATCGTCTCCAGGGCCACGTTGCCGGTGAGGATCAGGAGGTCGGCCCAGGAGAGGTTCTGGCCGTACTTCTTCTTGACCGGCCACAGCAGACGGCGGGCCTTGTCCAGGTTGACGTTGTCCGGCCAGCTGTTGAGCGGCGCGAAGCGCTGCTGGCCGGCGCCGGCGCCGCCACGGCCGTCGCTGATGCGGTACGTGCCCGCGCTGTGCCACGCCATCCGGACCATGAGGGGGCCGTAGTGGCCGAAGTCGGCGGGCCACCAGTCCTGGGAGGTGGTGAGGACCTCGGCTATGTCGCGCTTCACGGCCGCCAGGTCGAGGCTCTTGAACGCCTCGGCGTAGTCGAAGTCCTCGCCCAGCGGGTTGGCCACGGCGGGGTTCTTGGCCAGGATCTTCAGGTTCAGCCGGTTCGGCCACCACTGGTTGTTGCCGCCGCCCTGGGTCGGGTGGGCGGCGCGGCCGTGTGCGACCGGGCAGCCGCCCCCGGCTTCGTCCAGTTTCGCGTCCACCACGATCGCGTCGTGGTTCTCGGGCGCTTCGTTCTCGGGCACGCGGTTCTCAGACATCGGAATCCTTCCGGACCTGGCGGACAAACAGTGCTCGGGAAGTGCGATCGGCAGAGCGGCCGGGCAGGGCCCGGAGAGCCGTTGCGTCTCGGACTCCCGCCGCGCTGAAGTCTTCCTGTCCCTTGGCCATCAACGGAACTGATCCTACAATGGACCTTGTCCAAGTCAAGAACAACGCCAGATCCTGTCCGAGGAACACCGGCCGCACACCGGACGCCACGGGCCCCGTGCCGAAGCCGAAGAGGTGAACCGATATGAGCGACCTGCTGGAACGGCTGAGATCCCGAGGGTGGCGGATGACGTCCCAGCGGCGCGTGGTCGCGGAGGTGCTGGCCGGCGACCACGTGCACCTCACGGCGGACGAGGTGCACGCGCGCGCCGTCGAGCGGCTGCCGGAGATCGCGCGGGCGACGGTCTACAACACCCTCGGCGAACTCGTGGCGCTGGGGGAGGTCGTGGAGTTCTCCACGGACGGGCGGGCCAAGCGCTACGACCCGAACGCGCACCGGGCGCACCAGCACCTGGTCTGCTCGGGCTGCGGGCTCATCAGGGACGTCCGCCCGGCGGGCGACCCGCTGGCCGTCCTTCCGGCGGAGGAGCGCTTCGGCTTCGCCGTGGAGAAGGCCGACGTGACGTACCGGGGGCTGTGCCCGGACTGCTCGGGGGCGGGCGGATGAGGGATCCGGGGGGCGAGCGCATGAGGGATTCGGGGGGATGAGCGCATGAGGGAGGGGCCGTCACCGCTGGTCGGTGACGGCCCCTTCCGGGATGCGGGGACTGCTCGGGGACTACTTCAGGACGGCGAGCGCCTCGTCGTAGCCGGGCTCGTCCGCGATCTCGCCCACGAGCTGCGCGTGCAGGACCTTGTCGTTCTCGTCGAGGACGACGACCGCGCGGGCGGTCAGACCGGCCAGCGGCCCGTCCGCGATCTCCACGCCGTAGTTCGTGTGGAACTCGCGGCCGCGGAGCGTCGAGAGGTTCTTGACATTCTCCAGGCCCTCGGCGCCGCAGAAGCGCGCCTGCGCGAAGGGCAGGTCGGCGGAGATGCAGAGCACCACGGTGTTCTCCAGCTCGCCGGCCTTCTTGTTGAAGGCGCGAACGGAGGAGGCGCACGTCGGGGTGTCGACGCTCGGGAAGATGTTGAGGACCTTGCGCACGCCGGCGAAGTCCTTGAGCGACTTGTCGGCGAGACCCTCGGCGACGAGCGTGAATTCGGGAGCCTGGCTGCCGGGGACCGGCAGGACGCCGTTGACCTGCACCGGGCTGCCCTTCAGCGTGACCTGGGCCATGGGGATCTCCTTCAGAGGTACGAGTGACAACGAAGGGAATCGTACGGAGTCCCGGCGGCCCGCACGGTCACACCTCTTGACGCCCCCTTCCTTCACTTCTTAAATCAGGTGGGCGGCGAAGCGGACCGCCTCCATGCGTGTCATGTACCTGACATGCAGGCGAGGCGTGCGTCCACGGCGCCGTCCCCCACCCGACGGAAGAGAGAGCCATGACCTCCTCCCGCACGCGACGGCGCACGCTGTCCTCCGCCCTGTCCGCCCTCGCCCTGGCCCTCGCCGTCACGGCGCTCGGCCCGGCGGCCTCGGCCGGCCCCACCGGGGGAACCACCCCCGCGGGGGAGGCCGCCCCCGCCGCCGGAGCGGCCGCCGTCACCTTCTCCGACGACTTCGACGGCCCCGCGGGCGCCGCCGTGGACGGGAGCAAGTGGCAGATCGAGACCGGCGACAACGTCAGCAACCACGAGCGGCAGTACTACACGGCCGGCAACCGCAACGCCGCGCTCGACGGCCAGGGCCACCTGGTCATCACCGCCCGCAAGGAGAACCCGGGCAACTACCAGTGCTGGTACGGCCGGTGCGAGTACACCTCGGCACGGCTCAACACCGCGGGGAAGTTCACCACCCGGTACGGGCACGTCGAGGCCCGCATGAAGGTGCCGCGCGGCCAGGGCATGTGGCCCGCGTTCTGGATGCTCGGCAACGACCTCGGCCAGGTCGGCTGGCCGAACTCGGGCGAGATCGACGTCATGGAGAACGTCGGCTTCGAACCCTCCACCGTCCACGGCACCCTGCACGGCCCCGGCTACTCCGGCTCCGGCGGCATCGGCGCCGGCTACACCCTGCCCGGCGGGCAGGCCTTCGCCGACGCCTTCCACACCTTCGCCGTCGACTGGTCGCCCGGCCGGATCACCTGGTCCGTGGACGGCAACGTCTACCAGACCCGTACGCCCGCCGACCTCGGCGGCCGGACCTGGGTCTTCGACAAGCCCTTCTTCCTGATCCTCAACCTCGCGGTCGGCGGCTACTGGCCCGGAGACCCGGACGGCTCGACCCCCTTCCCGGGACAGCTCGTCGTCGACCACGTCCGCGTCACCACCTCGGACGCCCCCGCCGGCGGCGGACCGATCACCGGGATCGGCGGCAAGTGCGTCGACGTGGCCGCCGCGAACACCGCGAACGGCACCCCCGTCCAGCTCTACGACTGCAACGGGACCGCCGCCCAGCGCTGGACCGTCGGCACGGACGGCACCCTCCGCGCGCTCGGCAAGTGCCTCGACGTCACCTCCGCCGGCACCGCCGACGGAACGCCCCTCCAGCTGTGGGACTGCAACGGTACGGAGGCCCAGCGCTGGGTCGCCAACGACGCCCGGGACGTGGTGAACCCGCGCGCGAACAAGTGCATGGACGCCACCGGCAACAGCTCGGCCAACGGCACCCGGCTCCAGATCTGGACCTGCGGGGGCACCGCCAACCAGAAGTGGACGGTGACCCGGTAGGACCGCGGTCCACCAGGACGGCGACCCGACAGGACGGTGTCCCGCCAGGACGGTGATCCGCCGGAGCGGCGACCGGCCGGGACGGTGGCCCGCAAGGACGGTGAACGGGCGGCCCGGCGGCCGCCCGTTCACCTTCGCCCGGCCCCGGGAGCTCAGCCCCGGGGCCGCGCCACGTACTCCTCCCGCAGGGCGGTGAGGATCTGCGCGGCCTCGGGACGGCCCGCGTTCCGGCAGCGCGCCGCCGCCGTCGTCAGCCGGGCGATCGCCTCGTCGGTCCGGCCGAGTCCGTTCCCCTCGACCAGGGCGGCGAACCGCACCGCCTCCGCCCTCGGCAGCTCGCCGTGCTCCCCGCCCTCCTCGTGGACGCCGATCGCGGCCTCCGCCTCGGCCAGGGCCTCCTCGAAGCGTTCCGCCTCCGCCAGGACGCGGGCCCTGCGGTAGTGCACCTCGCCCCGCTCGTACCAGACGGCGAAGCCCTCGACGTCCGCCGGCACGGCGTCCAGGACCCCGTCCGCCCGCACCAGGTGCGCGAGCGCCGCCTCGACCCCCTCGTCCCCCCGGACCTCCGTCGTGAGACGCGCGAACTCACGCGCCATCCGCACGATCATGGGCGGGTTCGGCGCCTCGGCGTGCGCGGCGAGGGCACGCTCGTACGCGGCCTCCGCCGCCTCCCACCGGTCGGCGAGGGCCAGCGCGACCGCCGTGTCCGCCGTCACCAGGGTGCGGATCGGGGCGTCGTCCTCCTCCCACCCGGACACCGTGCCCGCGAGCCGCAGGAACTCCTCGGCCGACGGCAGGTACTCCTCCAGCTCCCGCAGCCCGCGCGCCAGGGACAACCGGATCTGGGCCACCATCCGCTCGTCGAGGGCGGCGGCCGACTCCTCGGAGAGCAGCGACTCCAGGACCGCCACGGCGTCCGCCTGCCGCCCCGCCTCCGTCAGGACGCCGGCCAGCTGCATCCGCACGTCGGCGGCCTCCCCGTGCTCCCCCTCCCGGTCGAACCGCGCCGCCGCCTCGGAGAGGTGGCGCACGGCCCCGGCGTGGTCCCCGAGGTGCGAGGACGCGTGGCCGAGCAGGGAGTACGTCGGGGCCAGCGGGAAGTCCTCGTCGTCGTACCGCACCGCGTCCGCGATCGCCCGGTGCAGCAGCTCCGCCGCCTCCGCCGGCTCCTGCCGCGACAGCATGACCTGGGCGAGCAGGGCGCGCGGGCGCGAACCCCGCCAGGGCCGCTCCGAGGCCTCGATGTCCACGAGGGCCGCGCGCAGCTCCGACTCGGCGAGGGCGACGTCGCCCCGGCGCCCCGCCTCGTCCGCGACGAACTGGCGCGCGTTGGCCACCTGGTGGGGCACGCCCAGGCGCTCCGCCTCGGCGCGCAGCCTCCCCACGGCCTCCCGGAACCGCTCCGGGGCGGAGCCGGACTCCTCCGGATCCCGCCGCATCGCCTCCCGATAGGCGGCGTAGGCGTCGGCGTACAGCACGGTGAAGTAGGCGACCACGCGGTCCGCCGCCACGTCGACACCGGCCGCGGCCTCGCCGTCCCCGGGCTTCTCACCGGTCAGCGGGGCCTCGTCCATAAGGTGCTCCGCCTCGCGCACCAACCGGTCGAGACGGACCCGGACCGCCTCGTCGCGCCCGGCGTCGGCGTCGCCCTCGCCGGTCGTCCACGCGAGGGCGCGGGCCCGGGCGGCGAGGGCCCGCCACTCCATCCCGAGCTCCTCGTAGAGCCCGGCGGCCGTCTCCAGCTCGGCGCCGCCCTCCGCGTCCTCGTCCTTCTGCCTGAGCCGGTAGGCGCGCTCCTCGGCGAGCTCGGCCCGCAGCAGCTCCTCCGGGCCGAGCCGGTCGTCGTGCGCGGCCGAGCCGTCCGCGAGCCGTTCGGCGATCCGGGTCCAGAGCCGGCTGTCCCCGGGGTGTCCGAGGTGGTTCAGGCGCCGCGCCTCGGCCACGAGGGCGACGAAGTCCCCGGGCGCCCCGGGCGTCCCGGGACCCGCGGCGGCCGGGGCCGCCGGGGTCGCGTTCGCGGGGGTGCGGGGCGCGGCGGCCGTCCGCAGTCCGAGCGGCAGCGGCTCGTCGAGCAGCGGACGCCGGGCCAGGCGCTCGCGGCGCCGGTCCCCGACGGCGGTGGTGCCGTTGCGCGCGTCGAAGGCGGCGGCGAGCCGGTCCGCCTCGGCGCCGACGTGGCCGAGGAGTTCGCCGGCGGTCCAGTTCCGTCCCGGCGGTCCGGCGACGGGCGTCTCCCCGTGCCCGTCCTCCACCAGCCGGGCGAGCAGCACCTCCACGCCGGTCAGGAAGCCGAGCCGGTCGAGCGGCGCGCCGGTCGCCTCGAACAGCGGGCGGTTCTCCGCGAGGACCTCCAGGCCCCGGCCCTCGTTGCGCGAGAGCGCGCAGAACTCCAGGTGCAGACCGACCTCGTGCTGCATGCCGGTGCTGCCCCGCACCCGCCGGTAGCCGGTCAGGTGGTGGGAGCGGGCCTCGTCCGTGCGGCCCAGGCGCAGCAGCGGCAGCAGGGCGCGCGCCTGGCTCGTCTGCGGCTCCTCGGAGCAGCTCTGCTCGCCCGCCAGGACGGGCCGCCAGACGTCGAGGGCCGCGGCGTCGTCGCCCGCCGCCACCCTGTGCCAGGCACGGTGCCGGGTCTCGCAGGCCTCGCAGTCGCTCAGTTCGGTACGGGGCCGGGTGACCCACAGGTCGTAGGCGTCCTCGACGCCGGTGCCGAGGTGGGCGGCCACGTGGTGGCGCATCGCCGCCACCGGCTGCATGCCGTGCCCGGCCTCCTCGTACCGCTCCCGCATCCGGTCGATCCAGCCCCGCACGGTGTCGAGGGGCACCTCCGGCACCTGGAGCAGGGACGTCGTCACCCACTTGAAGCGCCAGAAGACCTGGTGGGCCTCCCACGGGCTGAAGGACTCCGGAGCGGTGTCCCACAGCTTGAGCAGCCGGGCGAAGACCACGGGGGACTTGCGCTGCTCGCCGGTGAACTCGTACGCCGTCATCAGCTCCAGGAGGGCCGTGACGAGGGTGTCGGGCTTGTCGAAGACCTCGGCGGCCTCGACCAGTTCCTCCGCGGTGACGGTCCGCTGCGTGCCGTGGGGGCGCTCGTGGTTCTCGCGCAGCGCCTCGACGACGGCCTCGGGCGTGTCCAGCATCTACAGTTCCTTCCGGGGCTCGGAGCCGGGTGCCGCCGCGTCCGGACGGTGCATGGCGTGGGTCAGCAGGCCGATGAAGGCCCGGTTGAGCAGGGCGCTCTCGCTCGCCCGCAGCGGACGGCGGCTGAGCAGCAGCGCCTGCCCGTAGAGGGCCTCGGCGGTCGTCACGGCGAGCCCGCGCTCGGTGATCGTGATCGCCTGGCGGACCAGCGGGTTGAGGTGGTTCAGGACGAGCTGGGCGCGCGGGGTCTCGTGGCGCAGCGAGCCGAGGATGTCGGCCCACAGGCCGTCGCTGTCGGCGGCCAGGTCCGCCCGGGTCCGCTCGTGGCGCGCCTCCCGGTTGTCGAGGAGCAGCGCGGGCGCGGTCACCGGCTGGAAGTCGCGCAGGACGACGTCGCAGTCGTGGGCGCCGATCGTCTCCCGGGCGACCGCGAGGAAGCCCGCCGCCCGCAGCTCGGCGGTCGGGTCCACGGCGTCCAGGTGCGCGGTGACCGTGGCCGGGTCCAGGTCCGTGACGGACGTGCCCGGCCGGATCTCGGGCAGCCGGTGCACCAGGTCGCGGTCGTACGTGTAGCCGCCGTTGACGACGCCGAGCCCGGCGGCCGCCGCGATGGGGGCGACCTGGCGGAACTCCTCGACGCTCCGGGTGACCAGGACCGCCGGGTGCGTCCGTACGAACTCCTCCAGGGTCACGTTGCCGTCGGTGGTCTCGAACGGCAGCCACGGCAGCACGACCCGCAGCAGCTCGTCGTCGTAGCGGGCGAGCGCCTTGACCGCCAGGTGGTGGGTGTCGATGAAGCGGTGGAGCAGCGACGGGTCGCTGGCGGCGAGCCCGGTGAGCCAGTCCCGGATCCGGTCGCCGAGGGCGTCCCGTACGGCGGACAGCGTGCCGTCCTCGTACAGCGACTCCCGGGAGGCGGTGGGCCGCAGGCTGGTCGTGTCGACCACGCAGCGCACGAAGAACGCCCACTCCGGGAGGAGTTCGGGGGCCTTGTCGGTGAGCAGCATGCCCTTGAGGTGGACCCGGTGCCCCGCGCGCTGCGCCGGGCTGACGGCCGTCGGCAGCACGTACGCGACACCGCGCAGACCGGCCGCCGGCAGGTCCAGCTCGATGCTGTCGAGCGGGGTGAAGTCGAACAGGTCGCGGCAGTACGCGGTGAGGGCCTCGCGGCGCGCCAGCGGGGAGCGGTGGCTCCGCTCCCACGGCGGCGCCTCGTTGATCCGGTGCGTCTCGCCCCGGGAGTCGACGACGGTGACCTCGTGCCGCAGCAGCCCGCCGTAGTGCCGGGCGAGCCGCACGACCTGCTGCGGGCTCGTCCACTCGGCGTTGTCGGCGCGCGGCACGAGCCGGACGGTGGTGCCCGGCCCGGGCGCCTCGGAGGCGGGCAGGGTGCGGATGGTGTAGCGGCCGTCCGAGTGGCCGCGCCACTCGACGGCGGGCGCCGACGGGTCCGACGCGGACCGGCTGACCACCGTGATCTCGTCGGCCACGACGAAGCAGGCGAGCAGGCCGATGCCGAACTGGCCGATGAACTCCCCGCGGGCGGCGTCGAGCCCGGCGCCGTCCAGGGCGCCGTCGGCGGTCCGCTTGGAGCTGCGCCCGATGGTGGCGAGGAACCGGTGCACGTCGGCCTCGGTCAGACCGACGCCGGTGTCCGTGACGGTGAGGACGTCACCGGTGCGGACCGTGATGGCGCCGGGCGCGCCGGGGTCGAGCGCCTGCCGGGCCGTGATGGCGTCCACGGCGTTCTGGAGCAGCTCGCGCAGGTAGACGCGGGGGCTGGAGTAGAGGTGGTGGGAGAGCAGGTCGACCAGACCGCGCAGGTCGACCTGGAAGGTGTGCGCTGACTCGGAAGGAGACACCCGGTGAAGTCTTTCGGTGAACGCGCCCGCGACGACGGGCGGGAGGAAGAAGGAGGTGGGAGGGGCGGGGACGGTGGAACCGGCCGCCGGTCCGGTGGGGGCGGCTCCGGTGCGGAGCCCGGCCGCCCGCCGGTTCAGCGGCCGGCCGTCGAGCGCCACTCGCGGTAGGCCGCGACGGGGTCGGAGCCGTTCAGATAGGACCAGGGGAACTCGGTGACCCGCCCCTCACTGGCCCGGAAGCACTCCCGGGCGGCCTCGCGCTCCCCGGCCAGCGAGAAGGCCATGGCGAAGCTGTTGAGCACCTGGAGCCAGCCGTCCCGGCGGACGAAGTCCGGGTGCCGGTACGAGTGGTCCGCGGCCTCGTGCAGGGAGGCGGCCACCTCGGGCCGGCCGATGTAGGCGGCGTCGGGCCCGGAGTCGAGCGAGAGCCACTCCTCCACGTGCGCGACCGCGACGAGCTGGCCGAGCTGCGTGCCGCCGGGGGCGCCGAGGGCGGACGCGCGCGCGAAGGCGTGCATCTCCTCGTGCGAACCGCCCCACTTCCGGCAGACCTGCTGCAACTGCTGCTGGTGCGCCCCCAGGTGGTACGGGTCGCGCCGCACCGTCGCCTCGAACCGGCGCCGCGCGACCTCGGGGCCGACCTCCAGACCGCGCCCGCTGACCTGGAGGCAGTACCAGGGCGAGGCCCAGCCCGGTTCGAGCTCGGCCGCCTCGTACAGCCACCGCTCGGCCGTGCGCAGCCGCTCGTGGAAGACCTCGAACTGCTCCCGCGAGACGTCCTCGGCGCGGGCCGAGGTCCGGGCCTCCCAGCCCCAGCTGACGTGGCGGAGGCCCGCCAGGAGGCGGGGCAGCGCCGCCCCCGGCTCGGCCTCGGCCACATCGGTGATCCACGTCTCGACCCCGGCGGTGTCGCAGACGGTCCACAGCAGCTCCGTCCGGCCCTCGCCCTCGGCCCGCGCTTCGAGCACCGTCCGCACGGTGGCCCAGTCCGCCGTGGCGGCGGCCTCCTTCAGACGGACCACCTCGGGGTCGTCCGAGTCCTTCTCCAGCCGCGCGACGGGCCGGCCCGCCCTCTTCCCCAGCGTGAGCCCCCAGTTACGGAGCAACGCCATGTCCCACCCCTTGTTCCGAACGAACGGGGCGGTCAGTGATCGTCCGCCCCGTGGGGGTAGTGACTATCACGCGCGTACGACAATCGCACACCCGTTTCCCCCGGGGTGTGCGCCGCTCAGCCGTCCGCGACCGCGGCCCTCGGTCCGGCGGCCTTCTCCGGCGCCCGGCGCAGCGCCCGGACGGCGGGCACGGCGAGCATGACCGCGAGGCACACGAGGCCCGTGACGGAGGAGAAGAGCAGCACGCGGTCGGCGCCCACGGACTCGGCCGCGGGACCGGCCAGGGCCCGGCCCACCGGGATGACCATGATGGACCCGGCGACGTCGTAGGCCGAGACGCGGCTCAGGACGGCCAGCGGGATGTGGGTCTGCACGCTGGTCGCCCACATGACGCCCCAGAAGGCGAACCCGCAGCCCGCCAGGACGCCCGTGGCGGCCGTGAGCCCGAACGACCAGCCCAGGGCGGGCGCCAGCGGGTTGAGGGAGAAGAAGAACATGGCGCACGCGCCCGCGACGAGCGGCCGCCGGGGCCGCACCCGCATCCCCAGCAGCCCGCCGACGATCGTGCCCGCCCCGTCGGCGGAGGCGATCCAGCCGTACCCGTCGGCACCGTGCTGCTCGGTGAGGAGCGCGGCGCCCAGCGGCAGGGCCGGGCCGAAGACGAACAGGCCGTAGACGGCCCACACGGCGATGACGCCCCACAGCCAGGAACGGGACCGGAACTCGTGCCAGCCCGTGGCGAGCCGCTGCCAGATCGGCTCGTCGCTCTCGTCCCGGGCCGTGCCGAGCCTCCGCAGCGGCGCCAGGCCCAGGGCACTGCACGCGTAGAAGGCCGCGATCACCAGGAAGGACCCGGCCACGTCCCAGTACGCCACGAGGAGACCGGCCAGGCCGGGGCCGAGCAGGGTGCAGATCGACTCCGAGATCCGCAGCAGCGCGTTGGCCCGCTGGATGTCCTCGGCGACCCGGGGGACCAGGCTCGCCAGGCCGGGCTGGAACATCGCGGTCGCCGCGCCGCTGACCGCGAGCAGCGCCATCACGTGCCACAGCCGTACGTCCCCGAGGGCGAGGAGCCCCGCGAGCGCCAGCATGGCGACCATGCGCACCACGTCCGCGCCGACCATCATCACCTGCGGGGTGAACCGGTCGGCGAGGACGCCGCCGAAGAGCACCAGGAGGACGATCGGCGCCATCCAGGCGGCAAGGGCGTACCCCACGCCGCTCGCCCCGTACCCCGCGCCGAGCACGGCCGTGGTCAGCGAGACCATCAGCATGCCGTCGGCGAGCAGCGAGGTGCTGCGGGCGGTGAAGAAGAGCCGGAAGCGGCCCGAGCGCCACGGGCTGGGCGGCGGGGGGGCGGGCACGCCGTCCGGCGTCGCGTCACCCGGCGTCGTGCCGTTCTCCGTCACGTCGCCCTCCGCCACGTCTTTCTCCGTCACGTCTTTCTCCGGCACGTCGTTCTTCGTCATGTCAGATCGCCGGAGTCCGGCCGTTCCCTTCGGTGAGAATCCGCTGCCGGAGCCACGCGTCCGTCCGGTCCGCCTCCTCCGGCGGGTCCTGGACGCACACGTACCGGCGCGGGGCGAGGACCCCCGGGCGGCCCGGGAGGACGCGCATCAGCGCGGCGTGGGCCTCCGCCGGGGTCGGCGGGGCACCGCCGCCGGAGGCGACGAACGCGGTGAGCCCTTCCCCGGACCCGTCCGCCACGACGTGCACGGGTACGCCTCCGAGGGCGCCGCCCAGCGCGTCCGCCACGGCCGCCGGCGACACCCAGCAGCCGTCCACCCGGACCCAGTCCGGGCCGCGCTCCACCGGACGGACCCCCGTCGCCCCGGTCAGCGAGGCGAGCGGCACGTCCCCCTCGGCGGCCGCCTCCAGGAGCCGTACGAGGCCCGTCAGGAAGCCCTCCGCCTCGCCCGGTGCGAACAGCGCGGGGTCGGCCCACAGCCCGATCCGCAGCAGCGGCTCCGTCTCGTGCACGAAGGCGAGCAGCCGGGTCGGAAGCACCTGGACCGGACCGCGGCCCAGTTCGAGGTCCGGCCCCTCCGGCGCCGGCCCGGAACCTCCGGCCCCCGGCAGCGCGCTCACGTCGTTGAAGACCACGTCCCGGGCGAACCGGCTGCCGCGCTCGAACGTCGTCCGGTCGATCGTCTCCCACAGGGCGACCGCGTCGAACCGGCTGTGCCGGTACGCGTCGAGCGCCGCCCCCCACGCCTTGGCGAGCAGCGCGTCGAAGGACGGCACCCGCACGTCGAGGGCGAGCAGGGCGTCCTGGGACACGGTGTTCACCGAGCGGACGAGCCGGTCGTGGAACCGGTTGGAGGTCGGGACGGCGGCCACGCAGACGCTCTGGCCGGTCCGGTGGGCGACCAGCGCGCACCAGGCCGTGAGCAGCACCGTGGACGGCAGCCCGCCGGTGCGCGCCGCGACCCGGGCGAGGGCCCGCGCGCCCCGCAGGGACCGGAGCGTCACCTCCGGCGTCGCGATCCCGGTGCCCTCCGCGCCCGGCCCGTCGCACATCGCCTGCGGCCCGGTGCGGATGATCCGCTCCCAGTACCGCAGGGACGCCGCCGACTTCCGGAGCCCCGCGGGGGAGGCCTCCTCGGCGGCGAGGTCCAGCGGCGTGAAGGCGGTCTGCGGAGGCAGGGGCCGACCGGTCAGCAGGGCCCGCCAGTCCTCCTCCAGGACGGCGAGGGCGCTGACGTCGGTCACGGCGTGGCTCGCCGCCAGGGCGACGAAGACCGGCGCGCCGCCCACGGTGACGAGGGAGATCCGCAGGCCGAAGTCCCGGTCGAGCCGGAAGCGTCCGGCACGGGCCCGGCGGGCCACGGCGTCGGCGTACCGCTCCGGGTCCGGGGGCGGCTCGTCGTGGTCGAGGACGGTGACCGTGAACTCGCCCCCGGCCGCCACCGCCTGCTCGCGGGGCACGGCATCCTCGGCGGCCCCCGCCGCGCGCGGGAACGTGGTCCGCAGCGCCTCGTGCCGTACGACCAGGGTGCGCAGCGCGTCGATCACCGCGTCCGTCCGGGTCCCGGCGGGCACCGGCCACACGGCGTGGATGTTGATGTGCTCGGGCTCGTCCCGCAGCATGCACCGGATCATGTTGGCCTGGCCCAGCGCGACCGGACCCCGGCGCTCCTCGCCGCCCGCGTGGGCGACGGTCACGGTGCGGGTCTTCGACGGCCGCGGGAGGTCCCGCTCGTACGCGGTCACGGGGCGGCCACCGCCCCGGGCCGGGGGAGGGGCTGCGGAGGGAGGCTCATGGCGCGGTGCCTTTCGGGGAGGGCGGACGCCCCTCGCTCGCGCGGACCAGGGGCCCCCAGGCGTCGAGGAGCAGGGCGAAGTCCGCCATGTCCCGCCGCGCCTCGTCGAGGAGGCGCTCGCGGCGGGCGGCGAGGACGTCGGCGGCGGCCGCGTACCGGCCGCCGAGCTTGCGGTAGGAGCGCTCGACCACGTCGAACCGCTCGGCGCTCTCCGCCGGTTCGGGGCCCTCGCCCTCCTCGACCGCCGCGGCGACGGCGGAGGTGCGCAGGAGCCCGTCGGCGTCGAGCGGTCCGTCACCGGCCGTCATCCCCGCGTAGACGGCCCGGAGGTACGGGGCGGCGAGCAGGAACTTCGCCAGCCGCAACTGGTACGCGAGGAAGCCCGCGTCCGAACGCCGCTCCGGCGTGTGGAAGTTGACGATGTGCCGGTTGTGCAGGACGCCGGGCAGCCGGGCGCCGTGCGCCAGGTGGAGGAGGAAGTAGTCGCTGCCGATGGTGTCGGTGGCGGGCGGCAGCGGCACCCGGCCGTAGACCTCGCGCGCGAGGGCGACGTTGCACATGTCCACGCGCGCGGGGTCGACGGTGGCGAGCGTGGTGCGGTCGCCGGTGAACGCGGTGGTCCCGGCGCCCCGGAACGCCTCGTCGACGAGGTGCCGCCGCCAGATCTCCGGGCAGTCGGGCGGGAGCGACAGGCCGACGAGGTCGGCGTGGACGGCGGGGTCGAGCGCCCGGATCTCCGCCACGTCCACGGACATCTCGCCGACGAACGAGCCGCCGACCACGGCCACCGGCCGGTCCGCGAGCGCCGGGTCGAGCCTGCTCCGCGACACGAGCCCCGCCACGTCGCCGGCCCGCCGTCCCAGGGCCGTCAGCTCGTGGTGGATCGGGAAGACCGGCTCCCCGTCCAGGTACTGGTAGCGGCTGTCGGAGTCCCTGCGGTGCACCGAGGCGCAGCCCAGGGCCTCCGCGATCAGGAAGGCCCGGTTGGTGCAGGCGCCGTAGGAGACCCCGGACGGCAGCATCAGGCCGAGCACCCGGTCCGGCGCGGCGGCCCCGGACCGGGCGACCGCCCCGCGCAGAAAGTCCCGCTGCTCGTCCTCGTCGAAGTGGTGGACGACCACGCCGGGTTCGGGCGGCAGCGCGGCCACCGCCTCCCGGTGGGCGGCGAGGGCCGCCGGACCGGAGGAGTCCAGGACCAGCAGGCGCACCTCGACGCCGAAGTGCCGCGCGCCGTACGCCGCTTCCTCCGCGACCGCCCGTACGGTCGCGGCGCAGGCCCGGTCGGTGGGCAGGGTCAGGCAGACGCGGCGCACGACGGCTCCCCGTCCCCGGCCGCCCGCCCGTCGCGGTCCTTCCACGAGGTGAGTCCGAGCAGCCGGCTGCCCAGCCCGTTCAGGACGGCGGTGGGGTAGCGCTCGGACTCGTGCCGGACGGGGTCGCCGACGAGGGTGCGGTTCCAGCGCGGGGTGCGCAGGTGGCGCCAGGAGTCGACCCGGGACCTCCGCAGCCGCTCGTGCTCCTCCAGGGCCGGCATCATCGACAGGTACTGGACGGCCCGCACCCGGTCCTCCGAGGTGTTGCGGGCCACCCCGTGGGCGAGGAGCCCGTTCCAGATCAGCAGGTCGCCGGGGTGCAGCTCGGGGCGGACGACGGGGTACTCGGCCCGGTCCACGGCGGGCCGGATCGGGTCCCGGTCGGCGGGCTGCCCGACCTTCCACTCCTCGAACCGCCGGAACAGCTCGGGGCAGCACTGGAACCCGCCCGTCTCCGGGCCGGTGTCGTTGAGCGCGACGATCCCCTGCACCCGCTGCGGCGGCACGCCGAGCGTGGTGTCGATGTCCCAGTGCAGCTCGATGTCGAAGCCCCGGTCGGTGGGCTCGATCAGGGCGCGGTCGCGGTTGCGGACGTTGGGCGGGTTGAGGTTGAGCCGGTCCTGGGTGACCCACAGCTCCTCGCAGTCCCACACGTCCACGAAGGCGTCGTACACCCGCTGCGACTGGCGGCTGTCCCACAGGAGCTGGTGGTGGTACGCCTCCACGAAGCCGTAGACGTGCAGCTGCCGGTCCAGCTGGGAGCGGAAGGGCCGGTCCTCGTACCAGCTCTCCGGGCGCTCCGGGTCGAGTCCCTGGAACTCCCAGGCGAAGTCGAGGAGCCGCCGGGCCGCCTCCGCCGGGACCGCCTCCCGGACGACGACGTACCCGTACGTCTGCCAGTGGGCGAAGTCCTCCTCGGACAGCACCCGCAGCGGACGGTCCTTCCTCAGCTCCCGCAGGGTGGTCTGCGCGAGGTAGGACTCGCCGTCCGCGCTGAAGTACGGGCGGTCCGAGGCCGCCCGGTACAGAGGGGGCCGGCGCGGCGGGCGGTGCGGAACGGGGGTCGTCATGGGTCCCTCCGGGTGCGGGGTCGGGGAGGAGGTCCGGGAGACCGGGGGCGAGGAGCGCTTCGCCCCCGGTCGGCGGGCGGCACGCGACGGCCCCCGGGGAAGGGGCGGCGGCGGACGGCACGGACGCGTGGAGGTGCCGTGGCGCTGGTCGGGCGCCACGTCGTACGGAAGAATTGGTTTAGACCTTAGCGGTTGGCAAGTGCCTTCTCAATACGCCGAGTTATGTTGCGGGGGGATCGGGGCGAACGTTGTCAGGGCGGCAGCTTTGGTCTAGACAACAGATGGGGGGCTGGCCTACTGTCCCCTTGCGCGGCCCGGTTCCTGACGGAAGGTCAGGCGCCTCTTCGTCGTGCCGGGGTCGACGCCGACCACCCGCGAGGCCGTTCACGGCCGGAGACCGGGCCGCGGTGCGTCCGCCTCCCCCGTCCCGCCGACGCCCTTGACTGTTCGCCCACCCCAGAGGGAGCGGTTCCCCATGAGCACACCCGGCACCACGGTCCTGCCCGACGGCGGTCTGCGGAGTCCGGGCCCGGGTCTGATCACCCTGGACCCGGACCACACCGCGCTGCTGCGCGGCCTGGACGAACTGCTCGCGGGCCTGGCCGTCCGCCTCTCCGCCCCCGAGGTGGTGGGGCCGCCCCTGCTCTCCGTGGACGGCCTCGCCCGTCTCGACTTCTTCCGCAACTTCCCCCACCTCGGGGTCTCCGCCGGCCGGTTCGAGCCCGAAGCGCTCGACGGCCTGGCGGCCGGTGAGGCCCCGGCCGGACTCCCGCTCCGGCCGACCGGCTACCTGCTGCCGTCCGCCACCTGCTACGGGCTGCTGCTCTCCCTGGAGGGCCGGGACGTCGGCGCGGAGGGCCTGCGGCTCTCCGCGACCGGCCGCTGCTTCCGCAACGAGACCCGCTTCGACGGCCTGCGGCGCCTGTGGGGCTTCCACATGCGCGAGGTCCTCCACCTCGGCACCAAGCAGGGCGCCCTCGAACACCTGGAACAGGGCGCCGAGTTCGTCCGGGAACTGGCCGGACGCCTCGGCCTCGACCTCACCCGGGCCGTCGCCGACGACCCCTTCTACGACAGGGGCGGCTCCCGGGCCCGCCTGATGGCCCTTGACCCGGTCAAGCACGAGTTCAGCGCCCCCGACGGCACGGCGATCGCCTCCGTGAACCGGCACCGCAACTTCTTCGGCGAGCGCCTGGGCATCCGCGCGGGCTCCGAGGGGCCGGCGTACAGCGCCTGCGTCGCCTTCGGCGTCGAACGCTGGGTCCACGCCATGGTCCTCGCCCACGGCACTCCCGCGCGGGCGCTGGACCGCCTGCGCGAGGCCGGCGCCTGACACCCGCCGGGCCCCGGCCCGCACGCACACCCGCACAGCGCACGAATGAGGAGCGACCCCACCCCATGGAACGCATCGCCGAGTGGCTGCACGAGAAGAACCCCGGCCTCGACGGGCCGATCGGCCCCGACGAGGACCTCATCGAGGCCCGTCTCATCGACTCCATGGACTTCCTGGAGTTCGTCGACCTCCTGGAGGAGCTCTCCGGCCGCTCCATCGACCTCCAGGAGGTCACCATCGACGACTTCCGCACGCTCGCCCGCGTCCGGGAACGCTTCCTGAGCGCCGCCGGATGAGCTCTCCGGGCCCCCGCCGATGAACGCGGGCCGGGCGGTCCTCGCCGTGGTGGCGACCACCGCCGAGGTCCTGGCCCGCCCGGAACTCCACGAGGGGGTCCTCGCCCCGTGGGAGCGGCGCCGCCTCGACCGGATCCGGGTGCCCGCCCGCCGCGACGACGTCCTGGCGGCCCGCCTCCTCGTACGCCTGTGCGCGGCCCGGTCCACCGGGCTGTCCCTCGGTGAGTCGGGCCCCGAGCAGTACTGCGCCGAGTGCGGCCGGACGGGCCACGGGCGCCCCCGCCTCGACGGCCGGCCCGACCTCGGCGTCAGCCTAAGCCACGCCGACGGCCTCGTCGCGGCCGCCGTCGGCCCCGGCCCGGTCGGCGTGGACGTGGAACCCGCGGCGCGCCGGCCCGGCCCCCCGTCCGTCCTGCGACGGCTCCTGTCCGAGGCCGACCTGCGGGAGGCCGCCGCCCGTCAGGACCCCGGCCCGGCGCTGCTCCGGCTGTGGGTGCGGGGCGAGGCCCTGTTCAAGGCGGGCGGCGGGACCGGCCTCGGGCTCCTCGAATGGACCGACGGGGCGCGGGGAGCCGTCGCGGCGGTCGCCGCCGAGGCCCCCGTCACCACCTCCACCCTCTCCCCTCCCGCGCGGGAGGACGGCCCTCCCCGCTCTCCGCCGACGGCGCGGCTCCGCCGGCGCTGTCCCTGACGGCCGTGCCGCGGGAGAGCGGACGGTCGACCACCTCCGCGCCTTCCGCACGGCCTCCGGCGACGCCCCCTGGGACGCCGTGCGCGCCGCGCACCGGGACCGGATCGCCCGCCCCGGTCGCGTGCGCCCGAAGCCCGGGCTCCTGCCCGGCGGATCACGAACGAGGTCGCAGGGACAGGGCCCCGAGGTAGTCGTCCAGGGCGGCCGCGGCGCCGCCGAGCGGGAACCGGGCACCGAGCTGCCCGTCCGGCCGGACGACGAGACCGGTGGCGCCGTCGGGGAGGTAGAGCCGCGCGAACTCCCCGGCGGCGTCGCGGTACACGGGTACGGAGAGGGCCGCGAGGGCGGACCGGTCGGCCCCGGCCGGCAGGACCACCACGGCCGGCGGGCCGCCGACCGCCCGCACCGCCTCCACCGCGCCGGACAGTTCGGCGGCGCCGGAGCCGTACAGGAGCACCACGTGCCCCGCGCGGCCGCGCAGCACGTCGAGCAGTCGCAGCGGGAAGGTGGCGGCCGGTGTGGTCAGACCGGCGCAGTCCGGGGCCCGGTCACCGGGCTGCGGTGCCCCGGCCGGACCGTACGGCGCGCCCGCGAGCGGCCCTCCCCGGTACCCGACGAGCAGCTGGGCCTCGCGGAGCAGCAGGGTCCGCCGGTCGTCGTCCGGGTCGGCCCCGACGCCGCGGGCGGCGTGCCGCACGGTCCGGCCCACCACCTCCTCGCCGACCGGCCGCCGCTCGGCGTCGTACGTGGCGAGCAGTCCGGGACCCGCCTCGCCCCGGACCACGAGGGCGAGCTTCCAGGCCAGGTTGCAGGCGTCCTGCACCCCGGTGTTCATGCCCTGGGCGCCGGTCGGCGGGTGGATGTGGGCCGCGTCGCCCGCGACGAAGACCCGGCCCTCGCCGTAGCGGTCCACGATCCGGTGGCTGATCCGGAAGACCGAGGACCAGCGCAGCCGGGAGAGCCGTGCGGGCCGGGGCGCGAGCCGGTCCACGACGGCCTGGAGGTCGGAGAGTTCCGGCGCCCGCCCGGCCTGCACGCCGTGCGCGACGCCGTCCGGCGGGACGTCCGGGTCGTGCACGGTGCGGTCCGCCGGGGTGTCGGAACCGGGCGCGACGCGGTCCGCCGCACCCGCCCCGTCGTCCGGTGCCGCCTCCCGCCGGGCGGACGGTTCGGGCGGCACCCGCATCGACATCCGGTAGCGGCCCGGCCCCGGCAGCGGAACGCAGACCAGCACGTCGTCCGCGGAACCGTCGGCGGACCGGCGGCTCGACCGCACGGCGTAGCCGTGCGGCAGGTCCCAGTCGGCCTCCACGTCCCCGAGCATGTACTCCTCCGGGAACGCGCCGCCCCCGAACGACAGCCCCAGTCCCTTCCGCACGGCGCTGTGCGCCCCGTCGCAGCCGATCAGATACGGCACCCGCAGCTCCTCGTCGGCGCCGGACGCGGTACGCAGCCGCGCGGTGACCCCGTCCCGGTCCCGGTCGAACGACACCAGCTCGGTCTCGCGCTCCACGACCGTCCCCAGCCCGCCCAGGTACTCCTCCAGGAGGCGCTCCGTCTCGTACTGGGGCAGCGCGGCGAAGCCGTAGGGCACCTCGGGCGGCAGCTCCAGCGCCATCCGGGCCCGCTCCTCGCCGTCGGCGTAGAGCAGCTGGCCCCGGATCGGGACGGCGGCCTCCAGGACGGCGCGGACCAGGCCCATCCGGTCCCACAGCTCCAGGGTGCGCGGCTGGATCCCGACCGCCTTCGCGTACGGCAGCCGGGCCGGCAGCCGGTCCACGATCCGGCAGCGGACCCCGTGCCGGCGCAGCTCGGCGGCCGCGCTCAGACCGACCGGGCCCGCGCCCACGACCAGGACGTCGGTGGTGGTGCGGTGGTGCGTCACGAGTACCTCCAGCGCCGCTCAGCCCCCGCGGGCCCCGTTCTCCATGGTCGCCCCCGGGACCCCGGACGGCGAGCGGTGGGGAGCGCGCCCCCCACGAGGCCCCGTACCGGTCGACGGCGGCTTCACGCCGATTTCACCGGGGCGGGCGATCCTGGTCCTCCGGCACGTGCGGACCAGGGGGAACGTCATGACGGAGTACGAGGTACCGGGCCCGGGGGCGTCGCCCGACGAGATCGAACGGGTCGTCGTCTCCCTGCGGCGCGCCGCAGGCACCGATCCCGACCGGTACCTTCCGGAGCCCGGTCACGGCCTCCTGCGGCTCGGCCCGCTCATCGGCACGGAGCCGGGGCGGTAGGGCGTACGGAACCGGACGGCGGCCCCCCGCGTCCCTCCCGGGCATGAGCGAGAAGCCCGCGGGGGAATCCCGCGACCGGATGGAGAGCGCCGTCGGCTGTCTGCTCGCCGTCCTCGGCGCCGCCGTCACGGGCGCCTTCGCGCTGCCCCGGGCCGCGTACAGCATCGAGGGCGGTTTCGAGGCGCACGCCCGGGACTGGGGCGTGATCCTCGTCGAGCTGCCCCTCATCCTCTTCGCCGGACTCACCGTCCCGCCCCTGGCCTGGGCTGCGGCCACGCGGTGGCTGCGCCCGTGGGCGGCCGTCCTCGTCTGCGCGGCGGTCGTGGCCCTGGGTCTCTGGGGCCTCTCGGCCGTATGGCATCCGAGGCAGGCCCCCGACCCGGGCCCCGGCCCCGGCCTCTGACGGCCGCCGGGCCGCCGGGTCGGGCAGGGGCCACCAGCCGACCGAGAGCCCTGGGCCGTACGCCGAAACCGCCGGGTCGGGCAGGGGCCACCAGCCGTCCGAGAGCCCTGGGCCGTACGCCGAAACCGCCGGTCAGACCAGGACCACCGGCCGGCCGCTCAGCCCGACGCCCGCCGCGCGCAGCTCGTCCAGCGCGCGGTCGGTGGTGTCGGCGGCGACGCCGACCGTGTGGTCGAGGAGGACGCGCACGTCGAAGCCCTCCCGGACCCCGCCGAAGGCGGTGGCCTTCACGCAGTGGTCCGTCCCGATGCCGACGACGTCGACGCCGTCGACCCCGCGGGCGCGCAGCCAGTCGCCCAGCGGCGTGCCGTTCGCGGTCGCGCCCTCGAAGCCGCTCTTCGAGGCGGAGTGGGCCCCCTTGAAGAAGACCTCCTCCACGGCCCCGGAGGCGACGGCGGCCGCGAACTCCGGGTGGAACTCCGCGCCCTCGGTGCCGGCGACGCAGTGCACCGGGAAGGAGTCCTCGAAGTCGGGTTCGTCCGAGAAGTGGTCGCCCGGGTCGATGTGGTGGTCGCGGGTGGCGACGACGTGTGCGTACCGGTCGCCGGCGCCCCGGACCAGCCCGGCGAGGGCGACGGCCAGGTCGGTGGCGCCGTTCACGGGGACGTCGCCGCCCGCGCAGAAGTCCTTCTGTACATCGACGACGATCAGGGCACGGCGCACGGGAGCGGCCTTTCCTCAGGGGGTGGAAGAGTCCCCGGCATCGTCGCGCCTCCGAGGTGCCCCGGGAGGGGCACGCGCCCGCCGTTCACTCGATCGGGATCATGGAAACGAGGCTCCGCCGACCGGCCCCGGCCCCCGCCGCGCGCTCCAAGGAGGTCATCCGGCGCCACCTGTCCGAAACTGGGGTGAGGAAGAGCCACCGAGAGGGACGAGGAGAGGGGCGAGCCCATGGACGTGGACGGCGGCGCAGGGACGTGGCGGAAGCCCGGCCGTGCCCGGTTCGACGTACGGGTCCGGCCCGGGACGGCCGACGGGGTGGTGGTGCTCGAACTGGGCGGGGAGCTCGACCACGACACGGTCGCCCCGCTGCGCGAGGCGGTGGAGGAGCACGCCCGCGCCCGGCGGATCGTCGTCGACTGCTCGGGCCTCGGCTTCTGCGACTCGACCGGACTCAACGCGCTCCTGAAGGCGCGCCTGCGGATGCGGGAGACGGGCGGTCACCTGGACCTCGCCGGGCTGCGCCCGCCGGTGGACCGGATGTTCGACATCACCGGGGCCAGGGCCGTCTTCCGGGTGTACGAGGACACCGACCGCGCCCTGGCCGACCCGGCGCCGCGCGAGGGCGGAGCCGGCCGTGACCGGCGGTGATGCCGACGCGGACGGCGCCCAGGTCAGGAGACTGCTGCTGCGCGGGGTGCGGAGGGTGGTGTCGCGCTGCCGGGACTTCACGGCGGAGGCGTTGGCGGACTGGGGGTGGATTCCGGCGGGGAGCGAGGCGGGGGAGGAGCGGGTCGAGGACGTGCTGCTGTTGGTGTCGGAGGTGGTGACCAATGCCTGTCTGCACGCCGGGGGCCCTGAGGAGTTCGTTCTGCGGCGCGGGCGGGAGGGGTTGCGGGTGGAGGTCTCCGATGCCAGTCCTGAGCCGCCCCGGCCGCGTGGGCCGCGTTCGCCCGCG